>NC_017542.1:3463750-3800833 GCF_000237325.1 Paenibacillus polymyxa M1
CCGTCCTGCTTCTGCGGCCGCTTGAGAACAAGTTCAAGCAGATCCTTTTCCCATTCGGGCTCCGTCAGCAGATGGGCTACATCGCCCAAATGTAAATCCTGCCCTTGGATCATACGCACACGGCTGCGGAGCCGCAAGTAGACAATAGGAGCCGGACTATGATTCATCCGATTCCCTCCTTATCCTCGTAATTACCGATTAGTATGGAGTGAAGCAAGCAAACCTATTCTGTGTATTGTCTTTTGTTGCACGCAAAAAAGAGTACTCCTGGCCATTAAAATGGCTTTGGAATACCCTTTAAAATGCGTAAGCATAAAGTTTTACTAAAATCCTGCCCTTTATTATTGGGCAATCTGATCGCGGATTAGTTGTAAAATCTTTTTTTCCAATCGTGATACCTGCACCTGAGAAATACCAAGACGACTTGCAACCTCTGATTGAGTCTGATCCCGATAATAACGCAAGTACACAATCAATCGCTCCCGCTCAGATAATCCGTCAATGGCCTCATTCAGCGCCAGCTTGTCGAACCATCTTTCCTGTGATTCGTCGGCAATCTGATCCATAAGTGTAATCGGGTCCCCATCATTTTCAAACACCGTTTCGTGAATCGAGGTAGGAGGCTTATTCGCCTCCTGCGCAAAAACAACATCCTCCGGTGTCACTCCCAGCTCATCAGCAACCTCCTTGACTGTAGGCAGACGATTGAGCCGTTTGGATAGCTCGTCCTTCATTTTGCGAACCTTATTGGCTGTTTCCTTCAAGGAACGGCTAACCTTGAGTGTACCGTCATCTCGAAGGAACCGTTGAATCTCACCGATAATCATCGGCACCGCATATGTTGAAAATTTGACTTCGTAGCTGAGATCGAATTTATCCACCGATTTTAACAATCCGATGCAACCAATTTGAAAAAGATCGTCAGGTTCATACCCCCGGTTCATAAAGCGCTGCACGACAGACCAGACGAGCCGGATATTACTATTGACCAGTGTCTCACGAGCATCATTATCACCAGATTGGCTCAGTGCAATAAGCCGCTTGACCTCTGTATCCTCCAAATAGCTGTGCGAAGTTTTTTTTCCTCCTGCTTCCATAGGATCAACTCCTAATTATATAAAGCTTTCTTGGATTCAATCCTTTTCTTCATCCGGACCGACGTGCCTCCGCCCGGCTCACTGACTGCTTCGAACTCATCCATGAAATTTTCCATAATCGTAAAGCCCATCCCAGAGCGTTCCAATTCAGGCTTGGACGTATAGAGAGGCTGCTTGGCCAGCTCCAGATCCTCAATTCCCCGTCCTGCATCCTCAACGACTAACGTGATCACGTCCGCTTCAATCCCAACTTTAATCGTTACAACACCTGACGGATCGCTGTCATAGCCATGAATAATACTGTTTGTCACCGCTTCAGACACGACGGTCTTCAAATCGCTAAGCTCATCCATCGTGGGATCAAGCCTGGAAATAAAGGCTGCCACAGCCACACGGGCAAATGCTTCATTTTCCGATTTGGCGGCAAACTGCAAGCTCATGAAATTGTTCCCCGTGCCTTCTCTCATGACACAACCTCCAATTCCGTGAGCGCATTTCCCTCGTTGTCATAGATGGGCATGATTTTAAATAAGCCTGACATATCCAGCAATCGATGTACCGGCGGATTGACATCACAGACTGCCATTTTCCCACCCTTTTGCTTGATCAGTTTGTATCGTCCCAAGATAACGCCAAGGCCGGAACTATCCATAAACTGAAGATTCTTCAGGCTGAGCACGATATGTTCGCATTGCCGGCGTTGAATCGCCTCATCCATTTGCATACGGACCATATCCGACGTATGGTGATCAAGTTCACCAGACAGCCTTACAATAAGTACTCCCCGGTGATGCTCCATTTCAATTTGCAGGTTCATGCTTGCTCACTCTCCTCCCGGTCTTGGACAAGGATTTCTACGTAGTCGCAGACGATTCCTGCCCTCCGACAAAACTAGAAGAAAACCCCGTAAAATCTACAAAGAAAATAGGTTTGACATGGTACGTTTAAACAATTTCCACCAGCCGGCCTTCTCGATCGCCACAGGAGAAGTGATATTAAACTCCTTAAGGCGTTGTCCATCCTGATAGACGACCAGCTTACCAACGGGGTCACCCACCCGGACAGGAGCTTTAAGGCTTGGAGTCAGTTGCAGCTCGTGACGCAGTGTTTGTTTGTTGCCGCCTTTTTTCACCAGCACACTGTAAGAACGGTCCGCCTGAATTTCCAGCTCTGGTAATACACCTTTTTCAACTTTTACACTGCCCAGCTTTTCACCTGGTTTATATATGGATTTCATTGTATATTGAGAAAATGCGTAGTCGAACATGGAAGAAACCTCATTGTTGCGTATCTTCGTGTTCGGCTCACCGAGTACGACAGCTACGACACGTAAGCCATCACGCTTCGCCGTAGCGGAAAGGCAGAACTTTGCTTCTGACGTATAGCCCGTTTTCAGACCGTCTGCTCCGGTATAGAAGCGAACAAGCTTATTCGTATTCACCAGCCAAAAGGGCTTGACCGAGGATTTGCGCAAATAGTCCTGATACGCTCCCGTATATTTCGTAATTTGTGGATATTTCAACAGTTCCCGGCTCATAACCGCAATATCATGCGCAGAGGAATAGTGATTTTCTACGGGTAAACCGTTGCAATTGGCAAAATGCGTATCTTTGAGTCCGAGCTGCTGCACCTTGGCATTCATCATCTCGACAAAAGCCTGTTCAGACCCCGCAATTTTCTCCGCCATCGCTACAGAGGCGTCGTTGCCCGAAGCCATCGCAATTCCCTTCAGCATCTCATCGACCGTCATTTCTTCTCCCGGCTCCAAGAAAATTTGTGAGCCTCCCATTGAAGACGCATACTCACTGGCCCGTACTTTATCGGTCAGCTTGAGCTTGCCATCATGAATGGCCTCCATTGTTAGCAGCATCGTCATGATCTTAGTGATGCTTGCTGGAGGAAGCTTTTCACGACTGTTTTTTTCATAGATGACTGTGCCTGTATCTGCATCCATCAAGATCGCCGAAAGAGCCTCGGGAGCCAGCTCAGCTGCTGATCCTACTTTGGTTTTGCTTTCAGGTCTGCTTTCTTCGGCCCAACCGCCGACAGGGACGGCAGTCAAGGCTACCAGACAAGCCAGGATGAACGCCACCACTTTTTTCTTCACAATCGGTCCCCTCCTCAACATATTGGCGTAAAGCATCGGAGCCCATTTACTGATCTCCCCGATCTATTCGCGTGCTGCTAACCATTGTCGTCAGATTGAAAGAAAAATATTCCATATGAATAAAAACATCAAATAGCACCAAGCTGAGCCAGCATGGTGCTATTTTCCAATCTATAAATGACACAACATGTATCGTCTGTAACAGGATCTATAAAAATCGTTCAAATCCGGCTAACGGTGAGGTATGTAATACCTCCACCCGGTAAAATATCCACTGCATTTTGACTAAACACCCGTATATCAATAAAAGAATTCGCTTCAAGTCTAAGTTCCATTGCTCCACTCAATGCACCATAGTTCAGCCCGCCAATCACCCTGTCATCGAGATATGCATAAGCAGAACTTCCGGCAAGCTGCTCATCATTCAGGTGAAGTGCCAGCCGTGTCCGGTTACCATCTACTTGGGGATCGGTCGAAACGTAGACTTGTATTCTGTATTTCCCAGCTCGCTTGGCTCGCCACCGACTATTCGAACCATCGAATTCGGTCAACTCATCATGATTGATTTGATTGAACCTTACTTTCTGCCAGCTACCCGCAGGGATATTTTGCCTTGAACCAAGGTAGGCTTTGACAAAGGTTTCATTCAAATGTTCAATACCATTATTCGAATATTTCTCTACGAGTAACAACGCTTGCCCTGTCCCATTATTCTCGTCATAACGATGATTGCTATAACTAAAATCCAAATGTGAGCGAAGTGTCACCTGCTGTGTGGAGGAGCTACCAGAGAAACAAATAAGCTGTTTTAGATTACGGGGATATCCGCCCACCTCGTCCACCAAAACTTTTTTGCCAATGACCACATCCACAAAATAATTGCACACTGATTGGGTGTCATCGTATTTGTCTGCTATCGCCAAAATAGAGTCGCGCAAGGCAACATTTTTGGTTTCTTTCGTAGCACCAATTTGAATAAAAGAAGGTACTGTCACCTTGTGTTCTCTGCTTAGTCCTTCAAACCAGCAGCCTATAAATTCTGCATTCATAAAATCATTTATTAGAATGGGAATATCACTGGAGCTCCCATCCTTAATGTGCTGGCTAGCCATAAATCTCGCCCCGTTAGAACTATTCAAGTCCAGCGCCGTATCGTTTCCGAGCGTAAAAAGCGCAATGCTTGTAAACTGTGAACTTCTGTTCTGCAAGTGAATCCCTATTTTATTGTAATTTATCTCCGTGCATTTAAATAAGTTCACATCACTTTCATAGCCCCAAAAAGCCGTTTCAAAATGCTCAATCAACACGTTATCCAGGACAACGCCGCCGCCCCTCCAATCCCGAATGCCCAAAGTACCTTTGCCATAATACCCGCGCTTCACTGACTGCGAAAACGGATTATTTAAGGTAGCTCTGTCGATCCCTTCGTACCGGATCGATAAGTCATGGAACTGCACATTTTGAAAGCCACTAAACGATGGCAGACTTTCGTCTCCAATTTGGAAACAAGGACCCGTACCATAATATTCAATCGACGTAACTCCCTTACCCTGTCGGTATCTGCCCTTATGAATCCCAAAAATGCGCATACCCTGCTTCCGAATCTGAAGGGTAGATGTTATTTTGTATCGGCCGCTGGGGATGTGAAGAATGGAGTAATCGGGGGTCTTGTTAATCAATTCTTGCAAAGCTGCCGTGTCGTCCTGAATACCATCACCAGCAGCTCCAAACCAGCTTACGTTTACACTGCGTTCCATGAATTCTTTTTCAATGGCTTTAAAATTGTCATTTAACTGCTGAGGCGTTAACTCTTTGCCCGTACCACTCAAATTCAACTTCAATCGGTCTGTAAAATCTGCCATCCAAACACCCCCATTGTTAAAAACGTGAAAATACTTTCAGACTATGCCGAAGAATTCTTCATTTTCTTAGCATGGACTGAGTATATGCACAATAAGGCTTGCTCTAGGATCGTGAAAAATGAAAATAAATATTTTATATGATTGTACAAGGAGATACATTTTGTATATTATAGATACATAACGTATCTAGGCGGTGAAACCGTGAAACACATACTCACAGTAGCCGGTTTACTGGCTTTCTCGATCCCCTTTGCCTGTCAGGGTTTGTCTCCCAGAGTGATCACGATTTCCCTGCTTATCTTGTTGTTTAGCTACACCATGCTTCTGCCTTCACTCAAGTCATTAATCGCAACCCTAGCTGATAATCCGTTGCTGACTTTACTCATGATGTACATCGCCGCCTCCTGTATATGGGCTGAACAAGAGCAGACTTCTTCCGTGCTCATGGTTCTCAAATTTATTGCCTTCTCTACCTTTGGACTTTATCTGGTCACCCATTATACAACACAGGGCTGCATACGCCTCTTAGTCGTTACATTAAGTATCCTGAGCGTACTCAATCTACTCGCCGTTGTACTCGTTCCTTCCTTTGCCATTCATGGCGGTGTAGAACATACTGGACTGTGGAAGGGAATCTCCGGCCATAAAAATACACTTGGAACCCTCTCTCTGTTAAGTTTTGTTTCACATGTCATTTATTTTTTCAGGGGCACACGCAAAGCTTTACATATTGGCTTCATCTTACTCAATGCCTTATTACTCATCGAATGCCAATCTACCACCTCATTGGTGCTGACATCTTCACTGTTCGTATTTATTTTGTTTATATTGCTATTCAAAAGAATTCGAAGCATCGCGTTGCGGGGGTTCTTTGTTAGCTGTTCCTGCCTACTTGTTCTTTTGGGTTTGGCACTTACCTTTACTTATGGAGATGCCATTGCCTCGGAATTCGGAAAAACAACAACCTTAACCGGAAGAACGGAAATCTGGCTGGGAATTGATGGTGCTATTCAGAGCCACTACTGGTTCGGCCATGGTTATGGCTCCTTCTGGGCAGCCCGGCCCAGCATTTATGCGAACGGCATCCGCTTTGATCTGACCAGCAGCCATAGCGGCTTTCGAGATCTGTGGATCGATGTGGGTCTCATAGGACTACTGGCAACGGTTATACTCGTCGTAACTACCTTATTTAAATTCAGAATTGGCAAAACAGATATGTATACTTGGCTGACGGCAGCCGTCTTTTTCCTGTTCATCGTGTTAAACAATATAACGGATAGCCGTTTTCTGAACTCATTATCCATCTACTGGATTATATTCATGGTCATTGTGATCAAGGTGCAAGAGCGACATAGACTAACTGTAGCAGAAAAAGCGAATACAGCTGTATGGAGCACACGCCCTCTTCACTAGGCAATCTTACTCAGCTCAACCGCGGTATGTAAAAGAACCCCGTATCCCACGCCATCAAAAGGCGCTCGGATATGGGGTTCTTTGAATATAACCACCGTTTCGAATGGAAAATTATACTTAATCTACATTTGTGGAATAATCGCCAGTACCAATTTCAGAAATTGTTCACGTACCTTCTCTGCCGTCTCCATCACTTCACCATGAGACAAAGGCTGGTCCAGAATGCCTGCAGCCATATTGGTAATACAGGAGAAGCCCAAAACCTCAATCCCCGCATGACGAGCTACGATAACCTCAGACACGGTCGACATCCCTACTGCATCTGCCCCCAGTGTACGCAGCATAACGATTTCAGCAGGTGTCTCATAGTTGGGTCCCAGCAATCCGGCATATATACCTTCCTGCAGGCTGAAGCCTTGTTGGGTAGCTGTTTGTTTGGCAATTTCACGCAAGCGGCGGCTGTATGCCTCTGACATGTCTGGGAAGCGAACACCCAGAGCAGCATCGTTCGGTCCAATCAGCGGATTTTGTCCGGTCAGATTCAGATGATCCGAGATGACCATCAGATCGCCCGCTTTGTAGGAAGTGTTTACACCACCTGCCGCATTTGTCACGAGTAGGCTTTGAATCCCGAGCTGCTTCATTACCCGAACAGGAAAAGCCGTCAGTTGCGGGCCATAGCCCTCATACATATGAAAGCGCCCCTTCATCATGACGACAGCGCGACCTTCAATAGTGCCTAACAGTAACTCCCCCTCGTGGCCTTCTACCGTTGATACGGGAAAATGGGGAATATCCTGATAGGGAATACTAACTCCATCTTGAATCAAATCTGCCAAAATACCGAGGCCCGATCCCAGAATAAGACCAATCTCTGGAGTTATTCCGCTCTTGGCACGGATATAGTCTGCTGCTTCCTGAATTGTAGCTTGGTTGGCTGTTGACATAAATATCTCTCCTGACTTGTACAATCGTAAAGTTATAGTCATTATCACATTTTCTATAATAGCAAAGCGACGTTACGTTTGATCCTTGCTATCATGAGAAGTGCGGTTACCGCCGTGCGGGTGATGCATTTCATATACTTCCTTCATGTTCCGTCTAGCGGTCTGTGCATATACCTGCGTCGTTGCTAGATCAGCATGACCCAGCATTTCCTGTACAGAGCGTAAGTCCGCTCCGCCCTCCAGCATATGTACCGCAAAGGAGTGCCGCAGCGTATGGGGCGTGATATCCTTGCTTATGCCTGCTTCCTGAGCGTACTTCTTAATTATTTTCCAGAAGCCCTGTCTACTGAGCCGCTGACCCGATACATTCAAGAACAAGGCTTCCTGCTTTGTCTGAGCCTCTTCACCCTGCCCGGGTCGCAGCAACGCTGGACGCTGCTCGTCCAAGTAGGCTTGTGCCCACTGTGATGCCTCACGACTGATCGGTACAACACGCTCCTTGCCCGCCTCACCGCCACAGTGTACAAAGCGCAAATCTATGCGCACATCACACACGTTCAGGGCAATCAGCTCTGATACGCGGATGCCCGTCGCATACAACAACTCTAGCATGGCCTTATCTCGTCCCCCCTGCGGGGCACTCACATCCGGCGCTGCCAGTAAACGCTCTATTTCATCCTGCGTCAACACCGAGGGCTTCTTTTTAGTGGCTTTGGGCAGTTCCACCAGAACGGACGGGTCATGGATTGCGATTCCCTCCCGAATGAGAAAATGAAAAAAGGAGCGTATCGAGGCGACGCTACGTGAAATTGTCGCCGCGGCTTTTCCCTGTTCCTTCAGATGCCCCAAATACAGCACCAGATGTGACCGCTGTACATTGTCCGGCTGCTCAAGGCCACAGCTTTCTGCGAATTCGGCAAACTGCTGTACGTCCCGCTGATACGCTTCCAATGTGCTGCGCGACAAACCTTTTTCCTCTTCCATATATTGAACGAAAGGTTGAATATACATTTTCATGAGTTCCAAAAGTCTCCTTGTCCTGCATACAGCGATTCAAGTTGTTGCGCCTGCTTCTTCGTGTGCGGCCTTCATATCATCATCTCATCGTGAAGATTACATAGACTACTCACCATACCAATAAAAGAAACGTAAACGTTCCAACACTCCGATTCGTTGCTCGGACCCTTCATTCACTGTTTGTCCGCCAAATACCTTAACTGCATGTCCTTCCGGTATTCGGTAATGATCTACAGGTGTTATCCAATCTGTAAACAGCCTGAGGCTATAAAAGAACATACATGCCAACACCCCGAACAATATCAGCAAGCGCAGCCATTGTAGTCCTCTCCGTAATGATAGTACCATGTGGATCAGCCGCCTTCCCAAAATATAGTCCCTATGTAGGGCTCTCTATGGAAGGGTATGACAAGCTATTCTGTTTTATACCACTTGGTCCTACACAGTAAATTCCGAACCAAAAAAGCTCCCCCGAACGCGTCTTCGTCGGTGAGAGCTTGGGTGTCAGCTTATTAATCCTGGGATTTGTTTTTCTTGGTTTTGCCCGAGGATTTCTGGGCAGTTGTATCGTTCTTCGCCTTACAACGATAACAAATACCGTGGAAGTCCAAACGATGATCCACTACAGTAAAATTATATTCCCGTTCCAAACGCTCCTCTAACGGTCCAAGCCAATCTTCCAGTATTTCATCTACACTGCCGCACTGCACACATATCAAATGGTGGTGGTGATGTTTGGCTGTATCGCCGCGTAAGTCATAACGCGCAACGCCATCGCCAAAATTAATTTTCTCCACGACATGCAGTTCACTTAGCAGTTCTAGGGTACGGTATACGGTTGCCAGACCGATTTCGGGAGCTTTTTCTTTGACGAGCATAAATACATCTTCCGCACTCAGATGATCATCTTCGTTCTCAAGTAAAACTCTGACGGTGGCTTCCCGCTGAGGCGTTAGTTTGTAGCCCTGGGATTGCAGCTGCTGCTTAATTTTTTCGATCCGTGCTTCCATGTGTCTCCCTCCCCCTGCAAAGCTACTGCCTACTGCACTTTTTTTCACTCCTATTATTATAGGGGGTCTATACAAATAAAGTCAAACATTTTGAAATGAGATCAAGATGTCACGGAAGCCGTCAGCATAGGAGTGACCCATTGCATCATAACCGGGGTGACCCAGGTTTCAAAGGATGCGCTGCCGATAAGCAGCACCATCATCACAGCAGTCAATCCTGCGTAAGAAAGCAACGGACGCAACATCCCGTCTGATGGCCGAGTAGCAAGTATTTTAGTTTTGATCATATGAATGGAAAAAGTCATCGCAGCCACACTACAGACGAGCAGTACCGGAATCACGAGCAGGTTATGTGGAGCAACGGAAACCAATGAAAATAATAGTCCTTTCCACGAATATTGCCCTACCATATAACCTACAGAAAATCCGATCAGCACACCCTTGAGAAAATTCAATACAAGAATACCTGGGAGTCCGATGACCGAAAGCCCGCATACCCAGATGAGGCCCACCCATTTAAGATGTAGTGATACGCTGTCCCAAAAGGTCGAGGCCGCCTGCGAATCAGCAAAGCCCTGCTTGTTTTGATTGACCGTCACAAAAAAATCCTTCAGGTAACGGGACAAATCCTGTAACTGTTCCAGGGAGAGTGCATTTACCATGAGTGCGCCAAAAACAACTCCCACTAGAAACAGTACAGCCAAGAAAACATAATACGGCGTCTGATCCTTTAACGTATGACGAAACCATTGCATCGGGTCCTGCCCCTTTCATCTGCTTGTTTGTCCAAAAAACAACCGTAATCCGACGGCTGATGGCTAGAAATGGGGCAGCTTTCGCTGCAAATCTAACATCACGAATGATGCGCCAAGCCAACGGCAGAGATATTTTATGGTTATGAACAAGCAGACGCTGATATGCCTTTTTAGGGAGACAAGACTTGACTAGGACACTTTACTAGGACTTCGCTATTTTTCCGTATGTTCCACCACCACCGGATACCAGCGCCAGGCGTCCTTCGCGTGAAAGCACAATCTGCTCTGCCAACACTTTACCGACGACCTCTGACAGTTCCTCTTGCGTAACCTCATGTAAAATATTCATTTCTGTTCCGAAGGCTGCTAACAGCTGGTTCAGCTTGGCTTTACCCAAGCCTGGAATAAATTCCAGCGGAATCTGGTAAATGTAAGGAGGACGATGGGAGGGAATTACAGGCTGTTCACGATCGGCAATGCTCCAGATTCGATCGAGCACACCCCGCACCAGCTTGGTATGCCCACAGTTAGGGCAACGTTCGTCCGCCATCTGCTGCTCATCAATAATCGTACCGCAGCTTTGACAGTAAGAGCGATGGTATTTTCCAAGTTTGGGATTCAAACCGTAGTTGGCACACACTCGTCGTCCTTCACGCCGCTCCAAAGCCATCCTGAATTCATCAAAACTCGGCTTCGCCAATGATAATTTGTTGTACTCTCGTCCAATTTTCCCGAGTGAGTGGGCATCTGAATTCGTGAGAAAGCTGAAACGATCCAGCTCAGAAATCAAACCAGCCATAGATGAATCTGCGCTCAGCCCCAGTTCCACCCCGCTAATGAGCTCCATATCCAGCAGTTCCTCCATACGAGCTGCAGAACTGCCGTAAATGCCCTTATGCGGAGTGAACACATGCGCAGGCACCATAATGCCTCCACGACCGTAAATTTGCTGCTGCAACTCACGTGGCGGTGCGTAGATCCGTTGTGAGCTGAGATTGACATTTTTCATATGCTTACTCAGCCATTGGGTAAAATCCTCCATCGCCGCCAGATCAGGAAAATAAGCCAGTACGTGTGCTTCGGGATGACCTTCAGCCCGTATTTCCAGCTCCGTGCCAAGTAGAATCACTGTATCCCTGTATGCGATGCCACCACCGCTGATTTCTTCCATTTCACCTGTATGCAAATAGCTACGAATATCTTCCTGTACATTAGGCGCATGGCAGTCAATAATCCCGATGAGCCCAATCCCTTTGCGACCGGAGGCTTCCTTGGCTATATTGGCAAACGTTAGATCACGGCTACCACTAATTTTGACTGGAGCTCCTTTCTCCGTTCTGCCAATATGAATATGCAGGTCTGCAAAGTAGTTGTTAAGTTCTATTATATTTGTATCCATCCGCTTAGAAGCTCCCTGTTTGTTGGCGAAGTTGCCATGCATAGACGGCCAGAATCGTTTTGGCATCACTAATGCGTCCTTCACGAATAAGCGTGTGCGCTTCTTCCAGGGCCACTTCAAATAGCTCCAGAAATTCATCCTCATCCGGTTCCATCTCACCTCGCTCCAGGTCTTCGGCCACATACAGATGTATGATTTCATCCGCAAAGCCAGGAGATGTATAAAAAGAGTGCAGCAGCTTCAGCGATTTGGCTGTATAGCCTGTTTCTTCTCTCAATTCACGTCCCGCTGCTTCCAGCGGGTCTTCACCTCGCTCCAGCTTGCCTGCGGGGATTTCAACCTCACATCGCCCCATAGCTTGTCTGTACTGGTCCACGACCAGCATTTTCCCCTCATGCAGAGCTAAAACTGCCACCGCACCTGGATGCTTTACGATTTCACGCTTTCCAGTGGAACCGTCGGGAAGCTCTACCGTGTCTACCTGTACCGTAATGACCTTTCCTTCAAAAATAGGCTGTGTGGACACGGTCTTTTCCTCCAGCGCAGGATTGGAATAAGGCTTGCGAAGTGTATTGTTTGTTGGATTGTTCACTTGTTCGTTCGTTTGGTCGTTCATCAGACATGTTGCCTCCTTCGTCTTCTATCTTTCTTTCATTATTAATTATCTCCAACATTAGTCTAACTTGTCCACTTGGGACATATGCTGGGGGTAGTATATCAAAACTTCTGCTATAAGGAGATTTCAGAACATGAAAAGCTACCGAACTGAAACCACCCTCCATATCGTCGGCAAAGCCTGGCAGATACAAGCCCTCCTGCGTCAATGGCAAAAGGAATACGGACCTACAGCCACTATTGCTTCGCTAACTGTTCCAAAAAAGGTTCAGATCTAAAGGAGGAACAACGTTCCTGTCTTTAGCCTGAACCCTTTTTTCGGTATATTGTAAATATAAGAAGTAAGTCTTACTTTGTAGTTTCTTGGATCAGAGCTACGACTACTTCAGCAACCTTCACTAGATCATCGGCCTTGATCTTTTCCTCTGTGGTGTGGATGTTCTGGTAGCCTACCGCCAAATTCACCGTTGGAATACCAAGCCCGTTGAATACATTGGCATCTGAGCCGCCACCGGAATGGAAGGTTGATGTTGCCATTCCCAGTCCTTGAATGGCACGCTGTGCAACCTGTACAACTTCATCATGCTCCGTAAAGCTGAATGCTGGATAGATGACTTCACTGCGGAACTCTCCCTGAGCACCAAATTCACGCGTAGTGGTTTCGAGCGCTTCACGCATATGCTGAATTTGATGATTAACCTTTTCCTGTACAATACTGCGAGCCTCCGCACGGATCAATACAAAATCGCAGACCACATTCGTCGCGCCGCCGCCCTCGAAACTGCCGATGTTAGCAGTCGTCTCCTTATCAATGCGTCCCAATTTCATTTTAGAAATTGCTTTAGAAGCGACTTGAATGGCACTAATGCCATCTTCAGGATTGACCCCCGCATGAGCGGACTTTCCAGTAATTCTCATTTCAATACGTGCCTGTGTGGGAGCAGCTATACAAATAGAACCGACTTCACCGTTCGAATCCAAAGCGTATCCGAAGTCAGAATCCAGGACTTCCGACTTCATCGCCCGTGCACCCATTAAACCAGATTCCTCGCCAGCCGTAATCACGAACTGAATTTGACCATGGGGTATGTTCTGCTCGCGCACGACACGAATCGCCTCGAACAAAGCAGCAATCCCAGCCTTGTCGTCCGCACCCAGAATTGTTGAACCATCACTGCGAATCCAGCCATCCTCACCCAACTGCGGTTTGATTCCTTTGCCTGGAGTCACGGTATCCATGTGACAGGTGAAAAATATTTTGGGTGCTTGCTCCACACCTTCCGCTTTCCAGGTAACAATCAAATTGCCCGAACCATGTCCCGTTCTTTCGCGAGAATCGTCTTCTACGACATCCAGTCCAAGTGCATTAAACTTTTCTTTCAGAACACGTGATATTTCCTGTTCATGCTTCGTTTCACTATCCACCTGTACGAGTTCCATAAATTCCTGTACGATTCGGTCTTTTACTATCTCTACTGTCATTAAACTTTCCTCTCTTTCCCGATTACGTTACAATACGGATAGATGTTCTTATCTATGACTTAAACCTATCCTAAAGGAGTTACACATGTCTAACAAAAAATGGGTTCGTTTTTTCGTCTACGTTATGCTCGCAGCTATGATTGGTTCTACACTGTTCATGGTGATTGAGCCGTTTATTATGCCACTATAATAGCTATATCGCTCAAGGTTGAACTACTTCAAGATCCGTTGAAGCTATGTGTAGACGAGCTGCTGCACAAGCAAAGAGGCGGGCTCCCGTGTTAATTACACAATTGCCCGCCTGACCTTTATTGGAAGGAATGCGTTTGCCATTGCGCAGCAAATGAAAATTGCTGTTCAAAGTACGGTACAATTTCCTTCGCAATCTGTTCCACCGAAAAAGACTGCTGTGTACAGTCCTCTAATGATGTCACACCGTATTCCTGAATTCCGCACGGAACAATGCCTTCAAAGCCCTCATGCTGTATTCCTGACTTGATGTTAAAGGCAAAGCCATGGCTGGTTACGAAGCCTCGACGGTGCTTACATTTGTTAAATTTGACACCAATGGCCGCAATTTTAAGATTCCCGATCCATACCCCCGTATATTCAGGCTTACGGCTCCCTTCAATCCCATAAGATGCCAGCAACTGAATGATCACTTCTTCCAGACTTCGAAGGTATCCGTGCAGATTTAACGCCTCTCGGTTGCCAAGCACAAGTAGGGGATATCCGACAAGTTGCCCTGGTCCATGATATGTAATATCTCCCCCACGATCAATCTGAAAGACGCTGATTCCCTTCTCTTTCAGCTGCTCTGGTGTAAGGAGCAAATGCTCAGGATGCCTCTGGGAACCAATGGTGTAGGTTGGTGGATGCTGGAGAAGCATAAGCGTTTCTCTCGCCTCCCCCGCATCCAGCTTTCCCACAATCTCCTTCTGGACATCCCAAGCATGGGCATATTCCATCCTATTCGTATAGGTTACATCAAGCGGTCGTCTATTCACGGCCTGTCACTTCCTCTCCGTCCATTTACCTAACTGTTCGGATGATTAGTACAGCTTCGTATCCAAGGTGTAGCCTTCTAGATTTTCTTTAACCCGTTGCAGGAATCGTCCGCAAATCACTCCATCTAAAATACGATGATCCAGCGACAGACACAGATTAGCCATTGAGCGCACCGCAATCATATCATCAATAACCACTGGTCTTTTGACAATGGATTCAAAGGTAAGAATTGCAGCCTGCGGATAGTTAATCACCGGATAAGATAAAATTGAACCAAAGGAACCTGTGTTGTTGACGGTGAACGTTCCACCCTGCATGTCGTCCAGTTTGAGTGTACCTTCGCGAGTTTTACGTGCCAAATCGTCAATTTCACGAGCTAAGCCAGCAATATTTTTCTGATCGGCCTTTTTAATAACAGGAGTAAGAACGGAGTCCTCTGTACCTACGGCCAACGAAATATTGATGTCTCTTTTGATGATAATTTTATCCACTGCCCATACCGAATTCATGATCGGATATTCCTTGATTGCATTCACGACTGCTTTCATGAGAAAAGCAAGATACGTAATATTGATGCCTTCTTTTTGTTTGAACTCGTTTTTGATCTTGTTGCGGAGCATCACCAGATTGGTCACATCCACTTCAATCGTCGTCCAGGCATGAGGAATTTCCGAAACACTTTGCCGCATATTGCGGGCAATTGCACTACGAATGGGTGTAACATCAATAAAATACTCGGATCTGTTATTGTTGCCACCCTCAACTTCGATCATAGGAACTTTTGGAGCTTCCGTTAAATGAATGCCGCTGTTGCGCACCGGAATCGCAGGGTCCATATTTTGAACTGGTGCACTATGCTGAACGGCAGACTGCTGGAGTCCTGTAAAAGGAGATCCTTGTCCTTGCGTGGTTCCACTCGTCTGACCAGTCACTCCAGTTGGAGCAGAGCCGCCCTGCTGCACAAAATTCAACACGTCTTTGCGGGTAATTCTTCCCCCCATGCCTGTGCCTGGCACTCTGCTTAGGTCTACATTGTGCTCAGCAGCCAGTGTTTGGACCGCTGGAGAAAAACGTCCGCGCATGGACTGATCCGATCCAACACTCTGCTGGGATTGTGCTTGCACGTTGCTTTGAGATGCTGGTGCCGCAGGTGTCCCTCCTGTTGATGCTGTAGGTGCAGCCGACTTCGTCTGGATACGGCAAATCAACTCGCCTACCGCTACCGTCTGACCTTCCTCTGCCAACAGGTCACCCATAATCCCATCCAATGTGGAGGGAATTTCTGCGTTCACTTTATCTGTAATGACCTCGCAAATTGGCTCGAATTGCTCTACTGGATCACCAGGTTGTTTCAGCCATTTGGCGATTGTCGCTGATACGAGCGATTCAGCCAATTGCGGCATGGTCACGTCGTTCCATTGTGTTTGGTCTGACATTTTTTTCAACTCCTTAACATCATAGAAGGGCGCGTTTTATCGCTGCCCCACTACACTTTTGGAATGCTTTCGCCCGAATCTGCTCTATATTAATACATTGCGAGACGACGCATGGCTTCCTTTACTTTATCCTTGTTTAACATATAAAACTTCTCCATCGGTGGACTGATCGGCATGGCTGGCACATCAGGAGCGCACAGACGCTCAATCGGTGCATCCAGTTCGAACAGACACTCTTCATTAATAATAGCCGATACTTCGGCACCGATACCGCCCGTTTTGTTGTCCTCATGAACGATTAAAACCTTACCTGTATGTCGTGCAGCCTCAATAATGGCTTCGCGATCCAAAGGCTGGAGTGTGCGCAAATCCACAACATGTGCGGTAATGCCCTCTTCCTTCTCCAATTCCTCAGCTGCCTGCATAACAAAATGCAACGGCTGGCTATATCCGATGACCGTAATATCGTCACCCTCACGTAGCAGATTAGCCTTGCCAATTGGAACGATATAATCATCCTCAGGCACTTCACCCTTAATCAGCTTGTAGGATTTTTTATTTTCAAAAAACAGCACTGGATCAGGGTCACGAATGGCTGCTTTCAACAATCCTTTGGCATCATAAGGTGTAAATGGAGCAACAATTTTTAAACCCGGTGTACCAAAAAAGATAGATTCCGGACACTGAGAATGATATAAACCACCAAAAATACCGCCACCGATGGGGGCGCGGATCACCACAGGGCAATTCCAATCGTTGTTAGAGCGGTAGCGGATTTTAGCCGCTTCACTAATAATCTGATTCGTCGCTGGCAGCATGAAGTCCGAATATTGCATTTCGGCAATCGGCTTCATTCCGTACATCGCCGCACCAATAGCAACGCCTGCAATCGCCGACTCTGCCAATGGCGTATCCATGACACGTTGCTCACCGAATTGGTCCATGAGCCCCTTAGTCGTTGTAAAAACACCGCCTTTTACGCCGACGTCCTCACCTAATACAAAAACCGTTTCATCCTGCTCCATTTCTTCTCTCATAGCAAGACGTATCGCATCAATATATTCCATAATCGCCATCGTTACCGACCCTCCCCATCGCTATCAGCATACACATGCAGCAGCGTATCTTCAGGCTTTGGAAAAGGCGCATTGTCTGCATATTCAATGGCTTCCTTGACTTCGAGCAGCAGCTCGGCCGACAGATCTGCATCTTTGGCCTCGTCCCAAATGCCGCATTCAATCAAGTAACTCTTCATGCGGGCTACGCCGTCCTTGGCCCAGTTTTCATCCACTTCCTCCTTGGTCCGGTAAGCCAGATCATTATCCGAGGTGGAGTGAGGGGACAGACGGTACATCATCGCTTCGATTAGCGTAGGACCTTCACCGCGGACAGCACGTTCACGTGCTTCCTTCACCGCGGCATATACGGCTAGCGCATCATTACCGTCGACACGAATACCAGGGAATCCGTAACCCAATGCCCGGTCGCTTACCTTGCCTGCCAACTGCTTATGAATCGGAACCGATATTGCATATTGATTGTTCTCACACATAATGATGACTGGCAGCTTCTGTACACCTGCAAAGTTACAGCCTTCGTGAAAATCCCCCTGATTACTGGAGCCTTCCCCAAACGTAACAAACGACACAAAATCCTTTTTCTGCATCTTGGCGGCCAACGCAACACCCACTGCATGTGGAACCTGTGTCGTCACTGGGCTGGAGCCTGTCACGATACGCAGCCGTTTACTACCAAAATGCCCTGGCATCTGGCGCCCTCCACTATTAGGGTCATCTGCCTTGGCAAATGCCGACAGCATCAATTCCCGCGGCGTCATGCCGACTGCAAGCACAAATCCGTAATCCCGGTAATAGGGAAGGAAATAGTCCTTTTCCCGGTCCAGAGCGAAAGCTGCACCTACTTGTGCCGCTTCCTGTCCAATGCCGGAAACGTGGAAATTAATTTTCCCTGCCCGTTGCAGGAGCATGTTGCGCTCGTCAAATCTTCTTGCGAGCAACATATATCTGTACATATCAATTACTTGTCCGTGAGTAAGTCCCAGCTGCTCATGTCTGAAGCCAGCGTCTACAGCGCCTTTAGAACTCATTGAGGCACCTCCTTAAATGTCAAACATCCTACTTTCAGCACCTAGTACCATCTTGTCTTAAAACCTGGTACTAAACTCTGACTAACCCCATTATAATCCTTTTCGCCCCAAAAAGAAAAGTACCGATTTATTTGAAACGTTTATATGCCTATCGCTTGTCCATCAACTGCCAGCATCGCTTCTCCCAAAATCTCCGACAACGTTGGATGCGGATGAATAAGCTGTCCGACTTCCCACGGCGTAGCATCCAGCAATTGCGCAAGAGCGGCCTCGCTGATCAGATCCGTTACATGCGTACCGATCATATGTACACCAAGAATATCATTGGTTTGCTGGTCCGCCACCACTTTCACGAAGCCGTCTCGACTACCGTATACTAGCGATTTTCCGATAGCTTGGAAAGGGAACTTCCCTGTTTTCACCTGGTGTCCACGTTCACGGGCTTCCTGCTCCGTCAAGCCGACGCTTGCGGCTTCAGGACGTGTGTAAATACACCGCGGAATCATATAGTTGGGTACGCTGTGAAACTCTTCGCCCGCCAAATGATGAACTGCCTGCAAGCCTTCATGACTCGCGGCATGGGCCAGTTGTAAGCCGCCGATGCAATCCCCGATGGCGTAGATATGTGGCTCATTTGTCTGCAAATGCTCATTAACCGAGATAAAGCCACGCTCCACGCGGATATCCGTATTTTCCAGCCCGATATTTTCCACATTCGCCTGACGACCTACAGAAATGAGCAGTTTGGAAACACTGAGGGTTTCGGTTTCTTCACCTTTTTGCACGTCAATCTGTACGCCTTCCTCATCCTTGCCGTAGGTTTCAGCCAACACTTGTGCCCCCGTCAGCACCTTGACACCACGCTTGGTTAACAAGCGCTGCATTTCACGCGAAACGTCCTCGTCCTCCGTAGGAATAAGTCGATTCGCGGCCTCAACCACCGTAACCTCCACGCCAAAATCATTTAGCATGGAAGCCCATTCCACGCCAATGACCCCACCACCCACGATAATCAGGGATGCTGGCAGGTTCTCCATAGTCAATGCTTCGTCACTGCTCAGAATAAATTCGCCATCTGGCTCCAGTCCAGGCAGCACACGCGGACGTGATCCTGTTGCAATAATGAGGTGTGCCGGAACAATCGTCTCCATCTCACCATCTTCTAGTTCCACAGCCACTGCACCGCTTTTAGGAGAAAATATAGACGGTCCAATCACGCGTCCCTTACCGCTCAGCACCGTAATTTTATTTTTCCGCATCAAAAATTGAACGCCCTGGTGTAGCTGCTCCACAACGGCTTCCTTACGTTCCTGAACCTTGGGAAATACAAGCTGTGCTCCCGATGTCTCAATACCATATTGCGCACTTTCTTTAATCGTTGCATATACTTCCGCACTGCGCAGCAAAGCCTTGCTCGGAATACAACCACGGTGCAGACAGGTTCCGCCGAGCTTGTCCTTTTCGATGATCACCACTTCCTTGCCGAGTTGGGCTGCGCGAATTGCTGCTACATACCCTCCGGTTCCTCCACCCAAAATAGCGACATCACAATGTATAGTCATGTTTCTCCTCCATTAACATTGATTATATATAGCTTATTGTACTCTCTTTATTTCACTGTACAAAATTTAGCGTTTAGGCATAGGCTGCAAATCATCATCTACCTAATCTAGATATCTCTCCATATCATTCATACAGTGCATCTCGTAATTTGGTAGCCATTCTTGGACTTTGTGCTGATTTGGCTCGCAACGCCTTGCGAAACGATTCATTTTGCTTGCTCAGAAAATCAAGCTCTGTCTCCAACTCAATGATTAGCTCCAGAGCTTGCCGGCTAATCAGTCCTTGTTCCAGTAATACTCTTTTTTTGGCACTATAATCCGTGTTTTTTTCGTCCATGCCTTCCACTCTTCCCTTCATTCCACTACGCTTCACCATATCATGCCCGCGGCGGCAGAGCAATGACGACCACATTTACGATTTAGGAATAGACATACAAAAACATGTCGAAAAACAATATATTTTCTCTAGTCTGTATGTGGCTCGTTATGGTAATCTATAATGGCGTTTTCTTTCGGAGATGAAGATTTACAGCGTTATGTACATGTTAAGAGAGGGGAATTCGCTTTGCCTACAGGACGAATTACGATTATAACAGGCCCCATGTTCAGCGAAAAATCCGGCGAATTGATTCGCCGTTGTCAGAAACTAATCCAATACGGGCATCGCAAGGTGGTCGCTTACAAACCAGCTGAAGACAACCGTTATGCGGAGGATGAAATTGTAAGCCGAATCGGATATCGGCTGCCCGCTATCTCTATTCCAAGAAAACTCACGGATGAGCTCGTTCAGCGTATTTTGCAAGAAACGAAAGATGCCGATGTGGTTGCCTTTGACGAAGTCCAGTTTTTCAGTCGGCATATTATGTCGCTCATACAAGAGTTAGCTTATTGCGGAAAGCATGTCATTGCCGATGGGCTAAATCTGGATTACCGAGGCAAGGAGTTCGGCTATGTCGGTGGTCTGCTCGCTATGGCAGATGACATCGAGAAACTGACTTCCTTCTGCGCTGTATGCGGCAGCTCGGAAGCAGTATTTACGCAGCGTATGGTCAATGGAAAACCTTCCACTGTAGGACCTATCGTGATGATCGGTGACTCTGAGGCTTATGAGCCTCGTTGTCGTAATTGCTTTATACCTCCTCATAAAGTGAACTGCGAATAGTAAGCTACATGGGGCGGCAAACTCCATACGCCCACTTGTTTTCCATTACTTTTTTCTTGCATTTTTTTGGAACGGTTCAAGCTATTTCCCCGTATATCCGTTAAGCTGTACAAGTTTTTATTTTTTTGTGCATAATAACCATAAGATTATCGGGGGGACGGAATGATGAGTTTCTTTAACAAGATCTTAGCAAGTGCAGGAATCGGTTCAGCCAAAGTCGATACGTTGGTGGATCAGACTGTATATGTGCCTGGAGAAGAACTTAGTGGCATCATACGTATCAAAGGCGGTAAAATTGATCAGGAAATCGGCAAAATTGACATTGAACTCAAGACTGAATATATCGTAGAGCACGATGATAAAAAAACCGTCACCACCTGCTGCATTGCGCGGATCAAGGTATCTGATGGCTTTCATCTAAAGCAAGGACAGGAGCTTGAAACTCCTTTTTCCTTTAGGTTGCCTTTGGAAACTCCTGTTACTCATGCCAAACAGCCTGTCTGGCTGGAAACAGCATTGGACATTGGCATGGCTTTGGACCCGACCGATCGTGATTCACTCAAAATCGAGCCACATCCTTATATGAGTACGGTGTTTGAGGCGGTTCACCTGTTAGGCTTCCGATTCCGTTCCTCCACCTGTGAACGTCACCCCAAGCTTGGACGCGGTGTTCCATTCGTGCAGGAGTTTGAGTTTACGCCTGGCTCGGAGTATGCACGGGATATCGAGGAGCTAGAGCTGATTATGCAGTTGGAACCCGAGGGTGTCCATGTGCTTGTAGAAGTAGATCGTAGAGGCAGAGGCTTGTCCGGTTGGCTGGAAAATGCCTTTGATATGGATGAGCGTCATGCCTGGTTGAGCTTAAGCCGGGAAGAACTATCCTATGGACCAGATCATATAGCTGATGCGCTAGAGGAATTGATTGACAGGCAAATTCGCTAACAATGTAGTAAAACACTAACAAAAAAACTCCTAACCAATTTACTTACATACGGTTGGGAGTTTTTATTAATTATAAGAATTATTTGATGATGGTTCTCCATAGTCTGTATAGACTAAAGTGGCAGCATATCCTGTCTTTCCGCCTTATGCTTACACTCTTTACATACCCCATACAGCGAACCATTATCATCGGCATAAAAGGTTAATTTTTCTTCTTTTTTACAAAAGGAGCATTTTTGTTTACTCGTGCTCTGAATGGAGTCAGACAGTCCAAATCCAGCTTGGGCCTGAATATCTGCCGCTTTTGTATTCGCGCGTGTACCCGAAGACACTTTAGACTTCATTTCATTGCCAGTGCGGGATTGTCGGGCGGGCTTACGAGGGCGAAATTCAACAACATTACTGCCCCGATGTTCATCCGATTGTTGTTGATTGCCGCTACGTCCACGCCATGCCATAACAATCCAACCCAACGCCACCAACAACACGCCGACGATCACCCAAGTCAGACTATTCCACATGCTCTCATCCCCTCTTTGCTTTAAAATCTTTTACATCCATACCACTAGCCCGTTCAATGCGATGACTTTTGCCTATAACATATGATTGTATATATCCGTGTATACAGCCTCTGTGTTGTTCATTTGATTGCTACCCATGTAAAAATCTACCCTCCAGGGCAACATCCGACTCGCCTCTTAACGAGACATTGATCACGTTCGGTAAATCTTGTTATGCCGAGGAGTATATTGACCCTTTTTACAAATTGTACATGATTCTTTTGAAAAACGGTAATATCCACTCCATGGACACCGTTCTCCTTATCATAATGCTTATCTACTTTCCAAAGCTGAGGACAAAAATGTCCCAGATGGCTACATTACTCCCCTTGATAATAAAAATCAATGAATCTTTTCGTCAACGGATTAAATTTATCAAAACGTTTGCGATGCGGTAAAAAGCCTGACTTATGTACTTGTTCTGCTAATGTTTCTACTTGTTCAAATCGCTTGAAAAAGGGCAACGCGAAAATGTAGATATCTGCCATAATCTCTTGGATCACTCGTTCTCTTTCTGCTTCTGTGGACACAAGGTAATCCCTGTTGCCCATATATTTCTTGGTTAGAGCGATCAACTCACTGTGAAAACAAGCCCCTGTACTATACTTCTTTTTTATACTTTTGGATTCCACGGTAATGTAAACTTTTAATGCACTATATTTGGTCGCGCCGAAACAAATTTCAAATATAAATTCCTTGTTTTCTTTTTTCAAAACTTTTCTGCTTTTCAGATATTTAAAATCATTCAAAAATGGTGTAGCTATGATTTTGTCTATCGCTAACTGACGCAGGTCGCTTGCTTTAAGTTCAGTTTTATTGTCCATGATATCACTCCAACCCAAAAGAATTTCCCACCATTATATCATATCTTTCCAATTACAGGCTCCGCATATCTCCACCTTTTAATCGCAAATATATTTATTAAAAAATGAATAGAAAAAGCCGCTCACAATTGGTCATACCCCTGTCAAGTAGACAGAACTAAAAAGACATCTTTAAGCAGCAACCGTTTCTCGGTATTCAATCGGGGAACGGTTGTTTAATTTTTTCTGAAATCTATTTTCATTATAAAAAGAAATGTACTCCCGTACGTGTTGTTCTACCTCCGCTAGGGTTCCGGGTTTCGTTAAATAAATCTTCTCTGTTTTAAGATGGGAGAAGAAGGATTCTATACAGGCATTGTCTAGGCAATTTCCACGCCTTGAATGGCTCCCAAGCATTCCAAGCCGCTTAAGTTTGCGGTTAAACGGCTTGGAGGTATACTGAAAACCCTGGTCTGAATGGAGAATGACACCCTCCATGTTCACATTCTCACTTAGAACGTCTAGCGTCTCGCTAACTAGAGCAAGGTCATTTCGTTCCGAAAGACGCCAAGCCACGATTTCATTGTTAAACAGATCTTGAATGACAGAGAGATATACAAACCGCTCTCCAGCTCGTATGTATGTAATATCGGTAACCAGCTTGGATAAAGGAGAATCTGCCTGAAATTGTCGATCTAATCGGTTGGCATTTACCACAGATGCCTGTTTGCCAAAAAAACGCCGCTTCTTTCGAATGACGGAACGGATCCCTAATTTCTTCATTAGGCGGTACACCTTTTTGTGATTGACCAAGATACCTTCTCTACGTAAAGCAACGGTCATCCGCAGATAACCAAAATAGGGATGGATCCGGTGGATCGACAACATATGCGATTCCAGAAGCTCTTCTTCTTGCTTACGCTGCTGGGTTGTTTGCTGAGTCTTTCTCCATTTATAATATCCTGCCCGAGAAACATGGGCTAATTCAAGTAACCATTTCAACGAATATCGTGTTCGCATTCCCTCAATAATTTCAAACCTCGCTTCTTTCCTCGTCACTCCTTGTGTAGATTTGGATACTGCTTTTTTAAATATTCAATCTCCGCCCGTAGATACGCCATCTCTTCTTCCATACTGGAAAATTTCGTTTTGGGTCGTCCCTGCCTTGTGGTCGTTGGCTGGAGGTTCTCCCCCGCTCGATATTTCGTCACCCAGCTTTGTACTTGGGATTTATTACGAATGTCCAATTGTTTCGTCACTTCACGAATACTCATATGTTCTTCGTTCACCAACCGGACTGCCTCCATCTTTACATCTAAGGAGTATTGCCGGAATGATTGTCCCTTTTTAGCCACGAAAAATCCCCTCCGTTCAACAAGATTAAGTCCATCTTAACAGATGTCTTTTCTTTCTTGTCTACTAGAAGGGGATAATACCACAATAGAGCGGCTTTTTCCCCTGAAATATAAACCCGGTATACGATTTATACTTTAAATTTACCAATTTGTCCTTGTAGGTCTTCTGCCATTTTGGACAGGTTTCTTGCAGAGGAAGCAATTTCCTCCATCGATGCCAGTTGTTCTTGAGTCGCAGCAGATACGTGTTGCGTCCCAGCTGCAGCCTCTTCAGCAATCGCTGAAATTTGTCTAACAAAGCCAACAATCTCATCGGTACTTGCAGACATTTGCTCCGATCCAGCAGAGACCTCTTCAATTTCACTGGCCACTTTATTAACGGTTTCCTGAATAAGCTCAAAGGATGCCCCCGCATTTTGCACGACTTCCCGACCTGTCATGACATCTCGCCCATTGGACGCTACCGCCTCAATAGCATGCGAGGTATCCTTTTGTATCAATCCCACCAGCTCCGTAATTTGTTGAGCAGAATGAGCCGATTGTTCAGCCAACTTACGCACTTCACCTGCAACTACAGCAAATCCGCTACCGTGATCTCCTGCGCGGGCTGCTTCAATGGCCGCGTTCAGGGCAAGAAGATTGGTCTGACTTGAAATATTGGTGATGACATCAATAATCTTCCCGATTTCATCTGAACGCTCTCCCAATCCAGCCATAAGATCAGCCAAGCTATTCATAGAGTCATTCACACTATTCATTTGGACAACAGCCTGCTGGATCATCTGATTACCTTCAGCTGATTTGTGAGCCGCATCCTGAGCTGATGCAAAAACATTTTGCGCACGGATTGCAATTTGTTCTACACCGATGGACATTTCCTCAATAGCCTGGGACGATTTGGTCACCATATCCACCTGGTCACCTGTCCCTGTAGCAACTTCTTGCACTGTTTCGGTGATTTGCGCAGTTGCTTGGCTATTTTGCTCTGCGCTGGCCGTCAATTCCTCCGAGGAAGTGGTTACCAGCTCGGTCGTACTACTTACAGACTGAATCAGTTGACGAAGATTTGCAACCATCGTATTAAAAGAATGGGCCAAAATACTAATCTCATCCTTGCCTTTCACGACAATGGCTTCCCCAGTAAGGTCACCGGACGCAATGCTTTCAGCAGCACGACTGATGCGCAAAATGGGCTTAGAAATAA
Source organism: Paenibacillus polymyxa M1 (assembly GCF_000237325.1). NCBI lineage: Bacteria > Bacillati > Bacillota > Bacilli > Caryophanales > Paenibacillaceae > Paenibacillus > Paenibacillus polymyxa. Next base: position 3,489,594 of record NC_017542.1, read on the forward strand.
TTTGGGCTATAATGATCGCCATGATCAATGCTAGTATAACGGCTGCAATACTCAAAACGATAACTAATTGTCTGCCTGAAATAAAGTTGTCAACAGCTTCTTTCGTAATCAGTTTTGATCCATCTGCATTCAACTTAATGAGCTGACTGATCATATCGTTTGAACTATACCATAACTTATAGGATTCTTGGTGAAGGATGCTTGATTGAGTGTAATCATTAGCTCTCCCTGCTGCAATCATTTCTGGTAACTTAGTCAAATACTCCGTATAAGTTTTGGAGAATTGTTCATACATTTCACGTTCCTTAGGAGTAGCAATTAATTTTTCGTATGTTTTTCGGTCTTCTTCAACTTTCTTTAAAACCTTATCATATTCGGCCTGAACCTTCTCCATTTCCTCCGGGTCACGTTCTACAATAATGTTTAATGAGAGCCGCTCTACATCAGATATATCACCATTTAGTGTTCCGAGGATGGTCACACTTGGCATCCAATGGCTATCAATTTCCATTGAAGTATCGCCTAACTTTTTCATTCTCGAGATCGATACTGTACTAATCACAACCAACAGGATTATTACCGCAAGGAAACCCAATAACAATTTTGTTCGAATGTTAAATTTCATATATTCGCTCCTCAGTTCTCTTTATAATAGATATTATATCGACAAGAATCGACACATTGTTTATATCAAAATTAAAGAGAATTTCAGAACTGTTTACAAAAGGAAAATTTCTCTTCGTGATCGTTATATAATGATTGACGCTTATTTTATAAACCGCGTGAGAGTATTATTTTTCGTCCATCCAATTCATCCGTTAAAGCATTGCAAGCAAAAAAGAGATACCCCAAAGCGGGTATCTCTTTATGTTTTACTTCCTAGCTATAATCATAAATCGTTCTGCATTTGTCCTAATTCCTTTTGGAGTTTGGTTGTCCAGAATGAATTGTTGGAGTATTTCAAAATCCATTTGTTTTTGTCCAAAGTCAGGAATAATGGGAGTGTGTTTCAAAAGAAAAACTAAGTCTGCAGGAGTCTGATAGTATTCGGTTGCATTAAATTCAAATGACTGAATATCGTTAAAGCCCGCTTCATTGAGATCTGTAATACATTGAGTTTTCAACGAGTCTTTCTTAGTACCCAATGCCTGCCCTCTTCCAAACGCTTCTTTAATGTTTAATTTGTCATTTTCGCTCACTTGCTGTGTTAAAAATATACCACCCTTAACTAACACCTTAGCTATTTCTTTTGCAGAGAAACACGAATGTCGAGAAGAGATTACATTAAAGAATTCCTTGGGAAAATTCAGATTTTCAGCATCCATCTGTAGAAAACGAACATTCGCTATGTCTGCTTCAGTAGAATTTTTTCTTGCCGTATCAATCATTCCAGCAGATTGGTCAATTCCGACTAAAAGTAATGCAGAAGCCGTTATTGACAAAATTGCTTCCCCGCCACCCGTGCCGATATCAAGCAATATGTCCGACTTCTTACACGTCTTCGACACTTCATTATAGAAGTCCCATTTTACTCCTTCAGAAATACATTTCACATTGCTAAAATCCCATCCGTTGATTTTTCCAACCTTATCATAAAACTCTTTATATTCAATTGAATTCATTTTTATCCACCTTCAAATAAGATAATAAACTACAGAATAGCAGACCGAGATCATTCGAAATTTTAGTTTTGTAGTCAATGAGGCAGACTCCCCCCTTGACAGCTGGTACGCGTTTTTTCCAGCCCGGAAACTAAATACTTCGAACAATACGGAAAGACATCCATTCACCTCATTTGAAAGTTTGCTTTAATTATATTTCTAATCAGACATACCACAGTAACCTATATAGAGACAAGTTTAACATAAAATTATAAAAATTTATTAAAAAAGTCTATAGCAACCTGCGTAGAAAACTCATGTGTTACACCTCAACGTAATGTGAATACAAAATGTCCTCAAAACCCGCAGATGCGACAGAATTGCCTACAATAGTCGCTGACCGCATCTTACCTGTGATAGTATTGCCAGCTATTGAGATATTTTCTAGCCTATTGGCTGTATTGGCCACTAAATTAACCCCTACACTATTTGCATTATTGAGTTTTATTTGATTGTCTTTAATGTTTGCAGTCAATATTGATGTATCTTCGTCCTTACCGATTGCTATTTGTGCTCTAGCCTTATTCAAGCAATTAATTGCATTTTTTACTACACGTATATCTCCTGCAATAGATTGATCATGCCCAAGTTGTAACACCAGTTCGGACATTGAGTTGATTTTGTTATTCTCTATAGTTACATTTTTTGGATTAGTTCCGTCCAGTAGCAACCCCCATATCCCTAGGTTTTTAGCTCGATCAACTTGGATTGTGGCCGTCCCATAGGTGTCTTGAAGATTATTACTGATAGAATCTCTCACGGTTATATTTCTCGAACCGCAAATGTCTACGAAATGTTGATCATGATTTAACGATTGGACACGCTCAATAAGTACATTATTCGCATGTCCCAACGCAATCAAGTCCCCGTAAGTCCTCGGCTTGGAGGTAACATCACCGTCTGTAATCGTGAAATTTCGTAACACGATATTGCCAGCTGCTTTATATCCCCCCTTTGTGTCGTAGCCTTTATTAACGAGCAATACGCCGTTTTGCTTCCGTTCACTACTAATCCGTTTGATGATGGTGACACCCATACCAGAGCCTTCTATAATCACTCCGGCGGGTATGACAATACATGCCTTACTGTGAATACTCTTAGCGATACTTAGGAGATACGTACCTTTGCCAAGGATAAGCTTACCGCCTCCCACTCTCTCGAGGTAGTCAAGTGCAGACTGGATAGCTTTTGTCTGATCAGTCCCGTCTCCACTGGCACCAAACATATTAGATGTAACCGTGTTTTTTATTCCTCTATCCAGTTTAGCTTGTAGATCAGAAATGCCGGTAGTGAAAAACCAAACAATCACTAACAAAATTATTGAAATTTTCACCCGCATCATCTAACAACCTTCCCTAGTAATAGTGTATGTTAATACCTTACATTTTAATGGGAAGTAAAGTCAATAATATAATAACATTGGCAGATTTACACTCTGATGCGCATAAGGAGATAGACCGATGAACGTATATCGACAGCATGATTCGTAGAGTCCATTGCAATTGCAAGATTACATCTGTTCGATCTTGTAATGATATTCCTACTATAAAATAAACTCTCCGCAATTACCTCGCTCGTAGTCTCTCCATAACCTTATTCATTAAATGCTTGGTATAATTCAACCTTGCATCTCTTAATTGCTCTTTGAACGTTCATACGATGAATCCAAGTATAGGGGCCCTCTATCGGAGAGTTACCCTAATTTGATGGATTTGCAAATTTGCGACATCTTGCAAAAAAATAACGCCCACCTCCGAAGAGATAAGCGTTATTCAAATAATTTTTACTTTTTTAGTATTAGTTTCAGCAAAAATACCTATTGATATGTGTGTAAAGCGTAAAATTCAACTCAATTGCGAAGAGCTTCATCGGAATCTCCGGCGCAACGATCGATAAATTATTGAGAATTTGCGTTCTACTCATGTTCATTTTTTCGCGTCTCATCAGACTTTCAGGACACCTTATTCTCAATCCGCAGCTTGTCTGCGACCATCGCTATAAATTCTGAGTTGGTTGGTTTGGACTTGCTGATATTGATAGTGTAACCGAACAGGTGGGAGATGCTGTCGATATTTCCACGGGTCCATGCTACCTCGATGGCATGGCGAATGGCGCGTTCTACGCGAGATGCCGTCGTTTTGAACTTTTCGGCAATTGCGGGATATAGGGTTTTGGTGATGGCTCCCAATATTTCGATATTATTGTACACCATCGTAATGGCTTCGCGTAGATATTGATAGCCCTTGATGTGAGCTGGTACGCCAATCTCATGGATGATAGCCGTGATGCTGGCATCCAGGTTTTTCGTCTTACCCATAGGCACAACGTTGGACCGCATGGATGAAACGGTTACCGGGCTATTGCTGACTAATTGCGGTCCTACCAATTGGCGTATACGGTTAGCAAGCACTTCCATGTCAAACGGCTTCAAAATATAATAAGATGCCCCGAGTTGAACGGCCCTCTGTGTAATATTTTCTTGACCGAATGCAGTCAGCATAATGATTTTCGGTTGTGGAGTCAGGTTCATTTCTCTTAAACGCTCCAATACACCGAGACCATCCAGATGAGGCATAATAATATCTAAAATAAGTACATCAGGTATGTTGCGGGATTCTGCGATGCGTTGGAGTACTTCTTCACCGTTGAAGGCGATTCCTGTAACTTCCATATCCTCCTGATCGGAAATATATTCAGCAAGCAAATTCGTAAATTCCCGGTTGTCATCAGCCAACAATACCTCAATTTTTTGCAATGTACTTCCTCCTTATTGAGTGTTATTCCATTGGGACATCTGTTTGCATTAAATAAATATTTCTTGTCGGAGTATATGATTTCGACATCGAATTATGAATTCCTTCTGTCGAAAATTATTTTTATTTATTTTTTTTATTAATTCAATTATAATTGAATTTTTATCTTGCAATTCTGAGTTATTCCCCTGCTTTTCGACAAAAAAATCTTAAGGCCACTAGCTCGCCTTAAGATTAGAGGATGACTTCAAGCTCAATTTATTATGCATGATTCCTGCATCACGCAACATCCATTCGATAAAACATCCGTAACCTGATTTAGGATCATTAACGAATACATGTGTTACAGCTCCGATCAGCTTACCGTTTTGGATAATCGGACTCCCACTCATTCCTTGCACGATTCCGCCGGTCTTATCTAATAGCTTAGGATCTACAACCCGAATCACAAGCCCTTTGGTTGCCGGTTTATCCTGCTGAGAAATGTGTACAATTTCTGCCTGAAAACGCTGAATTTGTTGACCTTCCAATACAGTCAATATTTCTGCTGGTCCTTCTTTTACTTCATTCGCAAGTCCCACCGGAATGGGCGCCGAATACAATCCATTCTGCGGCTCATCTGACATTTTCCCAAATATTCCGAAGCTCGTATTTCGTTCAATATTTCCTAAGATCCGATGATCTTTGAGAAAATGAGCACGTTTTTCTCCGGGTTCCCCACTCTGGCTCTTCGCAATTGACGTCACATTGGATTGCACAATCTCTCCACTACCCACAACAATGGGAGTTTGAGTATTCATATCGGTAATTACATGACCCAAGGCCCCGTAAACCCCCTGGTCCGGTGCATAAAACGTTAATGTACCTACGCCTGCAGCCGAGTCTCTAATATACAACCCAAGCCGCCACGCTTTATCATCTTGATCATATGCTGGGGTTAACTTGGTGGAAATCGTCTGCTCACCTCGACAAAGCGTGATGTCCAGCGGCTTTTTGTTTTTACCTGCCTCGTCCACGGCTTCCGCTACCCTGGCGAGACTATTGAGGGGTTTGCCGTTCATGTGTGTAATCCGGTCCCCTAGGCGAATACCAGCTGTCTCACCAGGTGACACCTTACGATCATTGCTTTCCTGAATGATATGGTGACCTACGACAAGCACTCCTGAAGATTTTACTTTGACCCCGATCGTCTGCCCCCCTGGGTATACTTTCAAATCGGGGACCACGCTTTCTTGGGTTGTTTGCATGCTTTTAGTGCCGAACAAATCCAAAGAAGCTTGTAGAGGCAGCGCTGCTTGCACATGATGAGCGTTACCGAGAGAACACATAAGAAAAACAAGCAAAAGACCGAGCAATTTGATCCTGGAGTAAAAATTCAATGGCTGTCACGCTCCCTTTGCTTCTTTCGCTTGACGAGTAAAGGTGGTCGCCAATTGCGTACCTATAAGGTAACCTTGCCCCCAGGCTTTTATAACTGTTAATCATTACGCCAGCCGCTCTTTTCAGGCTTTCTTTCCTTCCGCCAAATTCAGCATTTCCTGTGCGTGATGCAATGTTTTTTCGGTAATTTCTACCCCGCCCAGCATCCGCGCCAATTCCTTAACACGACCTTCCTCCGTTAGTCCCTCAATTTGAGTCATGGTCCGTCCGTCATGAATATTTTTCTCAATCAGGTACTGATGATCTGCCATACACGCCACCTGCGGCAAATGAGTAATGGAAAACACCTGACAAACGGAAGACAAACGATAAAGCTTCTCGGCTATGGACTGAGCTGCACGACCACTTACCCCGGTATCCACCTCGTCAAAAATGAGCACCGGAATTTGATCATGACGCGCAAAAATACTTTTCATTGCCAACATGATACGTGATAACTCACCACCAGAAGCAATTTTACCGAGTGGGCGAAGTGGCTCACCTGGATTGGGCGAAATCAGAAATTCCGCATTATCTATCCCTTGCTTGGTAGGTCGTACCTTTAGACCTTTATATTCATATCCACGTGGATCCTCAATTGGATCAATACGCACCTTGAGTGACGTTCTTTCCATTTGAAGATCTTTTAATTCCTGTTCTACTTGCTCTGCAAGCTCTTCAGCACAAATTTCACGTGCTTCTGTAAGCTCTTCAGCAATCTCCAGCAAATCCGAAAGCAACTCATCCCGCTTTGCAATGAGTTGCTCCAGCCGCTCATCTTTATTTTCCAACAGATCGGTTTCCTGCTCAATACGGCTATAGTATTCCAAAATCTGCTCTATACTATCACCATATTTTCGCTGTAACCCGGTAATTTGATTCAAACGTTGCTCCACCTCATGCAGCTTGCCCGGATTAAATTCAATATCCTCACGATAAGAGCGTAATTGAAACGCTGCATCCTCCAACTGATAGAAAGCAGATTGAATCTGCTCCGCAATGGGCTGAAGGCTTTTACTGTCGTAGCTCTGAACATCATTTAATCTGGACAACACGTTATTGACCGTATCCAGACCACCTCTGCCACTTAACAGCTCGTATGCTCCTGATACTCCATCCATCATTTTCTCACTATGGGATAGCTTGACCCGTTCCTCTGCCAATAATTCATCTTCACCCAATTTTAACTCCGCCGCAGCGATCTCTTCCAATTGGAAGCGATACATGTCCAATAGCTGATAAGCCTTTTGACTGGAGCTTTGCAATTCTCTTACTTCTTTTTCCGCTTTGACAAAAGCATTGTAGCGCTCCCGGTAAAGCGCTTTGACTGGACCAATGACCGAGTCACCGAACGTATCCAGCAGCGCAAGATGGCGATCCGCACGCAGCAAGCTTTGATGCTCATGCTGCCCGTGGATATTAACGAGTTGCTCACCTACCTCACGCAGCATCGTTAAATTAACCATCTGACCGTTAATTCGAGATGAGCTTTTCCCCTGAACTGTAAGTTCTCGACGAATCAGCAAATGCTCTTCTGGATTAGCCTTAATCCCTTGTTCCTCCAACGTATTCCAAACGGGATGTTTGACCGGCAATTCAAACAAGGCTTCCATTTCGGCTTTATCACATCCGTAACGCACTAGATCAGCAGATCCCCTGCCGCCCGCAATCAGCCCAAGTGCGTCGATAATAATGGATTTACCAGCACCAGTTTCTCCGCTCAATACATGAAATCCTTTATAAAAATGAACATCGACAGCTTCTACGACTGCCAAATTCCGTATAGACAAAGTGACCAGCATCGTTCTTTCACCTCTATGATGTACAAATTAAAACGCCTAATATGCGTACTTTATAATTAGGAAATGTAGCCCATAAGACGATTCACGATAGTTTCGCTATTTTCTTCCGATCGGCAGATAATCAAAATGGTGTCATCCCCGCTGATCGTACCCATGACCTCAGACCATTCAATATTATCTAATAAAGCAGCAATCGAGTTAGCTGTTCCTGGCAGGCACTTCATCACAATCAGATTGGTTGTGTAGTCAATATGCAAAAAGTTGTCAACCAATGTACGTTTCAGTTTCTGCGTCGGATTGTAGCGCTGGTCTGAAGGCATCGAATATTTATATCTGCCGTCGTCCATTGGAACCTTTATGAGCAGCAGTTCTTTGATATCCCGGGATACAGTTGCCTGCGTGACCTGGAAACCAGCCTCACGCAATGCTTCAACTAAATCATCCTGCGTTTCAATCTCATGTTGTGAAATAATTTCCCTGATTTTAATATGTCGTTGACCCTTCATATAATCCTCCTATGGATTAACCTTCATATTCCTCTTCTTCGAGGTCTTCCACTAATGTAATAAGGCGAATACTTTTCTCGTCCGTATCAACGTACAATACCCCCGCACAGCCCGGATAGAGCAGCAAATAAGGCATAAGCCTGTCCCGTAAATCAGGACCGTTCCACTCCATCGGTTTCTTGCGGCGTGACGTTTTGACCATATATGTCGAACCGTTACGTACAGCTACGTAATCAATAAACAAACGGCTATACACGGTATGTCCATTCACTTTAAAAGCAAGCGGTATTTTCATTTTCCCGCCCACCACTTCATATCCTGCTTCTTCAAGTTGGTCCACAGCAGGTCCTTCGTTCAAATCCTCGTTAATTGGTATCGTTTTTAGCACAAACGGTCCCGGCTCCTTTAACCAGGCACGCAGGCTATATAAAACCCATATCCCTAATATCACCCCGATCACAGTGATGATAACCGTATCGTATCGCGTGTCCATGAACCGATCACCTCATGGACATATTCTAGGACAAGATATAAAATCCCTTTTCCTCATACAGGTACGCTGTACCTGCGACCGGATATTCAATTGAGTTCATCACATCTGTGTGAATGAAAATACATATCTGCAATTATACATCTCATTATAGGCGAACGTGAGTTCTACAATCAATCCCTCACACCAAAAAGAGGTTCTCTTAAGTTCACAGAACTCATGGAGAACCCCTGAATGTCACTTACGCGATGGGCCATTATTAAAAGTCTGACCTGCTTCCTGAACAGTTTGTTCAATCAGTGGACTGAAATCCATTTTCTCCAGCTGCGATTCTGCCGCCGGAAGCCCATTCAAACGCCAATGCGCTAAAAATTCAATATTTCCTTCGCCACCTGTTATGGGGGAATAGGCCAAGCCTTGCAATGAAAGTCCAAGCTCATGTGCAAACATCAAGATGGTCTGCAGCACTTCTTTATGCGTAGCAGGATCTCGAACCACGCCAGATTTCCCAACCTTTTCGCGTCCAGCTTCGAATTGAGGCTTAATTAGAGCTACAATATCAGCAGGTTGATGCAGCAGTGCAAGCAACGGTGGCAAAATAATTCGTAACGAAATAAAAGAAACATCAATACTTGCGAAATTAGGCACAGGACCGCCCAAATCTGCAGGTGTCATATATCTGAAATTTGTTTTCTCCATAACGCATACACGTTCATCATTACGAAGTGACCAATCCAGCTGATTATACCCCACATCAATGGCATACACGTACTGAGCTCCATGCTGAAGCGCACAATCCGTAAAGCCTCCGGTTGATGAACCGATATCCAGCATCGTCCTGCCCTTCATGTCCAGCTCGAATTGACGGATGGCCTTTTCCAGCTTCAACCCTCCACGGCTTACATACGGATGCACCGACCCTTTAACTTTAAGCTCGCTGGAACGTGGTACCTTCATTCCCGCTTTCTCGATCCGTTCGCTGTCCGCCAACACTAGACCTGCCATGATTGCGGCTTTAGCTTTTTCACGGCTTTCAAAAAAACCTTGTTCTACAAGCAATACATCAATGCGTTCCTTCGGAACAGACATGTTAATCTCCCTTTAGGCAGCCAGGCTGCTCTTGTCATACTTTTTATAATATCATGTTGTTTACTTTAAGTTACCCTATACAGATTGCCCCATGCCATATGCTGGCTCAGCAGACCACTTACGCAGCTTTAAGCACACAGCTTCAACGGTAAGTCCCACTTCAGCGCGCTGCTCTTTGATGGAGCCGTGCTCCACAAACAGATCGGGAATCCCCATTAAGCGCACCTGTGCATCTTGTATTTCTTCTTTAGCGTAAAATTCCAGTACAGCGCTACCCAAACTTCCCGCTTCAGAAGCTTCTTCCAATACGATCAGCTTCGTATGCTGGCGGGCCAGTTCACGCAACATCTCCTCATCCAAAGGCTTGAGGAAGCGTGCATTCACAACGCCCACTTGCATACCCTCACGTTTCATCGCCTCCGCAGCCTCTGTCGCCACTTGGAGCATTGGTCCTGAAGCGATTACAGCGAAGCCCTCACCTTTACGCAGAAACTCCCAACTGCCGATGGGAATAGCCCGCAATTCATTATCCAATGGCACACCAACCACGTTAACACGTGGGTAACGATAAGCAATTGGACCGTCTTCGTAGTCAAGTGCTGTTTTCATCATATGGCGCAGCTCATTTTCATCCTTTGGCATCATAAGCACCAGATTCGGGATATGACGCAGGAATGCTACATCAAACACGCCATGGTGAGTTTCACCATCAGCACCAACAAAACCAGCACGATCAATCGCGAACATCACGTTGGCATTATGACGACAAATATCGTGCACAATTTGGTCATATGCACGCTGCATAAAAGTGGAATACACCGCAAATACCGGCTTCATCCCTTCCATTGCTAACGCTGCACACATGGTTGCAGCATGCTGCTCAGCGATACCGACGTCAATCATACGTGTAGGAAACTCTTTACTAAACGGTACTAGCCCTGATCCACCAGGCATTGCAGGGGTGACCGCAATGATCCGCTCATCCTGTTCAGCCAGCTCAATCAGCGTTCTACCGAAAATTTCTGTATACATCGGATTGCCCACGGCTTTGAGTACCTGACCTGATTCAATTTTGTATGGACTGATGCCGTGCCACTTGTGCGAATCGGCCTCCGCAGGTTTATAGCCTTTACCCTTGGTGGTTACGACATGCACTAATACGGGGCCAGTAACGTTATCAGCCTGCTGAAAAGTCTCAATTAGCTTGGACAAATCATGTCCATCGACCGGACCAAGATACGTAAATCCCAGCTCCTCAAACAGCACACCTGGCACCATCATATATTTAAGACTGTCCTTGACACGGCCAGCCGATTTGGCAAGTTTACCGCCTATAGCGGGTATTTTTTTCAGCAAAACTTCCAGCTCATCCTTTGCCCGCAAATAGTGACGGTCCGAGCGAATTTTGCTCAAATAATTATGCATGGCCCCTACATTCGGGGCGATGGACATTTCATTATCATTCAGAATGACCATTAAATTTTTACGTTCATGACCAATATGGTTTAATGCTTCGAAGGCCATGCCCCCAGTCAATGCTCCGTCCCCGATCATTGCAATAACTTTATTGTCCTCGCCCTTTAAATCTCGTGCCAAGGCCATCCCCATTGCAGCCGAAAGGGAAGTGCTGCTGTGTCCAGCTTCCCAAACATCATGCTCGCTCTCGCTTCTTTTTACAAAACCACAAAGTCCATCACGCTGACGAAGTGTATCAAAACGATCCATTCGCCCTGTCAATATTTTGTGCACGTAGGCTTGGTGCCCAACGTCATAAATCATCTTGTCCTTTGGACTGTTATAGCAATAATGCAGGGCGATCGTGAGCTCAACCACTCCCAGATTCGATGCCAGATGCCCCCCAGTCACGGACAGCTTCTCAATCAAAAAGCTCCTGATTTCCTCGGCTAGAGAAGCCAACTCCTCAACCGACAGTGATTTCAGATCGCCTGGTTGCTTTATGTGTGGAAGCAGCACGCATATCTCCCCGCTTTCCTTCAAGTTTGTGTGTAAAGTTAACAAGTATTATATCACACTTTTGGACTGTGCTTAAACGCAGACAAGTCAAACCAGTTCTAATGCTACTAATGATCACGCTTCATCAGGTAATCCGCTATCTCCAGCAAACGCGAAGAATCGGGAATGCCACCTTCTGCAATCACTTTTTTGGCAGACACTGTGAGTTCCTCCACTTGTCGCAGAGATGCGTCCACACCGATGAAATACGGATAGGTAACCTTCTCTTGTTCAACATCACTCTGCGTTTTTTTTCCCATTTTGCTTTCATCGCCTACGAGATCCAATATATCGTCCTGAATTTGAAAGGCCAGGCCCAGATCTCGTCCAAAACAGCGAAGCGCCTCTAGTTGACTCTTGTCTGCCCCAGCAATCCGTCCACCTGCCAAGAGTGAGAAAATGATCAAATCAGCCGTTTTATGAAGGTGGATATATTCCAGTTCCTTGATCCCCGTCATTCCCTGCTCGCCTGACATATCTGCGACCTGTCCACCTACCATACCTCTGGCGCCGCTCATTTCGGATAAATCCTCAACTATGGACAATAGCGCATCGGAAGAAACACCGTGAAGACGACCTGCCTGCACGATGCAATAAAACGCATGGGTCAGCAAAGCATCGCCCGCAAGAACAGCAACCGCCTCGCCGTATACCTTATGATTCGTCAGCTTTCCTCGCCGATAATCATCATCATCCATCGCCGGCAAATCGTCGTGAATGAGGGAATACGTATGTACCATTTCTACCGCACATGCTACTGGCAACGCCGCTTCCCTGCTTCCACCAAATGCTTCCGCAGCGGCGATCACAAGCAGAGGCCGCAGCCGTTTTCCGCCTGCGGTCAGTGAATAGTTCATAGATTCTCGAAGGACATCTGGAATGTCCCAATGCGCCGGAAACTGCTCGGTCAATGCAGACGAAACTGCATCTGCCGTCACAGCCAAATATTCCTTGAACGACAGTCTATTCAAGCCCTTCACCGCCGTTTTCATCCAATCCGCCACCGAAAGGCTTCTTGCGCAAATCTCCATCCTCTTCCACAATCATTTCAATTTTACGTTCGACCTGTTCCAGCTTCTGGCTGCAAAGCTGAGACAGCTTCATCCCCCGCTGGAACAAATCAATGGCTTGCTCCAGAGGAACGTCCCCATGCTCCAGTTGTCCGACAATTTCTTCTAGAGCGGCCATGGCCGCTTCAAAATTCAATTCCGCTTCATTCGCCACCGTGCTTCGCGTCCTCCTTCATTCCCCATACTTGACAGTCTAACTGCCCGTCACTCACTTTTATCTTGATGGAATCTCCCGGTTGTACATCTTTGAGCGACTTGATCAGCCGTTTCTCCTGCTCATCGTATACCAAGCTGTAGCCTCGGGCCATGACTTTGAGCGGACTCAGCGCATCCAGCTGACGAATTCCGGTATGCAGCTGCTGCCGTCCCGTTTTTGTGATCGCACGCATCGCAGACTCCAGCTGACGTTGTGCCATATCCGTCTGCTTGCGCGCCGAACGAATTTGTTCGCGCGGATTAAACCGCTCTAGTACCTGACGCATACGAGCATTTTTCTCTGCGTTTAAGCGTGAACGGTTAGCTGCTGCGCGGATCAGACGCTGATGCAGCATATCCATCCGCTCTGCATGCTGGAGCATGTAGCGGCGTGGATGCAGCAGCACTGGCGAACGCCGAAGCCTCAGCAAGCGTTCACGACTGGCTTCCAGCCGCTGCCTAAGGGCGTTGCGCAACCGTTGCTCCCGCTGGAGCAGCTGATCCCGAAGCTCTCCCTGGTGAGGCACAGCCAGCTCAGCTGCTGCGGTCGGCGTCGCTGCGCGTAAGTCAGCCACAAAATCGGCAATGGTAAAATCCGTTTCGTGTCCAACAGCCGAAATGACAGGAATGACCGATGCGTAAATGGCACGCGCAACCGCTTCCTCATTAAATGCCCACAGTTCTTCTAAGGAGCCACCGCCCCGTCCGACGATCATCACCTGAACCTCCTGCATACGATTCATGGCTTCAATTGCCTTAACGATCGAGGGGGCAGCACCCTTTCCTTGCACAAGAACAGGATACAACACGATTCCAGCCTGCGGGTATCGGCGTTGAAGTGTGGTGATAATATCACGCACAGCCGCTCCGGTCGGTGACGTAATTACACCGATGGTTGCCGGGTGAGCGGGCAGATTCCGTTTGCGAGCGGTATCAAACAGCCCTTCTGCATCAAGCTTTTGTTTGAGTTGTTCATAAGCCAAATAAAGGCTGCCTATACCGTCAGGCTGCATTTGCGTCGCATAAAATTGATATTGTCCATCCCGTTCATACACGGATACGTTTCCCCGGGCGATAACACGCGTACCTTCTTTGGGTACGAAAGGGAGCCGTCTATTATGGGTCGCAAACATAATCGAACGTATCCGGCTCCCCTCATCCTTGAGCGTAAAGTACATGTGACCACTCGAATGATGCGTAAAGTTAGAAATCTCCCCGCGTATCCATACATCAGACAGCACCTGATCGGATTCCAGTTTCATCCGGATATAACGATTCAGGTCCTTTATAGAATAAATACGTTGTTGTTCAGCCACAGGTAGCTGCCTTTATGCCAAACCGTACGACCGCTTGGCCGCTACGAGCGTATTTTGCATCAGCATTGTAATCGTCATTGGGCCTACTCCGCCGGGAACAGGCGTAATCGGACCGGACACTTGCTTTACGCTCTCAAAATCAACGTCACCCGCCAGCTTTCCGTTCTCCAGACGATTCATTCCCACATCGATAACTACTGCACCTGGTTTTACGAACGAAGCATCAATAAAATTGGCTTTACCGATGGCAACGACCAAAATATCCGCTTGTCTGCTGAGCTCGGCCATATTCGCTGTACGAGAGTGACACATCGTAACCGTAGCATTTTCACGCTGCAGCAATAAAGAGACTGGCTTGCCCACGATATTACTGCGACCAATAACAACTGCATGTTTACCAGCTATCTCTACTCCAGCACGCTTGATTAACTCAATGACTCCAGCGGGAGTACAAGGCAGTAGGCTATCATCGCCGATGACCAGGTTTCCTACGTTTACCGGATGAAATCCGTCAACATCTTTCTCCACTGCAATCGCGTCAATGACAGCTTTTTCCTGAATATGCTTTGGCAATGGCAGTTGCACCAATATCCCATGGATATTACTTTGATGATTCAGCTTATCCACCAGTTTCAGTAATGCTTCTTGCGAAGTATCTGCCGCCAGTCGATGAACCTCAGAGTAATAGCCGAGATCATGACACGCCTTTTCCTTATTTTTAACATACACCTGAGAAGCAGGATCTTCGCCTACCAGTACAACAGCCAGTCCGGGTTGAAAGCTGTGTTCTTTCAAACGAATGACCTCTTGCTGAATGCTTGCCCGGATATCCTGAGAGATTTGTTTACCATCAATGATCGGTGCTGACATGTTTAACCACTCCCCAACCTGATTCAGTAGTCTCTAATTAAAAACGTGCTTTCAATTGCTCCAGCTCTTGTATAACTCGTCCCAGCACACCATTAACAAATTTACCCGATTCCTCGGTACCAAAGTGCTTCGACAATTCAATGGCTTCATTGACTGCGACCTTGGCTGGAACATCCTCGCGGAAAATCATTTCATATACCGCAAGCCTCAAAATTTGACGATCCACACGTGAAAGTCGGCTGATCTGCCAGCCTTTCAGGTAATCCGCCAACAGCCCGTCAATAGCTTCCTTGTGCTCCCATGTGCCACGCACATGCTCCAAAACATATGCTCTTAACATTTCCGCGTTTTTAATCACAACTTCGGCTTCGTTTTCCTCAGCCGCTTCCTGAAGCAGCATGTCTACAGCTGCCGCCGCATCCACTTCATTCATTTCCATATGGTACATACTCTGTACCGCTAATTCCCTCGCCAGACGTCTTTTCATGCCCTGCCTCCTACGCTTGCCTATATCTATTTTTCATTCTAACCAATTTCCACAAAAAAACCTGTGAACGCATCCTCCAAAACCGTTGGGCGCAAATAAGCTACAGCTGTATTTTGGAGAACACGTATCACAGGGTTCATTTAAAAGGACGCCAACGTTGCGACAACCATTCGCTCCATTCTTTCCAAGGGAGGAATGAACCAAGCGCTGAATCGCTACGTCTTCCTAGCGTATATCCGATGAACACCATCAATGCAAAGAACAACATATTCCAAAAGCCTGCCCACAAATAAATAAAACCGAAAAAAATACCGGCCGTGATCCCCATGATCCGGCCCTTGTAACTTCCCCATATTTCTTTCCAGGGCATCAGGGAAAATCACCTCTATTCCACACGACTCTTAAAGCTTGGTGACTGAGAAACATTAGCGATGTACACCGACACATTGGATACTGGAATTCCTGTAATTTCTTCCACATGGTCGTGTACCCCCTTTTGTACCTCGGAGGTTAACACCGGAATGGAGCTTTCCCCGTCAACAATCGCCCGAATCGTAATATCAAGTCCCGATTCCAACACACGAACGCGTGCTTTCAGATCCTGCATCCCGCGAAATCGGGAAGCCGCTTTGAGGCACAGGTTTTCGATGGTATCCACCGAAATCTGAATGTCACCATATTCGGTTCGCTGATCAATAGAATGCTGTACGGTTTGGTTCCGTCGAATAGAGATATAAAAAACCCGAAGACTCAATAACAACAGAACTCCTGCAATAATCAAGCTGGTAAACCACACCACTCGCTCATCCTCAATGCTTAAAACATACGGAATGGCCCCGCTCAGGAGGAGGATGGCGAGAATGGAAATAATTCCGATACTTAAGCTGTACAAAAACAGCAGAAGTCTGTCCATAACTTTAGCCACGAAACGCACAGCCTCCTTAAATTAGAGTAAACCCTCGACCCATAAGGGTCGGGGGTTTGTACAAAGTATCGCTCTATTTAACCCGTCCGGCGCCCAGCACTTCCGGCTCTTCTACTTTTTCAGCATTTTTGAATTGAACATCATGAATTTGCACGTTCACTTCTACCACGTTAAGACCTGTCATGTTTTCAATGGAACGCTTAACATTATGCTGAATAGCAGCAGCCACCTCAGGCAGACGGTTACCATACTCAATAATGACGGAGACGTCTACAGCAGCTTCACGCTGTCCGACTTCCACTTTTACACCTTTAGATAAATTTTTGCGGCCTAGCAGTTCGGCAAATCCGCCAGCAAATCCGCCACTCATTCCCGCTACACCTGGTACTTCAACGGTAGCCAGTCCGGCAATGACTTCAATAACTTCCGGGGCAATTTGAATTTCCCCAATTTCTGTACGTTCGAATTCGGTTGGCACTGTGCTCATACCTTCAACACCTTTCGGTCAAAATAAGTTTCATTCCAGCTTTGGATATCAAAGCAGACATGCTCACTTATTATCCATACTATATCATTTGGCGTTCATTATGACAAACTGAGGAAATATACCGATTAAACTTCGTTTTCCTCCAAAAATTTAATATCAAAATCGCCTTCAATAAAGGTCGGATGCTCTAGCAAGCGCTGGTGAAAAGAAATCGTTGTGGGTATGCCCTCAATAGCAAACTCAGCTAAAGCCCGCTTCATTTTGGCAATCGCCTCCTGCCGTGTAGGCGCCCATACAATCAGCTTGGCAATCATAGAGTCATAATAAGGAGGAATGCTATAACCTGGATAAGCAGCGCTGTCTACCCGTACTCCAGGACCGCCTGGAGGCAGATAAAATCCGATTTTACCCGGTGCAGGCATAAAATTACGATCCGGGTCCTCAGCATTAATGCGGCATTCTATTGCCCAGCCATTAATCGTGACTTCTTCCTGAGTAAAGGAAAGCGGATGCCCTTCAGCGACCGAAATCATTTCTTTAATCAGGTCTACACCGGTAATCATTTCTGTTACTGGATGTTCTACCTGAATACGAGTGTTCATTTCCATGAAATAGAATTTATTGTCCGGGCCAAGCAAAAATTCAAGCGTACCTGCACCAGAGTATTGAACGGCCAAAGCTGCACGAACAGCTGCCTGTCCCATTTCTTCACGCACGTCCTGCGAAAGTACTGGACATGGTGCTTCCTCCAACAACTTCTGACGACGACGCTGTACAGAGCAGTCCCGTTCGCCCAAATAGGCAACATTACCATGCTTGTCCGCTATGATCTGTATTTCCACGTGTTTCATACCGGTCAAATATTTTTCCAGATACACACCCGCATTGCCAAAGGCCTTTTGCGCTTCCTGCTGAGCAGTAGTGATTTGTTGAATAAGGTTATCCTCATCTTCGGCGATACGAATACCTTTACCACCACCACCTGCTGTGGCCTTGATAATGACCGGATATCCGATATCACGTGCGATGCTGATTGCATCCTGCACATCCTCAACCAGTCCGTCTGAACCTGGAATAACCGGAACCCCGGCATCCTTCATGGTCTGCTTGGCTACAGCCTTGTCTCCCATTTTGTTAATTGCTTCAGGAGAAGGTCCGATAAACGTAATATTGCACGATTCGCAAATTTCAGCGAAGTCTGCATTTTCCGCCAAAAACCCGTAACCTGGATGAATGGCATCACATTCAGTTAATGTAGCAACACTCATCAGGTTCGTAAAATTAAGGTAGCTGTCCTTAGACAACGTCGGTCCGATACAGTAAGCCTCATCTGCGAGACGCACATGTAACGAATCCTTGTCAGCTTCCGAATAAACGGCAACTGTCGAAATATTCATTTCGCGGCAAGCGCGAATGATACGAACTGCAATTTCTCCACGGTTCGCGATTAATACTTTTTGAAATGTCATGACTTTATCCTCCCTGGGAGCAGTCTTGCCGAACCCTCAAAAAAGGGGACAAACAAGCTTCTTACTCCGGTTTCACAAGGAACAATGGCTGGCCATACTCAACCAACTGTCCGTTTTCGGCCAAAATTTCAACAATTTCGCCCTTCACTTCAGCTTCCAACTCGTTCATCAACTTCATCGCTTCAATAATACATACCGTTGTTTTATCGCCTACTTTACTGCCGATACTCACATACGGTGCCGTATCCGGGGATGAAGAACTATAGAAAGTGCCCACCATCGGAGATACGATTTTATGTAGATTGCTTGCATATTCCTTCGGTTCCCCAGCAGTTGCATGTCCAACATCGGACTGTGCTTGTGGATTCGGAATTGCAGCTTGTGGCGCCACTGTATAAGCAGGTGCTGTTACAGGAGCCTGTACCGTAACGATCTCGCTTTTGCCCGGTTTACGGATCATGAGGCGAGTTCCTTCATTTTCAATTTCAAGCTCATGCACAGACGTTTCATCCACCAGCTTGATCAATTCCTTAATCTCGCTTAATTTAAACATCTCTATTAATCACTCCTTCAGCATTTTGCCGGTTGCTGATAACATTTTTGAAACAGCTTTATGTATTATATCACAATCATTAAAAATAGAAAGAGCCCGGGATTGTGCAGAAATCCGGGCTTTTTCGCGTTTTTTGTCTTATTGTGTAACATACTGGACACTGATCTTGTCCTGCGTAACGTTTAATTCCTTCATGACTTTATCGACAATCGTTACCGCTTGCTTAGCATCCAATTTTTCACTCAGAACCACTACTTTGTATTTATCAGCATCTTCCTCGCGGACGACTGCATTGGCGAATTGCTGCTGTAGCTCTTCTTCGATACCGGTAATTTTGGCCTGTTTATCTTCAAGTACATGTAATTCCTTTTGCGCCTCTGCAGCTTTCTGAGGTGTACTATCATTCATTGCCGTAGTCAGCTCGTCATTTTTCTTTTGATTTTCCACATCCCGCTCCAGCAAATAGTTGTCAATCACAGCTGCCGCTGTTGGTTGGGCTGCTTGTTCGTTTGCTACTTGATCAAGTACCTGCTTGTCGGTTTTGGCGCTAGAAGCTGCTTTGTCATCACTTTTAGCTGTCGTGTCTGTCTTAGCTGTAGTTGTGTTTTGATCGGATGCAGTCGATTCAGTAGCAGGGGCCGCGGCTGTGTCTTTATCACCTTTTGATGGTTCTGTTGCTGGATCAGTTGTAGAAGCTGTGTCCTTTGTGGAAGTCTCTGCCGTTCCGTTAGTTACTTCTCCATTGGTTACCACTTCATTTACTTTCAGCTCGTTCATTTGTTCTTCTGCCTTTGTCGTTGCTTCCTGTGCAGCATCCTGTTTAACCTTGCTCACCTGCTCGCTGTCCGCTACTGGCGGATTCGCCGGACTTGAGTCCTCCGTAAACAAATAATATGCAGACAGTACCACCATTAAACTCAGCATGGACACCAGCCAAACGGTTTGTCTTTTATTATTCATGTTCTGTCCTCCATATTCATAAGTGGTTTGCAATATTAACTTCTTTGTTCTTCAATTCCATATTATCCCTGCTTACGCGGAACGACTGATATTTTGTATGAAGGTACGTTCAGTCCCTTCTGCACAGCATCTACAATGAGTTGCTTCACGGTAGGGTTTTCTGCCCCCATAGCCACCACAAGCACTCCCCTTACCTGTGGTTTTACTTTTTTGGTAACAATCGGAGTGTGCTGACCGCCCGATGATTCATAGGTGACAATCTCACCATCGCGTGTATATTGAGTAGTATGCCTTTGTCCACCATTGGCGTCCGTCTCGTTATTTTCTTCCTGCATGTCCTTCACATTCCGTTGAACGATCACTTCTTCGGTAGAGTCTACCGTAACCATGACATCGACGGTTCCTACGCCAACAATCTGCTCCAGCATCTGTTTCATATTGTCCTCAAAAGCCTTCTCGATTCCTGCAAAGGAACTGTCCTCACCTACCGTTGTTTCTAACGCAGGCTCATTTTTCATTACGCCAGGCGGTTCTCTCCCTACGTTTTCCGGGTCGACTTTTTTCACATTAACGAATGAATTAAAGAGCATGATCGCTACACCGATAAGGCCAAGAATAAGTAGCCAACGAAATGAATTGAACTTTTTCGCTCCGTCTCCCCCTCCACCCATCCATTGCTCCAGCTTTTTCCTCCATTTACCCATTTCGGTTCACCTCCTGTTACCATTCATGTGTTCCATCCTGCGAATTAATCACCTGAACATGTGTGCTGTCGATCCCCCATTTTTCACGTAGAATGCCTGTGATTAAGCCAAAAGCTTTCTGATCCGCAGGTTTGCCATCCTCTGTGGTTTCGTCAGGACTACGATCATCTTCTCGCGTTCCTTCATTATGATTAGAGGTTTTTGACTGTGTCGGCTCTACACGAATATTCACTGTCTTTTCAGCTACAGGCTCCACGATAACCGGCTTGATATCTGTATCCGGCGGGACGTTTGTGTTTTTTTCTTTTTCTGCCTTCTGCTCCGCCAATTTGACCACTACTGACTGAACACCCGTTCCTGCCTCTAGCCCCGATTCTTTCTGCTGAATCTGCGCAAGGGTCACCTGGACCGACTGAATTGCTAACCCAGTGTACTGCTCCAATTGCCCTTTCATTTCCTTAGCTACCTCTTTGCCTGCCCATTGCATGGAGCTTTGTTCCTGCTGTTGCTTTAGCTTGTTGCCTTTGGCTAAGATCTCCTCCAATGTCGGTTCCCTGTTACCTGTCTCTGCCTGGCGTTGCAGATCCAATGCTCGCCCCAGAACCTCTGAGGGACTGCTGCTCAGCAAGCGCACAATCGGAGACAGCAATGTCAGCAAAACAAGCAGGCTGAGTACGAGTTTGACATACCTTTCCATAGATCGGCTCGGTAAGATCATATCGACAAAAGAAGCCAGCAGCACGATTAGCACTAGTTCCTTGAGCCAGCCTCCCAGCCAGGTCACGTCACTCGCCTCCCTCTCGTTGGATTATGTGCATGTATTCACCTCATCATGACCGTCATATTGCCTGCTGCGAGCATGACGGTAATCGCAAGGAAGGACATTAATCCCACTGCCGCCAGTGCCGCAAAAACATAAATCATACTCTTGCCGATGGCATCCAAACATTCCACAATAGGCGTATCTCCCAAAGGCTGCATGATTGCTGCGGTCACTTTATAAATGAGAGCTAGTGTCAGAATCTTGAGAGCAGGAAAAGCGCATAGGAACAAAATAATGATGACTCCCACAAGACCGATGGCATTTTTAACGAGCAGTGATGCCGAAATGACCGTATCAGTTGCATCTGCCAGCGCCTTGCCTACCACTGGAACAAAGCTACCTGTAATATATTTAGCTGTACGGATTGTTAATCCGTCAGTAACCGAAGAGGTTAATCCCTGTACCGAAATGACTCCTAGAAAAATAGTCAGAAGCACTCCCAGCACGGCAACACCAGCGTTCCGCAGTAGGTCAGCTAACTGGGTCAGCTTGTATTTGCCCGTGAGCGAGTTGACCAAGTACAGCACAGCCGAGAAGAAAAGCAGCGGGAAAACAAGCGTATGAATGACTGTTCCGACCGTGTTGATCATAAATACAATCAGCGGGTGGGTCACCGAAACTGTGACAACGTTACCCATCGAGGCCAACATGGTAAACAGCAAGGGCAACATCGCCATCATGAAATGAATCATGCTGTCAATTGCTTCTTTGGCATAACCAATCGCTACACTAAAGCTATTAATCGCCAAAATGATAATGACCATGTACACGATAGCGTAGGCAACTTTGCTGACCTGCTTGCTTTCAAAAGCGCTTTGCAGCGTTTCCAGCACCATACTCATAATGCTGAGCATGACGATGGTGACGAGCAGCTTGGCATTCACCCGGATTTCATGGATGAAAAAATCAGCTATAGCCATCAACACACCTTTTATGGTGAATCCTTCACCACCCGGAAGCAGCATGTCCATGAAAGAAGGCGTTTTCTGGTCAGGGAAAAATCCGCCGTATTGCTTCATGAGTCCGTCCCAATAATGTTCAACATCATCTTTGGGCATTTGCTCCGCCTGTTGTCTGATCCATTCGTTTGTAGGTGTATCTGCGAAGAGGACCGCAGCCGAGGCGCACCAGAGACATAGCAGCAAAATCACAATAACTTTGAGATTCGGCATGCCCCCCAGCCTTTTCATGGCATCACCCCCTCAGGCGGGCATCAGCTTCAGAATGGTATCAATAATAATGCTGATAATCGGGATTGCGAGTACCATGATGAGTACCTTTCCAGTAAGCTCTATCTTGGAAGCAATACCGTCTTGTCCCGCATCCCGTACGATCTGTGCTCCAAATTCAGCAATATAAGCGATACCGATTATTTTTAATACGGTTTTAAAATAAATCATGTCCATGCCTGAAGACCTGGCCAGTCGCTCCAGCACGGCAACCACAGATCCGATCTTGCCAATCAGCAGCAAAAAAATGACGATTCCCGCAGCTGTTGCAATCAAAAAGGCAAACATCGGCTTCTGTTCCTTGATAACTAAGATGAGGACTGTGGCAACGAGGGCGAAGCCCACCACTTGAATAATTTCCATGTGTTCACCTACTGAAAAAGAAAAATAGATTTGATCTCTTGCAGAAGGTTATCCAGCATTCGCACCACCATGAACAGCACTACAACGAAACCGATGACCGTCACCCAATGGGCCATGTCTTCCTTGCCCATTTGCTTTAGTACGGTATGAATCATAGCGATAATAATGCCAATTCCGGCAATCTGGAAAATTGCGTTCACTTCTAAATTCATTCGAGCACCCCGCTAATAGATCAAAATGACGATCAATGCTCCGATCAGCAGTCCCAGGCTTCTGCTCATACGCTCGTATCTCACCTGATCTGCCTGCGCCTGCGCTTCTTCATGGGATAACTGCTGGATGGTCAGCGCAATGTGCTTGATCTGGTCCTCACGGTCGCTGGTTCCAAGGCTGTAAGCAAGCTGACGCATCGCTTCCTTCTCGGCCTGCTTCATAGAGGAACGGCTCCACGAGACTTCAATCGCTTTATGCAAGCTTTCTCTGGCGGTCAGGCCAAACGAGGGGTGCATCCAGCGTGAGGCTTGCTGAAACAGAGAGCGCAGCGGCTCTCGCAAGGGCTCTCCTGTCTTGGCGAAAGCATCTGGTAACGGAGACACCCCGTAAGAAACCTCGGTGGTCAGTCTTTGCAGTGCGAGAATTAACTCTCTGATTTGCCGCGGCCTCATGGCAAATTGCCTTGCCCGCTGCCAGCCTGCCAGTGTGGTGGCTAGTATAACCAAGACAGCTCCCAGCAACTTAAGCATAGGAGATGCCCCCGTTCTGCCCTTCCCCAGGCAGTGTCAGCCTGCGCTGCTTGGCATCTGCCAGGCGAAAAGAGACACCCCGGCTCGTCCGCTCCAGCATGACGTAGAGCTGGAACAGCTCCTGTCCTGTAGCTAATCCAGCAAAGGCAGATCGGCTCGCCATTTCAGCCACATCGCGACCATGTGCGGAAGCAATGACTGCGATGCCTGCGTGAAGTGCTTCACGCACCGCCTCTGCATCTTCTGGCCGCCCGATTTCATCAACAATCAGGACATCCGGTGACATCGAGCGAATCATCATCATCATGCCCTCTGCTTTCGGGCATCCGTCCAATATATCGGTGCGAGGTCCGACATCAAAACCGGGGATGCCCTTGTGACTGCCAGCAATCTCAGAGCGTTCATCTATAATGCCCACCTTAAGTCCATTTCGTCGCCCTCCGTTGCTTTTCATCCCTCCGTAACTCAGTTGCCGAGCCAAGTCCCTAAGCAACGTCGTCTTGCCATGCTGAGGCGGTGACAAGATGAGCGTATGCCGTATCATTCCAGATTTTCGATCCGCTACATAAGGCAATATCCGATCAGCTATGCCAGGAATGGCCCGAGCAATTCGTACATTAAAGCTGCTTATATCTCGCAAATGCTCTACTCGCCCTCGGTTGAGCACGGTTCTCCCTGCCAAGCCAATACGATGACCGCCAGGGATCGTAATAAACCCTTTGCGAAGCTCCTCTTCCATGGTGTACAGGGAATGATTACTGATAAAATCCAGTAATCGGTGGGCATCCTCGCGGTTAGGCTTATAGGCTTCAACAGGATTCAAAGTCAGCCGACCAGCAGTCGTTACAAAATGATGATCACCATTCGCATTAACTTCCAGCGGCCTTCCTTCCCGGATCCGGATTTCTTCCAGTTGCTTAAATACGGTTTCTGGAAGCCTTCCGAGTATACCGTGCAACGGTTCCGGAAATAACTCCAGCCATTCCATACCAGTGCCGCCCCCTCACAGTTGTCCTTTTTCTTTAAGACAAGTCTATGGCTGACTCTCGCTTTTTATGCCGAAAATATATTGAAAATTCAGTCGAACATTTGCTCACTCCTATCCACGCTCAGCGGACCTTTCCCCCGCTCATTCAAGCCCCTTTCCCTGCTTTATATAATAAAAAAAGGCTCCCTCTAAGCCTTGGCGGCTAAGGGATACCCTTAAATAAAAACGCTAGATTTAGAGCAAAAAGAGGCTGCTCCACAGTCTGACTCTCACTGATGGAACAACCTCTTAACCTACTGCTGTATTCTATGATTTATCCATCTATAACTAGGGAGCGTATAATATATTCCCCGTTATAGCGTTTCTCTAAATCATTTGATGTTATTAACGACGGTCTTTAGGTCCGCCCACAAACGCTTGCTCCTCGGTATCCAGATTATAAGCTGTATGCAACGCTTGAATAACCTCATGAAGCTTTCCAGCTTCAATTACACACGATACCTTGATTTCGGATGTGCTTACCATTTTAATGCTAACGCCTTGCTCGGCCAGCACGGCAAACATTTGCGCTGCAACACCCGGGTGGCTAACCATTCCCGCACCTACAATGGATACCTTCACCAGATTTTCCTCAGACGTTACTTCACGGTATGGAAGCTCTCCGCGAATACCTTCCAGTGTCTTAAGTGCAGCTTCACGATCCGTCAGAGCTACTGTAAAGGAGAAATCTGCTTTTCCAGCTTCAACCCCGCTCTGCACAATAATGTCTACATCAATTTTGGCTGCTGCCAGTGTTCCGAAAACTTTTGCCAGTACACCAGGGATATCTGCAACGCCCAAAATACTGATTCTTGCTACATTTTTATCATATGCAATTCCACTGACTACAACGCCTTGCTCCATTACTGCATCCTCCTTTACGACTGTTCCTTCATTATGGTTAAAACTGGACCGCACAATCAACGGTACCCGGTTATGTTTGGCATACTCTACCGCACGGGGATGTAAAACAGCCGCACCTAAATTGGCTAATTCCAGCATCTCATCATAAGAAATTTCTTTTAGCTTACGTGCCACCTTCACAATTCGTGGATCTGTTGAATATATGCCGTCCACATCCGTGTAAATTTCACAGGCATCCGCTTGAATCGCCGCCGCCAGCGCAACGGCCGTCGTATCAGAACCACCACGTCCCAGCGTAGTAATATCTCCATCTGCAGACATCCCCTGGAAACCAGCTACAACAACAATCTTGTTGCTGCTCAGTGCATCCAGCACACGCTGAGGTTGAATATCCGTAATCCGTGCCCGACCAAAGTCAGATTCAGTACGGAAGCCAGCCTGCCATCCTGTAAACGATACCGCTTCATGACCCAGCTGCTGAATAGCCATCGACAACAATGCGATTGAAATTTGCTCGCCTGTCGTCATCAACATATCCAGCTCACGCGCAGGCAACTGCTCATTTAATAATTTAGCCTGGTCAATCAATTCGTCTGTCGTGTCTCCCATTGCGGAAACGACCACTACACATTGATGCCCTTCACTCTGTTTCTCAACGACGCGTTTTGCCACGCGTTTCATGCGCTCCGTGTCACCGACGGAACTGCCTCCGAATTTCATGACATACAAAGACAACGATATTCACTCCCTCAGACTCACAGTATGTAACCTTGAGATGGCACCAAACGATTTGAACGTGACATCCTGCGGCATAACTTTAGTACAGTATAATACGAAAGTGCTGTGTGGAGCCAATGTTTTTTAATATTCCTATATATAAAAATATCCCCCGCCCTTAACAAGGACAGAGGATACCAGAAACTGTAAATTCTATGCGCGAGACATGTATTTGCCGTCACGAGTATCAATTAACAATACGTCATCTTGGTTAATAAACAGAGGAACTTGAACATTCAAGCCTGTTTCCAGTTTGGCATTTTTGGTTGCACCTGTAGCTGTATTCCCTTTAATACCTGGTTCTGTTTCAATTACTTTGAGCTCCACGCTGGTAGGCAGGTTGATACCCAGGATTTCTCCGTTGTAGCTTATGATGTTTACATTCATGTTTTCTTTCAGGAAGTTAAGCTCCCATTTCAGTTGATCGCTGGACAATGTAAATTGATCATATGTTTCGTTGTCCATGAATGTGTGATCGTCTGCACTAGCATACAGATAAGATACACCACGATTTTCGATTTGCGCCCGGCCAATTGTTTCACCCGCACGGAATGTACGTTCAACCGTATTACCGTTACGCAGGTTTTTCAACTTGGAGCGTACGAATGCTGCGCCTTTACCTGGTTTTACGTGTTGAAAATCCAGAACTGTAAAAATATCTCCGTCTACCTCAACGGTCAAACCTGTTTTAAAATCATTAACGTTAATCACTAAAATACCCCTCCTACAGGACTGTTATCGTTATTAAACGACTGTAAATTCTTTGCTCGAATGCGTTAATACTTTGATGCCGCTATCTGTAATAACGATATCATCCTCGATCCGTACACCGCCCAATCCAGGCACATAGATACCTGGTTCGACCGTTACAACCATGCCCGGCTCCAGAATATCATCACTTGCCTTCGACAGACGTGTAGATTCATGCACTTCAAGACCCAGACCATGACCTGTACTGTGTCCGAAATTGTCTCCATAGCCATGGCTCGCAATAATATCCCGGGTCAACGCATCCGCTTCACGGCCTGTCATGCCCGGCTTAATATGTTCGAGTGCATGAAGCTGCGCCTTAAGTACAATATCATAGATCTCGCGCAACTGAGGCGCCAAATCCCCTTGTGTAGCCACTGTACGGGTCAAATCGGAGCAATAGCCATCCAGCAACGCACCAAAATCAAACGTAATCAGCTCACCTGCTTGTACTAACTTTGCACTGGCTACTCCATGAGGCAATGCCGAACGAACTCCGGATGCCACAATCGTGTCAAATGAAGAAGAAGTAGCTCCCTGCTTGCGCATGAAGAATTCCATTTCCAGATCCAGCTCACGCTCGCTGACTCCTGGTTTGATGTAAGGTAAAATGTGTGCAAATGTAGCATCTGCCAAATCCGCTGCCCGTTGCATCACTTCCAGCTCTTCCGCATCCTTGTACACCCGCAGCTTTTCCACAATGCCCGATACCGGAACCAGCTTAATAGGTGACAAATCTTCGCTGTAAGCTTTATGTGTCGCAACAGTTACATCATCCTGCTCAAAGCCTGTTTCGCTAATCTGATGGGAGGACAGCAATTCTTTTACTGTTTCCATGACCTGCGCAGCGTGCTGCACTACCGTAAAGCCTTGGGCTTGTTCGGTCGCTTGTGTCATATAACGAAAGTCAGTCAGCAAATAGCTATGGGATTCTGTAATCAGCACATAACCCGCTGAACCTGTGAAGCCTGTCAAATATCGACGATTGACAGGGCTAGTAATCAGCATAGCCCGCAGATTATGCTCGCCCAGCGCCTGCCGCAACTTTAGCACCCGGTCATTCTTCATCTTCATTCCGCTCCCCTCTGTCAAATAACCAAATGCTATTTTAACACAGGGGATAGGCGCTTGAGAAGTTTTTGTTACGTTCTGCCCCCGGCCTTCTCAGGCTCGCGCATTCTTTCATCCGTATACTCGACAGCAACGGTATATCCGATAAATAGTCCCCACAGTAGAAATACACAAACTTCCGTATATATGGAATTCCATGTTAACCGATAAGGAGGGTTCATCATCCCTAACTTAGGACCTGTTAACACAAATAAAACAACCCACCAGATCAGACCGTATATAATGCCGGGTATAGGGCCATTAAACCTGCGCAAAATCAGAGTGTACACCAAGGACGCTACAACGGACAATGCAATAAAAAACAGCAGCCCTACCAAATGCCCTGCCATGGTGTTCATGAACGAATGCTTAAAAAACGGCTCTGCCAGAAAGCCAGGCGCCACTACTGTAAAGTGCAGCGTATAAAATAGCCAGCGCAGCAATCCCCAGAGCAAACCCGCAAAAAAACCCAGCTCAAGTGCAAAGGGAATGAGCGGTGTATGTACTTTGCCTGACTGTTGTCTGCCTCTGCTACTGTTGTCATTATGATTACGTTGATCTTGAGATTCGCGAGACTGTTCCTGGTCATGACCTATTTTCGGTATAGAGTAAGTTTCACTCATGTGGTTGGATCTCCTTTCAAAATGCATAAATTTTCTCATGGTAAAGACTCATTGTTATAAGGAAAAGCATGTGTACTTTCACCAGATTCGTGCCTATCCATTTTGAGAGGTAGTATGCTCCAGTGGTGGGTATTTTAACAATGAAATTGAATGGATTTTGTATTCTTTTCATTGACAAAAATTCAATCCTGTTTCATAATATAATGATGAAAATGATAATCATTATCATTTTATAATACGTTTATATAGGAGAACGCAATCTATGAAAAAGGGATTTATCGGATTCTTATTGTTACTGACTTTTATGCTCACACTGGCAGGTTGTGGAGCAACTGACAATGCAGCGAATAAAGGCCAGACAGCTACGTCGGGTAGCAAACCTACTGAAGCAGCGACCGGTCCTGTGACAGTAAAGCATAACCGTGGTGAGCTCACGCTTGACAAGCCCGCTCAGCGTGTCGTAGTACTGGAATGGACATTCACGGAGGATTTGATTGCATTGGGCGTGCAGCCGGTTGGTAATGCGGACAATGCCAACTATAAGGTGTATGTGACTCCAGAGGCAGCTCTGGACAGTAACGTGGTCGATGTCGGTACACGCAACGAGCCTAATTTGGAGGCGATTGCTGCATTAAAGCCGGATCTCATCATCTCCAACTTTGATGGGAATGAAGCAATCTATGAGCAACTCAAGGCTATCGCACCGACGATTGAATATAATCTGAACGATGGTAACGGCTACGACTATGATAAGATGGTAGAGATTTTTAATAGTATCGCAGTCGCTCTTGGAAAAGAGGATAAAGCTAAGCAGGTGCTTGCCGATCTGGATCAGCATTATGCCGAAGCCAAACAAAAGCTCGCCGCTGCAGACAAGTCGGATTTTCATTTTATACTGACACAGGCTTTCACTTCCCAAAATGCAGCCAGCCTGCGTATGTTTTCAGATAATTCAGTCGTCGTGGGAACATTGGCGAAGATCGGTTTGGTCAACGATTGGAAACCGAGCAAGGTTGAATCATATGGCTTTTCAACTGTAGGCATTGAAGCTCTGTCAGCTGTTCAGGACAGTAACTTTATCTATATTGTGCAGCCGGACGATAATGTTTTCGGCTCATCTATGAAAAATAATTCTGTTTGGAACGGTTTGAAATTCGTCAAAGAAAAACGTACTTATCCGTTGGCCAGTACAACATGGACGTTTGGCGGCCCGGTCTCGTCAAAGGGACTGGTTGATGGAGTTGTAGGGGCAATCACGCAATAAATTTCATGTTGACGATTCCGTCTGGATTTATAACTGACGATAATAAGCATTTATGGGGGCAGTTTGACCGCTCTCATAAATGCTTTTTTAAACCTATGGTATGAGTCTCCCCCACACACTACAAGGATTTCCATCTTCTCCGTTATGACTAATTAGCCTTTTCAAATGATAAAATTAGCAGGGCACCACATCCCATTTTCGTCTAACTAGATATTCCCTTCCAAATTCGATACAATATACAAAAAAGCATGTATTAAGAGAGGTGAGACGGTTGTCACAAGCATCCAAGCCTGTGAGCTACGGCGGTCAGGCAGTCATTGAAGGTGTCATGTTCGGCGGCAAGCGTGTCAATGTCACGGCAGTTCGCCGCAAATCTGGCGAAATCACATATTTGGAAGTACCACGTAAGGAGCAATCCTGGGTGTCCAAATTCCGCAGAATTCCGTTATTGCGGGGGATTGTCAGCATCATCGACTCCAGTGCCAAGGGCACCAAGCATTTGAACTATTCAGCCGATGCGTATGCTGATGATGAAGTAGATCCGGAAGAACGCGCTGAACAAAAGAAAAAAGAGGAATCCCGTTGGAGCCTGAGCATGATGATCGGCGTGGCTGCGGTCGGTATATTGTCCTTCCTCTTTGGCAAAATTGTATTAACCCTCGTTCCAGTTGTTGTGGAGAGTTTCCTGTTTGACGGTTTGTTTCACAACCAGATTTTGCATAATCTCGCTGAAGGAGCTATTAAGCTGATTTTGCTGCTGGCTTATTTATGGGGTATTTCCCAGACTCCGTTAATCAAGCGACTGTTTCAATATCACGGCGCGGAGCATAAAGTGATTACTGCATTTGAAGCAGGGGAAGAACTAACTCCAGCCAACGTACAAAAATATAGTCGACTGCATTACCGCTGCGGCAGCAGCTTTATTATGCTCACCGTGATTATCGGGGTACTTGTCTATTCCCTGTTTACCTACGATAATCTGTGGGAGCGCATGGGGCAACGTCTTTTACTGCTTCCGATCGTATTGGGTCTTTCTTTTGAATTCCTCAAGCTGACCAATGCACTTCGGGAAATTCCAGTGCTTCGTTATCTAGGTTACCCCGGCCTATGGCTGCAGTTGCTTACCACCAAAGAACCGACCGATGATCAAGTCGAGGTATCGATTGCCTCATTTAAGCGTATGCTTGAATTGGATGCTGAGTTGGAAAATGTACCTGTAAAGGAGACCCTCAACAGTCCGGTCCTTGATCCTGTGAAAGGATGAGTGAATGATGTACAGACATGCCGTTATTTTCTGGCTTACCCTTGCTTTGGGCGCATATGGAATTATAGATATGCTATGGAAAGGTAGCTGGGGCTTTCTCATTAGTTTACTAATCCCTGTTTTTATTTTTGCAGTTATATTTCTGCTGTACAAATACCAGCCTGGACAACGCAAGCGAACTCCCAAAATTAAGCCCTCTGTGCGCACCATGGCCAAAACAGCCAACACACGTAAGCAGCAAACTACAAGCAAACGCAAAACTTATCCTTTTCATGTTATTGAGGGTTCCAAGGGTAAAAATGAAGAGGAACAACCCAAATATCATTAATAATCATCAACCTTTAAAATGTAGCACAAAGGAGCCATTACCCGTGTTTTGAAATATGACCGGGAAGAGGCTCCTTTTTTACTTTCATTAAATTACTTCACCTGCCAGTAAGTGGTGCTTATTTCATGGCGTACATGGTATCTTTCATCAATTGATACTTACTATACTGCTGCTGGTAAGAAGTGATACTCCATTTGTGGAAAAAAGCTTCTCCTGCCTGCACACCGGAAGCATATAACAAATCACTTTGCTCTAGTGAAATGCTGAATTGTGCTGTGCGGATACCTAAAGTTGGAATTTTAATGGTCCGATACCGATTCTCCTGCTCAATATACCGTTCATCATGTGCCGATAGCATTGTATCAAAAATAGCCTGCAGCATGGTCAATGGGCCTCGTATATAAGAAACTTTGGTCTCCGTCCCTGTTTTGCCCACCATTTGAAACCCTACCGTTGGAATCGTTTTGGCCTCACGTTCATTTACAGGCTCATCAAAAAGCCACAAAGGCAAATTACTGAGCAAGGCCCCGTCAACTACAAATACAAATTGCTGGGAAAAGGTTTTTCCCTTGGCAAGTGCAGAATCAAGTCTTAACATAACAGGATCAAAAAAATAAGGGATACTGGTGCTCATCCGAATGGCCTTGGCTACCTCCAGCGAAGAGGGGTTTATACCAAAACGTTTGATGTCCTCAGGAAGCACCAAAATGCGTCCATTCGTAATGTCTGATGCAATAATGCGCAGCTTGCCAGGAGGTAGATCCGCGAACGTACGCACTCCTTTAGCTCGTAACAGCTCGCGTACCCAATGCTCCAGTGCCTCCCCTGAGTAGAGCCCTTTTTTAAGAAAGATACGTGCTGCTGGCCCAACCCACTTAATGTTGAATACTGGAGAACGTCGTAGCAACTTGACCAAGGGGGTTTTCTCAATTACGGCTTTCATTTCATCCGCCGTATATCCCGCAGCCAATAAAGCAGCTACAATAGCACCTGATGATGTACCTGCCAAACGATTGAATACAATATCATGATCCTCGGCAGCCTTAACTGCACCCGCCAGCGATATTCCCTTAACCCCTCCACCCTGGAACACAGCATTGATCAGCATAGATCAAAAAACCTCCGTTCTCTTGGGAGTAAGCAGTTCTACTGCTTATCTATGAGAACGGAGGTCCATATAGAACCTAAATGATCCAATTTATATCATAATTTATAATAATTTTGAAGAAGTTGAATGAGTCCGTATGGATTTTTGCGCAAATGCTGTGCACTAAAATAAATATCCCCTTTAACCTGTTTATAATTCTCGTTCAGTTCAAGCTGCTTAATTAACTCTTGAGCTGATTGCCACCCTTTTTCAGGGGTGCCGATTTTATAAGGTGAATGACCGATATACAGCTTAACATCTGAATTTTTGACCTCATTGGACCACCATGCGACAAGCTTGTCATATCCAGCCGCTGGGAAACCGATACTCCAGTAAATTTGTGGAGCTACATAATCAATCCATTCTTTGTTAATCCAGGTTCTTACATCCGCAAATGTCGTGTCATATGCAGTAACGCCTGCCTTGGTGTCTGAACCCGTTATATCCTGAGACTTGTTGCGCCACACCCCAAAAGGACTAATCCCGAATTGAACTTTCGACTTGCTGGCATGAATGCTTTTGCCCAAATCGCGAACAAAACTATTCACATTATCTCTCCGCCAGTCACCTTTGTTAGAGATTTTGTTGGCGTTATATGCTTTGAAGGTCGCATCATCATCAAAAGTCCCGCTGTAAGGATAAAAATAATCGTCCAAATGGACACCGTCAATATCGTATCCGTTTACGACTTCCATAATCGCAGCAATGACATGCTGACGTGCAGCAGGAATTCCAGGATTGATGTACAACTGGCTACCATTCTTAACAATCCAATCCGGGTGCTGATTAGCTACATGGTTTGCTGCCAAACCGCTAGTTGTTCCTGTAGAATTCGCACGGAACGGATTAAACCAGGCATGAAATTCCATCCCCCGCTTGTGTGATTCGCTAATCATAAATTTCAACGGATCATAGCCTGGATTTTTACCCTGGGTATTTGTTAAATACTTGCTCCATGGCACAAGATCAGACCGATAGAGCGCATCACCGCTGGCACGAACCTGAACGAATACTGCATTAATTCCCATGCCCTGCAGATCATCGAGCATTTTTGTAAACTCTTGCTTTTGCTTCTCGGAGCTGCTTCGGGCAGCCGAAGAAGGCCAATCTCCATTAATGGTGGAAATCCATGCTCCTCGCATAGAGGTTGTAGCCTTTACCTGAGCCACATTTCCCTGGGAGGAACCTGAGCTGTCCTCATTAGTAGATGTGGAAGATGAGTTGGCTACGTCCTGTCCATCATCTTTAACTCCCTGATCCGTGCTTACACTTTCCTGATTGCCAGATGCTGATGTATCTGATGATGAGCTACTGCTTCCCACAGCAGAAGTGTTCCCACTAGTAGAGGCACCTTCTTTACCACTGCTTAACGTAATGACCCGTTCTGAGGCTTGCCAGTCTACCTTTAAGCCCAACTCTTCCCCAACAAAACGCAACGGTACCATGACTCTCCCACTTGACATACGCGCAGATGCGTCCAAGCGAACCGACTTACCATTCACAGTAGCGCTTTGTGCACCATTATCCATAGATATATTTTTGTTCTGTGCTGTAATCGTTACCGTACCAGACGATGCCGACCAGTTAACCTGAGCGCCTAATCCCTCACTAATCACTCGCAAAGGAACCATCGTGACATTCGCTCCCTGTACAATGTACGGTGATGCATCACTTTGCAGGGACTGTCCGTCCAATATAATCTCAATCTCACCAGTTGGTGCCGCTTGAACTCCAGGCACGATGGCAGTCTGTACTGCTAAGAGTAGACCCGAAACCATGAGCCCTATTTTCTTCCGATTCATATCTTTATAATCCTCCGCTACCCCTGTTAATTTTAACCCCTATGTTGTCCTGCTATATAATGGATAGACGCTATTAACCGGATATTTGTTGCGGTCAGGACAAATAAAAAAAGCATCGTCCGTAAGGACAGATGCTTTTAGGAATCTCCACTTAATTCCTTGTGTATGTCATGAAGCTGGCGCAAGCGATCTTCATCCCGGCGGAAATATTCAACCAATGTCTCGATACGGGTGATGGAATCCCAGCTCA
The DNA here is from genome assembly GCF_000237325.1 of Paenibacillus polymyxa M1. Lineage (NCBI taxonomy): Bacteria > Bacillati > Bacillota > Bacilli > Caryophanales > Paenibacillaceae > Paenibacillus > Paenibacillus polymyxa. The sequence goes on from NC_017542.1 coordinate 3,524,727, forward strand.
AATGGTGTTCAATACCTTCCACATCTTTATATATCAGGTCCTTGTCAACCCCAATCATATCCAGAAATTGCTCTAGTAGCTGGTGGCGGTCAACCAACCGTTTGCCAACCTTTTTCCCTTTTGGTGTCAAAATCAGTCCCCGATACTTCTCATATACAAGATAATCGTCCTTATCCAACTTCTGAATCATCTTGGTGACGGACGAAGGATGCACTTCCAAACCTTCTGCGATATCCGAGACACGAGCATATCCCTTCTCATCGATCAGTTGGTAAATGCGCTCCAAATAATCTTCCATGCTTGGCGTTGGCACTTGTTTCCCTCTTTTCTGTTATTGAACGGGCGCTTACCGCCTTCATTTCCTGCATTAAACCTACTATGTAATGATACATGTTATCATCGCTCATTGGCAAGTCTCGTCCCTCCACTCACATCTATTGCCACGATTTGTTCAATTTAAGCAGGGTACACTAATGTTGTCGCCCCTGTCTCGTTGCTTTCTGCGGATATACTTTAGAGTTGGACACCAGAGCACAGAGGATTTATTTCGAAAGGAGCGTTAGCCATGTCTACGCTTGAGCGTACTCCTGTCCAAACCAGAGGAACCAAGCCATTCATGCCTGATCTGGTGTTTTTTGAGCCAGACGCACTAAATTATCCCAAAGGCCAGCGTATTATGGATTGGGTCAAAGCTAAGGATATTCCGTATCGTATGACGACCTCTCACAACCGAATTACCAATTTACCAGGTGAAACTGAAGTTGAAAAGTACCGAATGGCAAAAAAGACACTGGTTGTCGGAATCCGTAAAACATTAACTTTTGACCAATCCAAACCCTCTGCCGAATATGCCATCCCTATTTCGACCGGCTGCATGGGGCACTGTCACTACTGTTATTTACAAACAACCTTGGGAGCGAAACCTTATATTCGCATCTATGTCAACACTGACGATATCATATCAGCAGCTAAAGGCTATATCGAGGAGCGAGTGCCTGAAATTACTCGTTTTGAAGCAGCTTGTACCTCTGATCCGGTTGGTTTGGAGCATATCACCGAATCGCTTGGAGACTTGATTCGTTTCATGGCAGATGAGGAATTTGGCCGACTTCGTTTTGTTACTAAATATCATCATGTGGATCCATTGCTGGATATTAAACATAATGGTCATACTCGCATCCGCTTTAGCATTAATTCCGATTATGTTATTAAACAGTTTGAACCTGCAACTTCGCGCTTCGAGGAACGTATTGAAGCAGCGGGCAAAATCGCACGGGCCGGTTATCCGCTGGGATTCATCATTGCACCCATCATTTGGTATGACGGCTGGGAAGCAGGTTACGGAGAGCTGCTGCGTAGATTGGGAGAAACCTTGCCCCAGCATGCTACAAAGGATCTGACATTCGAACTAATTCAGCATCGCTTTACCAAAACATCCAAAGCGGTTATCGAGAAGCGTTACCCGAAAACCAAACTGGAAATGGACATAGAGAAACGTAAGAAAAAATGGGGCCGCTGGGGACAGAATAAATATGTTTATCCTGATGAACAGCAAAATGCACTGCGGGAATTTATTACTGAACGCATTTTTGAACATTTTCCTTTAAGTCGTATTGAATATTTCACATAACTAGCATCCAATCCGGGGTAATCCGTTGTAAAAAAAGCGTTACATCTGTCATATGATCCGTTACCAACAAAACGCCGGTGATCACAAGTAACATGCCACCTATTTGGAGAAGTATGGAAGTATAACGGGACGATAACTTAACAGAGCCTGCCAGCAAAGCCAATATAAAAAACGGAATCGCAAAACCAAGCGCGTAGCCAGTAATCAACTTGAACCACATGTGATGCTCTACCGCTGCCAAAGCGATAATAGCTGTTAGCATAGGACCGATACAGGGGGACCAGCCTGCCGCGAACCCAATTCCGATTACAAAGGAACCGGCGTATCCGGCAGGCTTCCATGTCCAGCGCAGCTTATGCTCTCTCATTAGAAACAATGGACGGACGAAACCAAGAGATACCAGACCCATGAGTATAATAAGCAGCCCTGCTACGATTCTTAGCGTATCCCCATAATTGGCAAACCATTCTCCAAGTAACCCGACACTTGCCCCCAGTGAATAGAAAACAACCGAAAAGCCTAATACAAAAGCAAGTGTGTGCCCCATGGTACGATAGCGAATTTCTGCCTTGTGCCGTCCTTCAGCCAGTTCACGTGCCGACATTCCTGTTATATACGATAAATATGATGGATATAGTGGCAAGCAGCACGGTGAAAAAAAAGAAACCAGTCCGGCAACGATGGCCAACCCGGCGTTGACATCTGACATCATTATTTCCTCCCACCTGTCTTAGTGAACACGCAGAGCAGATACAAGCCCTGCCTACTAAAACATACGTATAGACAGAGAAAAATATGATGCAAGCCAAAAAGCGTATGCCTGGGGAGAATAACACCCAAGCATACGCTTTTTACGTTCTTTTATTTTACATAGCCTCTTATTTTACAATTGCACCATTCGGCATACCTTCCGGTACAGTGGCCAATGTAAGCTGATCCCCATGTGATGCTGCCAAAATCATACCCTGCGACAGCTCACCCCGAAGTTTTACTGGCTTAAGATTTGTGACACAGATCACCTTGCGTCCAATCATATCTTCAGGTGTATAAAATTTCGCAATTCCCGATACCACCTGCCGCTGCTCATAGCCAAGATCGAGCTGTAGCTTTAACAGTTTATCAGCCTTCTTCACAGGCTCACAGGCGACAACCTGAGCAACGCGCAGCTCTACCTTGGCAAAATCCTCAATGCCAATCTCTTCTTTCGCCTCTGGTGCTTCCTGGCTCGCCTTAGATGCATTCAGCGGTTGAGCTTGTGTCGCAGCTTCCTCCGGTTTCTTACCTCCAGTCATTGCTTCTACAATAAAAGCAACCTCTTGCTCAGAGTCCAGACGAGGGAAGATCGGATTCCCTTTAACCAACTGCGTTCCTTCTGGAATACGCCCAAATTGCTTACCGCTATCCCATGTAGTCAGCTCTCCTTGACGAATACCGAGTTGTTCCCAAATTTGGTGAGGCGCACGTGTCAAGAAAGGCTGAAGTAAAATGGAAGCAATACGCAAGCTTTCTACCAAATGCACCATAACAGATGCCAATTCGCTACGTTTTTCCTCATCCTTAGCCAGATTCCACGGTTGAGTCTCGTCAATATACTTGTTGCTGCGGCTAATAAATTGGCTAATCGCCGTTAAAGCCACGGAAAATTCCATATTTTCCATAGCTTCTTCAACTTTACTATAAGTCGATGTCGCCATATCTACCAAAGCTGCGTCGAATGAGGTAACATTGGCTTCATAAGCGGGAACTTTACCGTCAAAATATTTGTCTACCATCGCTACAGTACGATTCAACAAGTTGCCCAGATCATTGGCCAAATCTGAATTTACACGATCTACAAAACTTTCAGGTGTGAATGTTCCATCCGCTCCAAATGGCACCTCGCGCAGCAAGTAGTACCGAAGTTGATCCAGACCATAACGGTCAATCAACGTTACCGGGTCTACCACATTGCCTTTAGATTTCGACATTTTACCATCTTTCATGAGTAACCAACCATGTGCAAATACTTTTTTAGGCAACGGAAGATCCAGTGCCATCAGCATGATTGGCCAATATATCGTGTGGAACCGTACAATCTCTTTACCTACGATATGCACATTTGCTGGCCAAAATTTATCGTACAGCTCAGTATTAGAAGAGCCATACCCCAAGGCTGTGATGTAGTTGGAAAGTGCGTCAATCCACACGTATACGACATGCTTCGGGTCCCCCTTAACCTTAACTCCCCAATCAAACGTTGTACGGGAAACAGCCAGATCCTCTAGCCCCGGCTTGATGAAGTTGTTAATCATTTCTTTTTTCCGGGATTCCGGTTGGATAAACTGCGGGTTCTCTTCATAAAATTGCAGCAACCGATCAGCATACTTGCTCATGCGGAAAAAGTAGCTCTCTTCCTTGACTAGTTCTACAGGGTGTCCACTATCTGGGCTCTTACCTCCAGTGACATTGCCTTCAGCGTCCTTCACTACGTCAACGAGTTGAGTTTCTGTGTAGTAAGTCTCGTCAGGAATGCTGTACCAACCTTCATATTCTCCCTTGTAAATATCGCCTTGTTTTAATAAACGATCAAAGATTTCCTGTACGACAGCCTTATGACGTTCCTCCGTAGTACGGATAAAATCGTCATTGGAAATGTCAAGCTTCCGCCACAGGTCTTGGATACCTGCCACAATGTCATCTACGAAACGTTGCGGCGTTTTCCCAGCTGCACTTGCCTTTTGCTCAATCTTCTGACCATGCTCATCCGTTCCTGTCAAATAACGAACCTCATAGCCCCGTAGCCTCTTATAGCGAGCCATCGCATCACCCGCTACCGTCGTGTAGGCATGACCTATATGTAGCTTGTCACTGGGATAATAGATCGGTGTTGTAATGTAAAATGTGTTCTCACTAGACATGTATGTTCCTCCTGTTTTGTTCACGGCTGCAAAAGATTTGCTACCATGATAGGTACTCCAATTCATGAATTAGACACAAATTGGCACAAAAAAGACCCCCGTCCCTATGGGACGAGAGTCACCTCACGCGTTACCACCCAAATTCCCTGTACCTTCGCAGAATACAGGCTTCACCGGTCACATCTGACCGCCCATTAACGCTGGATCACGCCTCCTCCTTACGATTGCCTCTTGAACACAGCTTCACTATGGCAAATACGCTCGAAAAAGGTTCCTCCAGGACCATATTCAGGCTTCACTCCAGACCGGTTTTCAGCTAACTCCGGCTCTCTGTACTGGACGACTTACCTTACTCATCCCTTCACAGGAAAACAATATTAACCAAAATATAACCAAATCGGCACGGCGCTGTCAAGTCAGACCCTTCTCGGTATGGGTAGCCAAACGATCTTTGTCAGACTTATCTACCCCCTTTTTTGCAGGAGGGACCAAATCTACGCCGCCGGGATGAAATGGATGGCATTTAGCTATACGCTTTGCAGCCAGCCATGAGCCTTTGAGTGCACCATGCACTTCTACCGCCTCCAGCGCGTACGCCGAACACGTCGGATAGAACCTGCAGGTAGCAGGTTTTAATGGTGAAATGTAAGCACGATAAAACTGAATCGGAGCCTGTACCACTCTACGTGTGGTGATTTTCATTTCAGTAGCCTCCGTGGCTGTGAGTGTGACTGCTCGTCTGTCTGAAACCCCCATCCGAATTACTTTCAGTATGCCCATTCTTCTGCTGGCAGTCTTTGCAATAACCAAAAATTTCAAACTTATGCTCGACGATTTGGAATTGATCTGTCGGATCTGTCATTTGCATTGGACAAAAAGAAATCGGCAATGTTTTCTGACAACTCAAGCAAATCATATGGTGGTGGTGGTGATGTTCATTACAGCTCACCTTGAACTTCATTCCATCCTCAAAAGATACCTGCTCCAGTACACCCAATTCCTGCATTACACGCAGATTGCGATAAACTGTATCAAAGCTAAGTCCGCTGTACTTCTTACCCATATATTCATAAACGTCTTTGGGGGACAGATACCCTTCATTCTCGGAAAATAACGTGGCCAACGTCTTGCGCTGATCTGTAATACGCAGCCCTTGAGCGGACATCGTTGCGATAATCTCATCCTTTGTCAGCATGCGTTTCACCCTCCCCTGTCTATAGTTTCAGGTTTTCTGATGCAGGCTTAGGCTTGCATCTATTCATTATACCACGATTAAAGTCAATATTATAAGAGATATTCGTGCTACTCATAAGAAAAAGACGTTCTCCAGTGCTGCAACCAAGTTCGCAACGGGAGAACGCCTATATTCTGCAAGTGACGTCGACTTTTAAAACGGTGAATGATGAGACTCAAGTGGTCTAAGCCGGTAAACAGCACCGGTTATTTCAAATTAATTTTTAATAGCTGGTAAAGGCATAACTACTACGGAAACTGGAAGATTACTACCAGCAGCTGCAGTGAAATACATCTCTACACTTTCCTCAATATGACCTGTACGATACAGTACACTCATTTCATTCGGAGCCCATACAGAACCATTTGTCGGTATACCCACAACCTGATTGTTAACCATCGCATAGCCGGAATATTCGCCTCCCCGCGGGTTAAACGTAATCAGTGAATATGGCGCTACATGGTCCAACTTAACCTTATATACAACACCAAAGTTACCGGCATTGGAAGCAGAAGAACCGTCCAGACCGTCGGTACCAATCAGGTTCGGGTCTACCTTATTATCACCAAGAACGATACGTTGAGCTGTTTTACCAACCTCTTCGGTATAATTGAGTGAAATATCCGAATTTGCGTACGTTCCACGGTTATGAATACCGTCCTTAGGCAGTTTTGCCAGAGTAGGCAACGCAGTCAACGGATCTACATTAGCATCTAGCACAACTACCGTGTATTGAATAGGTTGATCCGTGTACAGATCGGATAACAAAGAAATAACTTGTTTTTGCTTGATTTTTTGCGCGTTCAAATCTTGTAAAATAACACGGCTCTCACCCGGATTTAGAACTGTGCTGGAATGCTTGCTTCCATCCAACATAGATTGAAAGTACCTTTGAATCGAAACTTTACCCGCAGCTGTGGCAAACTCAGATGGTCCAGCAAAACCGGAATTTTCGACATTTATATTGGTAGGCGTGATATTGTTGTTGGTCGCAATCACGTACATCTTTACATCTCGACCCGTTTCATTGACATGATGGACAAGAATACGCGTACTGCCTGATCCTGTTTCCTGATACACGATACCATCCTGGAACACACGCTCTGGGCTGTTAGCACGGATCAATAGACGTGGGGAAGAAGTACTTGTCACTGGAATAGTAGCCATAGCAGGCACCTGACTGCCATCTACACTGTATTTATCACCATATGGCGTGAAAATTTTATTGAAATCATCTTCGTTGTACAGCAGTTCATTCGTAATTTTAATTGTTTCACTTTTGGTACCTGTTGCGCCATGCTTATCAGTCACGGTCAGTGTAATGGTTACATCACCTGGCTGGAAGAAGGCAAGTTTCTTGTTCTCCCAATCACGCTTAGTGATAGCATTCTCGTCGTCAGTACTCAGGTCGGTAATGGTGATTTTTTCACCCATCTTGTACTCTTTTTTATCTGTTGTAAACAGAGCCACTGGCGGCTGGTTTGGCGGTCTTACTGTAATTGTTACTGAGTAAGGATCACTCCAGTTCCCAGCAGAGTCAAGAACGGAATAGGTAACTACATATGTACCCGGCTCCTGAAATACGTCCTGCTTACCTTCCCAACGTTGGTTCACAATCGGAAGACCTGTAGGAGAAGATTCCTTAGTCAAATACGTAACTTGAGTTTCGCCCGCATAGATATCTTTTTGCTGAACCGTAAAAGAAGCTTTTGGTTTTTGATTCAAATCCATGATAACTTGTTTAGTTGTATTATTCACAGTATAAGGAATATTTAAGGCCTGTGTAATCGAGGTCAACGGTACCATAAATACGTTCTTTTGTTGGAAAGCCGGTCCCTTCATTTGTCTAGCTTCACCGTTAACCGTATAAACCTTGCTGTCTGTTTTGAAACGCAGGACATTTGTTCCTTGGGTGATTACGGTTTCTTTAGTGGCAGTGTCATAGCTAAACTGCAATCCGACACGACTGACAAGAGAACGGATAGCTACATAGGAAACTCCGTCTTTGACTGTCATCGGCTGAGTTGCTGTATATACCTGTCCGTTTTGTTCCATTTTAGCACTGTTCAAATACAAAATCAGTTGATTCGCATTCATGGATGTTGGAGCTCCACCAGGATTGGTAATCGTTCCGTCTCCACCGTATACATCATTGGTTACGTTCGATCCGTTAATAGTATCTGTAGGCAGACCAGTCAATGGATCATTGGATACACCTGTGTTATTAGGTGTTACCGTATTATTTTGTGTGCTTGTTCCATCTTGATCTCCGATACTATTCTGAACGCCGGAATCAGCAACATTGGTCTGAGCCTGCTGTGCGCTAACCGAATCGGTGGATTGAACAGTTGTTGATGCTGCTTCTGCTCCTACAGGGGCTACTGCAGCCACCTGAGCTACCGCCAGGACGGTGAGCATGGTCCATTTCTTGAAATTCATTGTCTGTCTCCTTCTATCCCCAAATTATTATCATTCCCGTGAAAAGTCATACTATTAGACGCGACAGTTGTCAAAAAGTTTCTGGAAATTTTGACGATCATGAAAAAAAGGGAACATTCTCCTGTGATTGCAAAAATTCAACAACAAAAAGCCGCCGTCCATCTGATCTGATGTGGCGGCGGCTTCATAACCTGAAAGTAGTTCTGATCCATTTACATTATGATGGACGACAGGCAGTATTCGTTCCTGCAGTCTCCAGACGACCCTCTTCAATGAGTCGATAAGCGCGTTGAACTTCTTCATCTGTAGGGGACGGAACTCCCTCCAGCGGATACGCCTTACCGAGCATTTCCCATTTGTAAACACCCATTTGATGGTAAGGTAAAATTTCGAATTTTTCGACTCCGTTCAACGTTCCAATGAACCGTCCCAAATTTAGTAGATCTTGCTCGTCATCATGAATACCCGGTACAAATACATGTCTAATCCACATCTTGCGCCCTTGCTCAGACAACCATCGGGCCGTACTTAACATACGGTCGTTGGACTTGCCTGTAAGCTTAATATGCTTGTCGTTATCGATGTGCTTAATATCTAGTAGTACCAAATCCGTTACGTCCAGCAGATCATGGATACGACCTGCATCATTAAAGCCGTTACTGTCCAATGTCGTGTGCAAATTCCAGCGACGTTTCACTTCTTTGAACAGCTCCGCTACAAAATGAGCTTGCAATGTCGGTTCTCCACCGGATACGGTTAATCCGCCTCCCGAAGAACGGTAATAGGCTAAATATGGCTCAATCTCAGCCAATACTTCTTCTAACGTCATCGGGTTACCTTCATTCAAGGCCCAAGTGTCCGGATTATGGCAATATTGACATTTTAACAAGCATCCTTGCATAAAGAGCACGAAGCGGATGCCAGGACCATCGACGGTCCCGAAGGTTTCCAATGAGTGTATGTGACCTTTCAACATGTTGCATCATCCTTCCCGCATCCGCTATGCGTGCGTCAGTGTATTATTTGATACGTAAAACCTACTTACATTGTACCGTGGAATGTACGGTTAATAACATCCAATTGTTGCTCACGAGTCAGCTTGATAAAGTTAACGGCATATCCGGAAACACGAATCGTAAGTTGTGGATAGTTTTCTGGGTGTTCCATTGCATCCAATAGTTGTTCACGAGCAAACACATTGACATTCAGATGATGTGCGTGGCTTCCAAAGTAGCCATCCATCATCGAAACAAGGTTTGTTTTGCGTGTTTCTTCTTCTTTACCCAGTGCTTTAGGCACGATAGAGAAGGTATTCGAAATACCATCTAAGCTGTGTTCATATGGCAATTTGGCTACGGAACTCAGAGATGCCAGAGCACCTTTTTTATCACGACCATGCATCGGGTTTGCACCTGGTGCGAACGGTTCGCCTGCTTTACGTCCATCAGGTGTTGTACCTGTTTTCTTACCATATACCACGTTGGAAGTAATAGTCAGTACTGATTGAGTAGGAACCGCATTACGATAAGCTTTATGTTTGCGGATCATGCTCATGAAGCTTTCTACCAGTTCTACAGCGATAGTATCTACGCGGTCATCGTTGTTACCGTAGCAAGGGTATTCGCCTTCGATTTCAAAGTCAACAGCAATTCCTTTTTCGTTACGAATTGGTTTAACTTTTGCATATTTAATGGCGCTCAAGGAGTCGGTAGCAACTGACAGACCCGCAATACCACAAGCCATGGTACGCAGAATATCACGGTCATGCAACGCCATTTCAATGCGTTCGTAGCTATATTTATCATGCATATAGTGAATAACATTCAAAGTGTTCATGTACAGTTTTGCCAGCCATTCCATCATAGGTTTGAAACGGCTCAACACTTCTTCGTAATCCAGCACTTCGCTTGTAATGGCTGGGAACTCAGGTCCTACTTGAACGCCGGATTTTTCATCCTTACCGCCGTTAATGGCATACAGCAGAGCTTTTGCCAAGTTGGCACGAGCACCAAAGAATTGCATTTGTTTACCGATTCTCATGGCGGATACACAACAAGCAATACCATAATCATCGCCGTAGATTGGACGCATCAAATCGTCATTTTCATATTGAATGGAGCTAGTTTCAATAGAAACTTTTGCACAATATTTTTTAAAGCCCTCAGGCAGTTTTTCTGACCACAGTACAGTCAAGTTAGGCTCTGGAGCAGGTCCTAAGTTGTACAGTGTGTGCAAGAAGCGGAAGCTGTTTTTGGTAACACGAGTTTCTCCAGTGACAGACATACCACCAATGGATTCTGTTACCCAAGTTGGGTCACCACTGAACAGTTCGTTGTAGTCAGGTGTACGCAGGAACTTAACAATACGCAGTTTCATAACAAAATGATCGACCAGTTCCTGAGCTTGTTCTTCGTTCATCGTACCTTCCTCAAGATCACGTTGAGTATAGATATCAAGGAATGAAGATACACGTCCCAAGGACATTGCTGCACCATTTTGTTCTTTAATCGCTGCGAGATATCCAAAATATACCCATTGGAAAGCTTCTTTTGCATTGTTAGCTGGTTTAGAAATATCAAAACCGTGCTCAGCAGCCATTTGTTTCAATTCATTCAAAGCACGAATTTGTTCAGAAATTTCTTCACGTAGACGGATTACGTCTTCTTCCATGGAATCAACTTCAAGGCTTTTCAATTGAAGTTTTTTATCTTGGATCAAGAAGTCTGCACCATACAGAGCTACGCGACGATAGTCACCGATTATACGACCACGACCGTATGCATCTGGCAAACCAGTAATGATACCAGCTTTACGAGCTGCTCTCATTTCATCTGTATAAGCGTCAAATACACCTTGGTTGTGTGTTTTACGAATATGAGTGAAAATGTCAACAATGCTTTGTGGCACTTCAAAACCATAGGCTTTGCAAGCGTCGATCATCATCCGAATTCCACCAAACGGCTGCAAAGAACGTTTGAATGGAGCATCTGTTTGTACACCGACAATTTGTTCTTTGTCCCGGTCCAAATAGCCCGGTTTATGTGAAATAATGGTGGATGGCGTATTTACGTCTACATCAAGCACGCCGCCGTTTGCCAACTCTTTTTTAGTAAGATCAGATACAATTTCCCACAATGCAGTTGTATTGGCGGTAGGACCAACCAAAAATTCTTCATTGCCAACATAAGGTGAGATATTGGTTTCAATAAAATCGTTGACGTTAACTTCTCTAGTCCATTTTCCTTTTTTAAAACCTCTCCAGCCAGATTGTTGCTCTTGTAATTCTCTCTCAATCACCGACATGTAAATCCCTCCAAATTGTTTGGTCTTCCGGACTTGTGATTTTTTTCACGTTTAAACTATTTCTTGAGCCCGGCCTTTTCACCGATGCCTTACGCTCAGTGTCGGGACCTTTCTTACACTCTTATTGTAGAATAATGATAGAGTGTAGTATGTGACATAAATCACAATATGAGTGATTTTTATCACTTTATTTTCCCTAGCTTCACGCCTATACCTTCAGCCTCGCCGCTCACCTCCCTTCCCAAACCAAGAGGCCCTCTATATAGAGAGCCTGCATTGGTATTGTATAGGAAAATGCTTTGTTACAAGCCTCTTCATACTATTATATTATTGATCAAAGCGTCCGTAGAAGGCATTGCGGTATACATCAGCCAATTCAGTAACCAGCGGCAGCTTTGGATTTGCAGTTGTACATTGATCCTCAAAAGCGCGGTCAGCCAGATAATCTACACGTGATTCAAAGTCTTTTGGATCGAATCCGAGTTGTTGGAACGATTCCTCGATACCGAGTGTTTTGTTCAACTTACGGATCGCGTCAATTAAGCTGTTAACCCCTTCTTCAGTGGTACGTGCAGGCAGTCCCAGTATGCGTGCAATTTCTGCATAGCGCTCATCTGCAACAAAGTGCGAATATTTAGGGAACGAAGCAAATTTTGTCGGTTTTTTCGCATTGTAGCGAATAACGTGCGGCAGCAAGATAGCATTCGTGCGGCCATGCGCCGTATGGTATTGTCCGCCCCATTTATGTGCAAGACTGTGGTTAATACCCAAGAATGCATTAGCAAACGCCATACCTGCAAGTGTAGAAGCATTATGCATTTTTTCGCGAGCCAACTTGTCGCCGATCAGAGCCGATTGCTCCAGGTATTGGAATACCAGTTGAATGGCTTTAATTGCCAGACCATCTGTGTAATCATTGGCCATTACAGACACGTAAGCCTCGATAGCATGTGTCAGAACGTCCATACCTGTATCGGCTACAGCTGTTTTAGGCAGCGAATATACAAACACAGGGTCAATAATTGCCACATCAGGAGTCAACTCATAGTCAGCCAGCGGATACTTCGTGTTGCCCAGGTTTTTGTCTGTAATTACTGCAAACGATGTGACTTCCGAACCTGTACCCGAGGTTGTAGGGATAGCTACAAATTGTGCTTTTTGACCCAGACGTGGGTACTTGTAAATCCGTTTACGAATATCCATGAATTTTTGCTTCAAGTTATTGAAATCAGTATCCGGATATTCATAGAACATCCACATGCCTTTAGCAGCATCCATTGGCGAACCGCCGCCGAGTGCGATGATGCAATCCGGTTGGAAACGTCTCATCATTTCAGTACCACGCTCTACCGTAACTGTCGATGGATCTGGCTCAACTTCAGAGAACACTTCAATCGCAACTGGTGTTTGGCGCTGGTGCAAATAATGAATGACGCGGTCCACATATCCGAGTTTCACCATCATAGGGTCAGTGATAATGGCTACACGTGTGATATCAGGCATTTTAGCAAGATACTGTGTCGAATTTTTCTCAAAATAAATTTTGGAAGGTACTTTGAACCATTGCATATTCACCGTCCGTTTCGCCACCCTTTTCACATTAATCAAGTTAACTGCAGATACGTTCGACGAAGTCGAGTTACGACCGTACGAACCGCAACCAAGTGTCAACGAAGGAAGGTTGGTGTTGTAAATATCACCGATTGCACCATGTGTGGAAGGTGCATTTACAATGATACGACCTGTTTGCAAACGGTTTGCAAAGCGAGCGATAACGTCCTCATCTTGCGAATGGATAGCTGACGAGTGACCCATACCGCCGAACTCTACAACTTCAGCAGCACGTTGGATACCTTGCTCTGCATTTTTCACTTTGTAGCAAGCCAATACCGGACTCAATTTTTCCGCAGATAATGGGAATTTGGTTCCTACTCCTTCAATTTCAGCGACCAAAATTTTTGTTCCTGCCGGTACTGTAATGCCGCTCATTTCAGCTATTTTTACAGCAGACTGTCCGACGATGGCCGGGTTCACTGCACATTTTTCTACATTCATAGCCCCTTGAGTGAGCTTAGCTGCTTCTTCTTTATTTACAAAGTAGCAACCATTAGCAATCATCAATTTCTTCACTTGCTCGAAGATAGGCTCTTCGATAATTACGGCTTGTTCCGAAGCACAAATCATACCGTTATCAAAAGATTTAGAAAGGATAAGGTCGTTCACGGCCTGTTTGATATCGGCTGTTTTTTCAATAAAGCAAGGTACGTTACCAGGACCTACGCCAAGTGCAGGTTTACCACAGCTATAAGCTGCCTTAACCATGCCTGATCCGCCAGTTGCCAAAATCAATGCCACATCAGGGTGGTTCATCAGTACATTTGTTTTATCCATCGAAGGTGCTTCAATCCATTGGATGCAATCCGCTGGAGCACCATGTTTAACAGCTGCTTCAAGCAAGACGCGGGCTGCTTCCGCACTACACGATTGAGCAGATGGATGGAAGCCGAAAATGATTGGGTTACGTGTTTTAATGGCAATTAACGCTTTGAACATCGTAGTCGAAGTCGGGTTTGTTACTGGAGTAATCCCCATGATGATACCGACTGGCTCTGCAATCTTTTGGAAGCTATCGAAATCATTATCTTCAATGACACCAACGGTCTTCTCATTTTTGATGCTGTGATAGATATATTCTGTTGCAAACATGTTTTTGGTGATTTTGTCCTCGTACACACCGCGTCCTGTTTCTTCAACAGCCAACTTCGCTAGGTGCATGTGCTTATCCATCCCTGCGAGTGCCATAGCTTGTACGATTCCGTCAATCTGCTCCTGATTCATACTCATGAAAGCTTGCTGTGCCCGGTTCGCCCGGTCAATCAGCGTTTGAATATACTGCTCTGCGCTTTGCTCTTTTTGGATAACCTCGTTTTTAACAGCCATTTCCCTCATCCTCCTGTTATCTCGTGTACTATCTCTTGTTCACGCACTGATCGTAACACAGCTTTTCAAGATATTTTGTGATTTTTTTCACAATCTATTTAAAATTTTATTTTATGAAGTGAATTAAATCACAAAGTTTGGAATTCTGCCACTTTTACCCCCTCTTCTTGCCCCAAAAACTCATTGCACAGGTATATAATGAATTTGAATTGATCAAGTTGCAGATAAAAAACATAGGATACAAAGGGGAAATGGACGATGAGAAACCCTACAAATGTAATGGAAGCCCGCGGCAACACCTGTTGCTTCTCGGAGGCCAGCTTCAACCGGTTGCAAGTGATGATGAAAGATCGAGTTATGCCAGAAAGCTCGCATTTGTTCTGGGAAGGAGATACAGCGGATAAGCTGTTTTATATTAAGCGCGGACGCGTAAAGGTAACCAAAACAACGGATGAGGGTAAGGAACTTATTCTATATATGTATCAAAGCGGCGATCTTGTTGGTCAAGCTGATCCTTTCTTCGGCACCAAGCATTCCTTTTCTGCTGAGGTTCTGGAGGACAGTGATATTGGCGTAATCGATCATACAGATTTGGAGCTGCTTATTTGCCAGCATTGTGATTTTGCGATTGACTTTATGAAATGGATGGGATCGCATCATCGCATTACTCAGACCAAGTTCCGCGATTTGATGATGTACGGCAAGCCTGGCGCTCTATGTTCCACACTCATCCGACTATGCAACACCTATGGTGAGCCTCACGGCGACTATATCCTGATTCATAAAAAGATTACTCATACTGACTTATCAAACATGATCGGTGCTACCCGGGAAAGCGTAAATCGGATGCTCAGTGATCTGCGTAAGAAAAATGCAGTAGAATACGATAATGGTATGATTGTTGTCAAGGATTTGGAAATGCTGCAAGGTGTATGTCATTGTGAATTGTGCCCACGTGAGATTTGCCGGATATAATAAATTGTTTTTTAATGTAAAAGGGAGTGCTGTAAGCCATTATTAGCTTATAACACTCCCTAATTTTATTCCACTCCCCATTTTTTAGAGAACGGACGGGACAGTAACAAAGCACATAACTCGACCTTCTTCTGCCCTACACGCTTTAAAACTGAAAGCATAGATAACTTAAATTTCCCATCTCATAGCTTCTATGGATGACCTTAGCTTTGTTTGCAGGATTGCCACTACCCATTGCAATAAACAACGGTACAAAGTGTTCTGCTCTAGGTACGGCCTGACGAGCATATGGCGCTTCGCTTTCATAGTGATCCAAAGCTTCTATATCTCCGCTTTGCACTTTTTCGATAATCCAGTCATCAAAATCAATTGCCCAAGGCTCCGTTTTCGTTTCTCCCCATTTGACAATACGCAGATTATGGACAGTCACGCCACTGCCAATGACCAGAATATCTTGTTCTCCCAACTCACGCAACACGTCACCAATGGCAAATTGTGCTTTGGGCGAGAGGTACGGATTTACGGAAATCTGAACTACCGGAATGTCTGCCTCAGGATACATACGATGCAACAATGTCCAGGAACCATGATCCAGTCCCCTCACCCGATCAGTTTGTACATCGATGCCCTTTTGTTCATATAACTTTTTCAACTTATTAGCTAGTTCAATAGAACCATGTGCTGGATACTTCACTTCGTACAGTTCGGGTGGGAAGCCTCCAAAATCATAAAGTGTATCGTATATGTCATCCATTGAACTAATCGTTAACACTTGCGTCTCCCAGTGAGCTGTAAAGATAACAATCGCCTTAGGGTGAACGCTTTTCCCCAACTGCTCTAGAAATGCAGTGTAGTCCGTCTGTTCAATAGCAAGCATAGGTGATCCGTGGGCTAAAAATAAAGATGGTACCATTAAAAAATCCCCTTATCGCAAACAATTTATTTTATTCACTTAGTAACTTTATGTAAGCAATAATACATAAGTAATATAGTAATGTCAATATAGATGCCAGCATATACTTAAAGATCAACAATTCTTTAAATAAAGATTGATATAGGTATAAAGTCATAGTAATATGTAACTAATAAATTTAAAAATATTATTATATCCCGATACAAAGGACTGGTTTCTATGGAGATACATACTTCGAATTGCCCAAAATGCGGTTCCGTTTTCCGTCAAAATCTTAGAAACCTGTGTAATACTTGTATTCAAGAAGAAAATATATTCTTTGACCGCTGTTCTAACTATCTATGGAAGCATCCTTCTACTCATACTCGCCAACTCAGTGATGTGACTGGCACACCTATGGATTTGCTCACGGATTGGGTAAGAGCAGGCAAATTTCCCTCCACATACAGTCAGCTTGATTATCCTTGCGAGTCCTGCCGTTCTCCCATTTATGCAGGAAGGCTTTGCCACTCGTGTTTAGGCACATTTCGTTCAGCCGCACTGGATATTCAATCCCGCATCCCTCGCCGTACAACAGCTGGAGTATTCTCAGTAGCAGGGCGCGCTAAAAGCTATTAAGCCGTACTGCCTACCTCAAAATAAAAAAACAGCCTTTTCCTAGGAAGAGGCTGTTTTGCTATGAGAAATACTTAATGAGTTTGGTGATCATCTAATCCATTCCTCAGCCCAAAATTGAATCTGCTCCATAACCGGCTGAAGTGCACGACCTTTGGTGGTTAGCTCATATTCAATGCGGACAGGAGTTTCCGGATATACATGGCGTGTAAGAATCCCTTCATTTTCCAGATCCTTCATCCGCTCTGATAACATTTTGTCACTCATTGTGGGAATCAGATTGGAAATATCCTTAAACCGCTTGGGACCGCTCATCATGGATTGAATAATCAATCCATTCCAGCGCTTACCCAGACATGAAAAGGCGGTTTCAAAACGCGGACACATTTTTGTAAATTGCGGTTGACTCTCCAAATTTTTCACCTTCTTTTGCATTTCGGTTTGATAAAGCTTTCCTTTTGTTAGTATATATCATTTTAGCATACTTTATCCCGAAAGAAAACACTTTCTTAAATTTAATACCTGTGCTGATAAAGTTGCCATGACCAAAACTGATTATACAACAAACCAATGGGCAGGTATATGTCTAATTCGTTAAATACAAAAAGGCGGAATCCCCAGAGGTTCCGCCTTTAAACCTGTTATTTATATAATTCATCAATATGTGATAATTGTAACTATACCAACACTCCACCAAGCGGCCTTACCGGTTCACTTCTACCATATACTGGTTTTTTATTACTTGTCGGTGAAGCCCAACGGATGCTGTTAGCAATGACCTTCAAAATATCAGGCTGGTAATACGTCGGATAGGTCTCATGCCCTGGTCGGAAATAAAATATTTTACCACTGCCTCGATGGAAGGTGCATCCAGTCCTAAATACTTCGCCGCCTTCAAAGTTACTGATAAAGACTAGTTCATCCGGCGCAGGAATATCAAAGAACTCGCCATACATCTCTTCCTGCTCTAAGAGAATTTTGCCGTCTATTCCTTCCGCAATAGGATGTGACGGATTTACTGACCAAATAATCTCCTGCTCGCCTGCAACTCTCCATTTTAAATCACAACTAGTGCCCATCAGAGCTTTAAATGGCTTGGCGAAATGGCCTGAGTGCAATACGATGAGGCCCATTCCTTCCTGCACACGCTTGACGACACGCGCTGTAACTTCATCGCTCACCTGATCGTGGGCTTTATGTCCCCACCACAGCAGCACATCTGTGGAATTGAGGATTTCTTCTTCCAAACCATGTTCGGCATTCTCACGCAAAGTAGCTGTTCGAATGGCAAAACCTTCATCTGCCAAGCCGTCAGCCAATGCTTGGTGTATGCCGTTAGGATAAATCCGTTTGGCTTCTTCATTTAACTTTTCGTTCAAAAATTCATTCCAAATGGTGACGTTAATCATCACAGTTCCCCCTATTAGGTTAGACCCACCACATCTCGCTCAGCGGTTCTTCAATCAGGACCTGGCGAAGATTATGGACAGCTTTAGTAAAGCCTTCTTCCACGGACATCAGACCGTCTTCATGCTCAATACTTACTACATAATCGTATCCCACCAGACGCAGAGCACTGATAATATCTGCCCAGGTTTTTACATCATGACCATAGCCCACAGTACGGAACTGCCATGCTCGATCTAACATATTCGTATACTCCTGCATATCGGTAAGTCCGTATTTATTAACATTGATCGGATCAATCGTCGTATCCTTGGCATGGAAATGGTGAATGGCTCCCTCTCGGCCTAAAATTTGAACCGCCTGTACGGGATCAATTCCCTGCCACCACATATGGCTCGGATCCAGATTAGCACCAATGACCTCTCCTGCCGCTTCACGCAAACGAAGCAAAGTTGCTGGTGTATGAACGGAGAAGCCCCCATGTAACTCCAGCCCTATTTTAACATGGTGATCTGCTGCAAATTTACCCGTTTCAGTCCAGTAAGGAATAATTTTATTCTCCCATTGCCACTTCAGCACTTCCTGGAAATCATTAGGCCACGGAGCCACAGGCCAGTTTGGATACTTCGCATCCTCGTGATCACCTGGACAGCCTGAGAAAGTGTTCACAACAGGAACTTCCAGCTTTTCTGCCAATCGGACGGTTTTAAGAAATGTGTCATGATCTGCCTGTGCCAAATGCTTTTGTGGATGAAGCGGATTACCATGACAGCTAAGCGCGCTAATCGTTAATCCCCGGGATTCTACTGCCTTTTTAAAATTTTTGAGCGCCGTATCGTTCTCTAGCAACTCATCAGGCTTGCAATGCTTATCTCCCGGGTTGCCACCTGTTCCGATTTCTACAGCATCCAGTCCCTGAGAAGCCACATAATCCAGCGCCTCCTCCAATGAACGTCCACCGAACAACACCATAAATACTCCAAGTTTCAAAAGAAATCCCTCCCTGTATCATATGTGAAAAAAGCTGCTTTCATTATAGTGATTGTCTATTCGGGATCATTACAAGGCTTAGTCAAAATAAACTGCTTTTCCTGTACGGGCCGATTCATAGATGGCTTCCAAAATTTCAGTAACCACCAGTGCCTGCTCCGGCTTCACAAGGAGTTCTTTGTCGTCCAGAATAGATTCAATCCACAGACGGGCTTCACGGTCTGCCTCATTTTCCGTTTCACCGGAGTAAAAGGCCACTCCTCCTGCATCTAGATCTATTTTCGTGTCAAACAAGCGGCTGTTCTTTTCTCCGTTAATACGCAACCCATCCTGCATATCTGCTCCACCCTCGGTACCGCATAACAACGTCTTGGCTTCACCAAACTCTACAACATTTAATGCCCAGCTGGATTCCAATACAATTGTGGCTCCATTTTGCATGGTGATGAATCCAAAAGCTGAGTCCTCTACTTTAAATTCATCAGGATTCCACGGTCCAAAAGCATTGGCTGCATTTTTTCGATCTCCCAGCTTATGGAAGGTTGAACCTAGTACACTTTTAGGCTTGTAATTATCCATCAGCCAGAGTGTCAAATCAAGTGCATGTGTGCCGATATCAATCAGCGGGCCACCACCCTGTTTCTCTTCATCCAAGAACACTCCCCAGGTGGGAACCGCACGGCGGCGTAGAGCAATGGCTTTACCAAGATAAATCTCACCAAGCTCTCCTTGCTCGACCAATTGCTTCAGATACAGACTGTCATCACGATAACGATTTTGATAGGCAATGGATAGCTTTTTGCCTGTACGGTTGGCCGCATCAAGCATTTCCCGTGCCTGCTCAGCAGTTTTAGCCATTGGCTTTTCACATAATACATGCTTACCTGCCTCAAGTGCCGCTACCGTAATTTCTGAGTGCGAGTCGTTAGGGGTACATACATGCACAACTTCAATGTCTTTATTTTCTAGCAGCTGACGGTAGTCGCTATAAACTTGCGATCCTTCAGCACCATACTTTTCAGCAGCCTCTTCAGCACGTTCCTGTATAATGTCACAGAAAGCAATGATTTCTGCTCTCTTTTGCTTGGCAAGACTCGGCAAGTGTTTACCGTTAGCAATGCCCCCACAACCGATAATCCCGATCTTGAGTGTTTTAGACATGAATATTTCCTCCCTGAGCTGCGTATTGTTGGAGCCACTTCATACTGGTTTCAATGCTTTCGATTGAAGGATTTGAGCTGAAATCTTGTTCCACAACAACCCAATCCACACCTGCTTCAATAGCGGCATCTGTAATGGTCTGAAGCTGCACTTCTCCTTGGCCTAACTCTACAGTAACTGCTTTTTGCTGCTCGTCGCGTGCCATATCCTTTAAGTGAATGATAGGCAGGCGTCCACGATATCGTCCAATGTATTCCACTGGATCATAGCCCCCATAGTATACCCAACAAGTATCCATTTCGACCTGTAACAAATCATCGGGAACCGCATCATATAAAGCATCGAATACCGGGCGATCATTGATTTTCTCTGTTAGTTCAAAATCATGATTATGATAAGCCAGTATCAACCCATGCTCCTTTACTTTTTCACCAATACGATTCAGATTAACAAAAAGGTCATCCCACTCCCGCTCTTCTTCGGTTAAATAAGGAACAATGAGGTACTTGTTGCCCAATTCTATGTGATATGCAATTTCCTCATCCAAATGATGCAGCAAGCGGCTGTATTGTATATGAGTTCCGACAACTTCCAGATTTAGTTCATCCAAAAGCGCCCTGACATCCTTGGCACTACGCCCAAAGAAGCTATGAAACTCAACCCCTTTATAGCCCAGCTCAGCTACCTTGCGCAATGTGCCTTCAAAATCCTGTTCAAGCTCTTCCCTAACTGTGTATAATTGTAATCCTACTTTAGTCAATCCCCTTCACCTCTTCGTTAGGATGAATTTTCATTATATCTGTTCCATTACACCTGCTTGCCCGCCTCTGGTATCGCACATCTGCAGTGCCTGGCAGCCAGGTACCGGCAGATAAAATGCAAACTCCATCTCAGGCCGAAGCATCGATCTATCCACTTTGTATACGTTTACAGCACTCAATTTATCGACCCTCTCCTTGGCCCTTCCATTCAATAGATCACCAAAGGTCACTACTTCAAAGGGCGGGTTGGTTTGGAGAATTTTAAGATATACCGAGCTAGTGTTACCACAGCTGATAATCCCGGCCTTATTCGTTTTACGTCTTCACACTCCTTGGCCTCTAACATGTACTTTCTCATCTAACATGTAAGCTTTACAGTTCACATGGTATTCTATTTTGCTTTCGTTTAAAATGAATAATATGATTAAAACATGAACAATCTGGTCAATATTTGAAACAGCCATATGCCCAAAAGGAGTCATCATCATGTCTATCATTGAGCCTTGCCAGGTTCTTACCGCAGGCTATTCCTTCCACCGTAAGCCCTTTTATTCGAACCAGCCTGATGGAATCAAAAATTATTTATTCCGTCTGCAAACAGATGGACGCTGTCAAGCACGCATTGACGGGAAAATGACACGGATTGAGGCAGGTGATCTGCTGCTGTTCAATCCGACCGAGCCTTATGAACTGGATATTCACAGTGAGTTGAACCCCATGGGAGAGCAGGTTGTAGAAAGTGGGGATTATCACATTTTTTTCGGTGGCCCCTGGGTAGATGAGTGGTGGAATCATCACAAACGTCCCAACCGAATTAAGGTTCAGCTCACAGAAGCCCTGCTTGGCCTATTTCGTCAGCTAGTGCTGGAGCAGCGGCGTATTTCTAATCCTTACCCGGAAATATCCAGCTATTACATACGCATTTTATGTTTGGAGTTTGACCGTATACTATCCGAGCAGCCCATTGCTACTCATCACAATTATCTTGCTTATCAGATAAAAAATTATATTGAAGAAAATGCATCATCTAATTTTAAGCTGGATGACGTGTCTTCACACGTCGGAATCAGCGTATCCCGAGCAGTACACCTGTTTAAGGAAACGTTCGATACGAGCATTATGCAGTACACACTGGACATCAGGCTCAACATGGCAAGGGAGCGTATCATTTTCAGTCCCATGTCACTGGAACAAGCCGCAGAATCGTCAGGATTTGCAAACTACACATACTTTCACCGTGTGTTTCGTTCCCGCTTCGGTATGTCGCCTAAGGAATTCAGACTGATTCACCGCGAGCAATTGTAGAAAAAAAGAGAGCGTTCAGGGGAACGCTCTCTTTTTTCTAACAAATCATTTAACGGGTGCTGCCTACATACCACAATCTAATTTTTTAAGGAGCGATTGTCAGCATCACAACCGACATCGGTGGCAGTGTAACATCCAAATGCTGACCTTGCAGCTGATAAGATGTAAAAGTTTCCTTTTTCACACGCTCTGGCTGATCAAATGTATTATGTGCCTGCATATCGTTACTGGCTAAGACAACACCATTAATCTTCTTAACCTCTTCGAGCCCTCTTAGCTCAAGGCTCAAATTTGCCGATTCGCCCGGATGGACATTGCATAAGCTTATATGAATAAAGCCATCTTGAGCCTTAGAGGCGGACACACTTACTTGTGGGATGGAGTCTCCATCATACTTATAATTGCCTACCTTCGCATGAATAGCCAGTGCTTGTGCATCCTGATGCACTTTGAACATTTCAAATACATGGTATGTCGGGGTCAACAGCATAGCAGGGCCTTCAGTTAGAACCATCGCTTGCAAAACGTTGACCATTTGAGCAATATTCGTCATCTGCACACGATCATGATGATTATGGAATATGTGCAGGTGTAGTCCGGCTACCAGCGCATCCCGCATCGTATTTTGCTGATACAGGAAGCCAGGATTGGTACCTGGTTCGGTCAGGAACCAAGTTCCCCATTCATCGACGATCAGCCCAACCCGTTTGTCAGGATCATATTGGTCCATAATGGCAGAGTGGCGAGTAATCAATTCATCCATGTGCAATGATTTTTTCATCGTCTCAAACCATTCTGCTTCATCAAAACCGACTGCGTGTCGTTTCCCTTCCCAACTCCCCGGTATTGTGTAGTGGTGTAGACTCAAACCGTCCATAAGGTGCCCGGCTTCGCGCATCAGTACTTCGGTCCAACGATAATCATCCACATTCGCCCCACCAGCTATTCGATAAATGCGATTCTCTCCATAATTACGGACATATGTCTGATAGCGGCGATACAGGTCAGCATAATATTCCGGGCGCATGTTACCGCCACAACCCCAGTTTTCGTTACCAACTCCAAAATATTTGAGCTTCCATGGTTTCTCACGACCGTTTTCCTGACGCCATGCAGCCATAGGGGACTCCCCGTCAAAGGTCATGTACTCTACCCACTCCGACATTTCCTGCACTGTACCACTGCCTACATTCCCACAGATATACGGCTCTGCATTCAATAGCTCACACAATTGGAAAAACTCATGTGTACCAAAATGGTTATTTTCAACCACACCGCCCCAGTGCGTATTTACCATTCTTTTGCGGTTTTCTTTCGGTCCGATCCCATCTTTCCAATGATATTCATCGGCAAAACAGCCCCCTGGCCAACGCAGCACAGGAATGTTCAGCTGTTTGAGCGCTTCCACCACATCATTTCGAATTCCGTCAGTGTTAGGGATTGGAGAGTCCTGTCCCACCCATAAACCTTCATAAATGCATCGTCCAAGATGCTCGGCAAATTGCCCATAAATATTTTTATTAATAACGCCCTGTTCCCAATCGGTATTTACAATAATAGAACCCTTCACCACAAAACCTCCCAAACATTAAAATTGTTGAAGCATCACAAAAATGATTACGCTTTCATAATCGCATAAATTGCACTCACACTACCGTTCTCTTTTCGAACTCTAATATTACACATTGTCACACCTAACAATCCTTTTATTAATATAAATATTAATAATTAAACAAAAACATTTTACGTGTTTAATATATTTTATTGTCTACAATTTGTCAATTGCTAACAACAAAGTCCAAGCAAACCAAAAAGGTCTGCCATTAAGGCAGACCAGGGGATGACTACTTTAGCCTGTAATCTCAGATTTAATTGAGTCTGGGCTTTGCATTTTTCAAGCTGATCCTTGCCAACGTGAACCATGGTAGCTGGGACAATTTTGAGTTACTGCCAAGGCACGTATACGAACAATACTTCCACTAATGCCACATGTGTGACCGGACATTAACTCATCGCATTGTGCACAGGCCAACAGTCTGGCTTTGTATACTTCATCGTTTACACAATCCATTTTGGGTCTCATATTGTTAAGAATTCTGGTAATTTGCTCTTCCGATAAAGCGATATCTCTTTCACAGCCTTTACAAGTACTTGGCACAGGTATATCTTCCATCGTCAGCTTACCCTCCCCGATCAACAATATCCTCAGTAAAAACAGTTTATTTCCACGATGCCACGAATGACTTTGCCAGATGCTTTATTATAGGTGGACTTATTTCCGTTCCGACGGGAGCTGGGCGGCCGCCTCGGATACGACCATCGCCAAGTCCTCATTTCCGAACATGGACAGCACCCCTAATACCGTATCCAGCGGAATATCACCTGCTTCTTCGCGCGATACAGTCAGCTTGCGTATTCGCAGCAGACGCTCGTTGCTATCCTGCTGCGGATACGCTGCACGATATAATTCCTCTGGCTCCAAGTCGTTATTGATGCACCATTGAGCAAACACAAGGATCATCATATCTTCTTCTTGCTTATAATTTTCAATGATGGCTTCTTCTACCTGTTTACCGCGGTTGTTTTCTTCCATTGATACATTTCTCCTTCAACCTAATTCTTGATGTCTGGATCATCATGGTTCGATATTAATCACTCAAACCACTAATCAGTTCTTCCGCTAGCATATGGCTTTCCAACACTTTTCCAGCTTGTATAGCACACTCCTCCGGACGATGAATATGCTCCAGAAAATGATTCACCACCCCGGTGAATCCCCGTCTTTCCAATATTGTCTCCCAGCTTCCAAAAGTTTGCGTTCGTGATAAATTATTTTTTTGCATGAAAATAGCCTGTTCCATATTCGTGACTTCAACAGACCGTCCTGCCCCGTGAAGCTCCAGCTTCTCTATGTCAGCTCCTGCCTGTCTGCTCATACTGTATGTACCGGCAGCATTCCCCAAACGCAAAGTCCCGAACGCAGCGTCCATATACCCTTCACTTGTTGTATCCAGACTACTATGTAGTAGCTCATAATTATCGCCACCCAGCCACAGTAGCAAATCAAGCATATGAATTAAATCATCATAAACCGTCTGTGTCGCCGGTCTACGATCATATCCAGTTCGGTGTTTAATCGCCGCACATTGACTGAAACCGCCCACTTCCTCTAGCCAAGCTTTTGCAGCCACATAGTGCGGAGCAAAACGTCGATTAAAACCTACCGCCAGCAGTACAGCCTGTGCTTCCGCGAAAGCAGTCATTTCCAAATTCTGACGAACATCATAGGACAATGGTTTATCTACGTACACCGCTATCCCTTTTTCAATACACGCCATAACTAGGTCAAAATGAGCTTCGGTGGCCGCATGTATAAATACAGCTTCCGGCTCCCATGCCAGCATTTCCTTCACGTCCGTCGTTCCTCTTGGTAGTCTATACTGCTCCATAGTAGAACTGACCGGCTCCTGTGAACGGTTCATCACTCCTACAATGTCTACGCCTTGGTGTGCAGCCAGTAACGGCAGATACACTTTACGAGCGATTCCACCTAATCCTGCAATAGCTACTCTTGTCTTGATTTGCTTGTCCATATCGTTCCACCTCTAATCACTCATTTCATCTGTTGTCTAGTTTACATGGAAGTCCGCTGACAAGCAAAGAAAAGAGACTGCTCCTGATCCAGATGGATCTGAGGAACAGCCTCTAAGACTTGAGTATCCAGCTCAGCCAGATTACTTCAATATAAGTTAGCTTATGCGTGCAACGCTTCTTTTTTTGTTTTCTCACTTTTTACTTTTTTAACACGCATCCCGATGGCTACAACCAGAACTACAATCAAGGCTTCAAAACCGTATTTAACGACTCCATTTGCGAACCAGTGTGCAATTAATGGCTCGGCCACCACCATTTTAGCAGCGGTATACGCTAATACTGCGGCTCCAATCGTGATCACTACTGGGTAACGTTCTGTCAATTTCAGAATAATCGTGCTTCCCCACACCATGATCGGAACGGAGATTGCCAGACCTAGAATAACCAGTAGCATATTTCCATGAGCGGCTCCCGCAACAGCAAGCACATTATCGAGTCCCATCATTGTATCCGCAATAATAATGGTACGAATCGCTGCCCACATCTGATTTGTAGCTGAAATTTCATGTTTTTTCTCTTCGACCAACAACTTATAGGCGATATAGATAAGGGCCAGACCCCCAACCAAACGCAATCCATATATTTGCAGTAAGTATGTGACCAGCACTGTAGCAATCACACGAATGATGACTGCTCCGACCGTTCCCCAGATAATGACCTTCTTTTGATTGGCCTTATCAACATTCCGCGCCGCCAAGCCGATTACGATCGCATTGTCACCAGCTAGCACCAGATCAATAATAATAATGGACAATAATGCGGTTAAAAACTCAATTGACAAAAAATCCATACGTTTCTCCCACCTTCTTTGTTTATTTGTTATACTGTACATAGTTCAGCGCTTTATACTAAAAAAGCGCCATTTCGCGGAATCCGGAAACGGCGCTTGACCCAATTTTGGCATCAAAAAAAGACCATTTACCCGGATTCCTAAAATCCTGGCAAAGGTCTCGCTTACAACATTACGTTGCCAATAAAGCCGGGGATTAAGAATCCCGTAATGACGACTTTACTCGCTGAGCTACTCCCCTTTGGGAACTATTCTGTTAGTGGCAGTATAGCATACATTTTTGGGAATGTGAACCCTATTTTTTTCTGTATAAGCAATAAGCCGAACAGGGATATTGAAAGAGGTATATAAATGAAAAAATGGTTACTCCCCGCGGCTTATGTTTCGCTGCTCTGCATCGCGTTTATCTACAGATATGATTGGCTCGCCTGGGCAAACAAGCAAACCTCCTTTCCGGTTCTGCTATTGCTCGCATTTTTATTCGCGTTAATTCCGTTTATCCCTTACAAGCTGATTATCGCTTCCATTGCTTATGCAGCAGGAGCCTGGCAAGGTGCTTTGATTTGCTGGCTTGGCACTACTTTGGCTGCGTTGGTCGTTTACAGTGCTGTACGTACCCTGTTCCGTGACAAAGGACGTGCATATTTGGAGCGTGTTCCCGCACTGGAGCGCTTCAATCAGGTCATGGAGAAAGATCCTTTTACTGCTGTGCTACTGGCTCGCCTGATTCCAGTCATTCCTCAGGCAGCTGTAAATGTATATGCCGGAGTAGCAGGGTTTCCATTTTGGAGCTTTATGCTAGGTACAGCGATCGGCAAACTTCCCGCAATTGCAGTGTATGCTTATGCAGGCGGTACCTTTGCGGAACACCCAATCACGGGTTTGCTTATTTTGCTGCTATATACTGCACTGGTAGGTGGAGGGTTTGTACTTTACAGAAAAAGAGTTAGGCGCGTCAACAAAATATAACACTAATGAGTTTGTGCCGCTTCTGTAGAATGTTTCATTGCAGTTTTTGGGACACACTACAGCTACGCAACTGAGTACTTTCTGGTGTTTCGTTGGATTTTGCAAAAATCCCGTATATAATTTAATTGTAAGCTATTTAAATAACAACTAATTAAACATTCTCAGATTGGAGTGATAAAATATGAGCACCAACAATCCAAATACGGTAGAAAAAGCAACTTTTGCGGGTGGCTGCTTCTGGTGCATGGTCTCCCCTTTTGAGGAAATGCCCGGTATTTTGAAGGTTAGATCTGGATATACAGGGGGACATACCGAAAATCCTACCTATGAAGAGGTATGCTCTGAAACAACGGGACATGTGGAAGCCGTACAAATTACATTCGACCCTCAAGTGTTCCCATATGAAAAACTGTTGGAGCTATTTTGGCAACAGATTGATCCAACGGATGAAGGTGGACAGTTCCACGATAGAGGTTCATCCTACCAAACGGCTATTTTCTATCATAATGATGAACAACGGATCAAGGCAGAGGCTTCCAAAGAAGCTCTCGCTCAAAGTGGCCGTTTTGACAAGCCCATTGCTACATCTATCCTGCCTGCGGCAACTTTTTATGAAGCAGAAGAGTATCATCAGGACTATCATAAGAAGAACCCCGCTCACTACAAACGCTATCGCAAAGGCTCAGGACGTGAAGATTTTATTGAGCAAAATTGGTCTGCCAAGATTGATAAATCCGATCTTAAAGACCGGCTGACGCCTATTCAATACGAAGTAACACAAAAAAACGCAACCGAGCGCCCATTTCAAAATGAGTTTTGGGATCATGAAGCTGAAGGCATTTACGTGGATATCGTATCAGGAGAACCTTTGTTTAGTTCACTGGACAAATATGATGCGGGTTGCGGCTGGCCTAGCTTTACCCGTCCGTTGCGCAGTTACAATGTCAAAGAAAAGACCGATCTCAGCCATTTCATGATTCGTACCGAGGTCCGAAGTCGCGAAGCAGATTCCCATTTAGGGCACGTATTCGATGATGGTCCAGGTCCAGAGGGTTTGCGTTATTGCATCAATTCTGCCGCGCTCCGCTTTGTGCCTCAGGAAGACTTGGAGCGTGAAGGATATGGAGCCTATAAGTCATTATTTGAAAAGTAAGTAGCCGTAAAAATAACGAGGCTGACCCGGAATCTATCTGTATTCGATGATCACGGGTCAGCCTTTTTTTGATATGGTAGCGCATCTACTGATCTAGCTCATCACCCACCCAAGCCAAATGGCTAGCGGTACCAGCAATAGCTGAGCTAATAAAGTTCCTGCCAAACGCGAGATGATCATCCATCCGTACACGCTGTTCATTCGGATTAGGGGCAGCTCCCCTCGTAGGGTTTTTTCTGACAACACCGCCAATCTTGGATCAATTAACAAGGTCAACAATACCGTCGCGACACCATTGATTAAGCCTGACGACATTGACATTGCCGTACCTTGAGCGGGCCATAGGAATGACGCATACAAGGCAGATACCACTCCGGTTGTATAAATTGCGGTAACGGCAATATTTAAAATAATTAGACGCTTGGGGATCACTCCACTGATTAGGGAGGTAAACATGGACCAGCTAGGGCGCTTTATGTAGTAGCCTGCATGCTTCCAGCGATTTCGCCTCATTAAATGACGTATTAAAGCCGGGATAGATCCAGTATGCTCCAAATGTACAATCCATCTGGCTGACATGCGTACTACTGTTGGATACAGTAATATAGCAAGCATAGTCCCAACGGTGGCGGCCAGCAGTACCCCGTGCATATACAGTTCCAGTCTCATATCCGTTCCGCCCAATTGTGCTGCCTCTTTAGCCTGATCGACCATCCCTCCAAGTAAAGGTCCCTGTGCCATATTGGAGGTACGTGAAACCAACAGCAGCATTCCGGCCACGGTTAATGCCAATCCAATCCGACGTGCTCGCAAACCACCAAGCCGAAGAGCATAGGACAAGCTATCGGTAGTATGAATGATGATGGTTAGTAAAAAAACGAAACCCCAGGCAAGCAAATGTTTCACTCCTTTTTCTGGTATTCTGCTCACCATTATACGCTTTTTCTTAAGATAAATTTTACAATATATTCATTACTCTAATTTTTGTTAGTCTAAGCCGACAACGGGTAATACATAATACATCATCTGCTAAAAAGGAGTGTGCAACCATGCCTTGGAACAAACATGATTACCCGCCATCCATGAAAAATCTAGAACCCCGTGTACGAGAAAAAGCCGTTGATATCGCTAACGCTCTACTCCGCGAAGGCTATGAAGAAGGGCGTGCGATTGCGATTGCCACTGCACAAGCTGAGGAATGGAACGATAATCATCCAGCCGCACGAGAATCGCCGAGCAATCAATGAAGAGAGAGACGAACAGCCCATGTCAACCTTTAAATACAAAAATGAATCGGTGGACGAAGCTCAAAGATTTGTAGAATAGCAATAGATTTCTGCAAATATTCATGAACAAAACGGACGTATCCATTCTACTTTAAAGCCTTTCTGATGAAGCTAAATACAGCGAAAGGGTGTCACGTAAGAAGATTTCTCTCCTGACGTAACACCCTTTCCTTATTGACGAAGGCTGTGGACGACCGGCACTGTTTTGGCAACTACCTTTTTAGCGGGAATAGCCGCTGGCAGTACCTTTTTCACAGGTCGGTGCAATTGGAACGTGGTCGTCCATGTAATTATTTTTCCGGCAAGCCACACAGCCAGTATTGTAAACATTGTTTCCTTCACAGGCAGATACAACAGCGATAATCCCAGTACGATGATGTCACTGACGATAAACACATTGCCGATTTTCCATCCGCGCCACTCGCTGATTAGCAGAGACAAAATATCATCGCCCCCGGTTGCTCCACCGAATCGCAGTACGATTCCGGCTCCTAAACCTGTGAGCACCCCACAAAGTAGAGCTGCTATTAGCAGATTTCCATGCAGGTCTATAACCAGAGTCGAATATTTCTCAAATCCTGCATAAAACAGTGAAAAGGCGACGGCTCCGATTAATGCTAGCATCATAAATCTTTTGCCCTTCAGTACCCATGCTAGCAATATGACGGGAACATCAAGCATCAGCATACTCCATGCTGGAGATATGCCAAACGCATAATGACCCAGCAAAGCTAAGCCTGCAAATCCGCCCTCTGATAAATGATTCTGGGCATTAATGTGATAGTACGTAAAAGCTAAAATGCATGTTCCGAGCAACATGACAGCAATCTGTCTCAGTGCTCCATTGTTCACGATAGATTCGTAAGTTTTCCTCATACAGGCTCCCTCGGTTTCTCGTAAGTTTGATGTGGATGAACCCACTCTTACGGAAGCAACCTGGTAAGATGTGCCTGGAGGACTTGGTCCTTCGCATGTACAATCCCCTCTTCCGCAGAGTTGGCTTTCGCAACTTGACGTTACTCCGCGGAAAAGCTAAGTATAAGACAGATCAAATCGTTTCCAAATCGTCCTTTGGGGAAGTATCCTTCGGGGACACATGGTATCCTGATCCTTTCTTTTGTGGAATAAAACTCCGACATTTCTGTGGTGCATATAATTCTATAATTTATTATACCACACCTTGTCACCTGCTAAACAGCTTGCTTTTTTTGCTGCACCATATTTTATTTTATGTGCGAGCATGCTTTATTGTATGTGCGAGTTGACGCATTATACCAAAGGTTTGGCGAATACACACTTAATGACCTGAGTGTGTTTTATTTTCACTTGGAGCTATTACCCTTAGTTTGGCTGTTCTGCGCTGATTGGCCATAAATACGCCCCCGAGTATAAGAAGCAGCCCGGTCAGCACGTTCCAGCCGATATGCTCATTCAGAAGTAAAAAGCCCCATACGATGGCGCTCACGGGTACAAAATACGTTACCGAAGAAGCGAATTCCGCACTCCCGCGCAAAATCATATAGTTGAACAAGATATATGCTACCCCTGATCCCAAAACTCCTAGCCCTATGAGGGAACCCAATACTCCTGGAACAGAAACGATCGACAAATCCGGTCTCTCTACAATTGCCATCATAATACCACCCCCTGCTGCCGCACCAAACAGTGTCGCAAAGGTAGCCTGATACATGGAAAGATTGGAGAGAAAACGTTTGGAGAGCTGTGTTCCAAATCCGTAGCAGAGAGTCGCAAGCAGCATACATCCAAAACCTACAGGATCAACAGAAATAATAGAGGCAGGATTAATACCCAATAAAATAATAATTCCTATAAAAGCGAGCCCCATTCCTAACCACTGCAGGCGATGAAATATAGCTCCGAAGAAGACAAGGCCCACCAACATAGTCCATATTGGCGTGGTCGCATTCAATACAGAAGCCATGCTGCTAGCTATTCTGGTCTCACTAAAACCAATCAATGTCCATGGTAAAACCATGTTTACACATGCTACCAGAATAACCGATTTCCACGGAATGCTTTTGATTTTAAACGGCTTACGCATAAGAAGCATTAATAAGACGATAAAAATAAGACCAAAGCTGGAGCGCAGAAATACAATGGTCCACGGTCCTACTTGATGTAGCAATAACACCTTAATAAACATAAAGGAACCGCCCCAAATAAGGCTCAACAATAATAAAGCTACATATAACGAACGTGACAATATGTAAACCTTCTTTCTCTACTTTCTTAAGTTAAATAGTAAAAATGACCGCTAGCAGAACACTATCCCCTTCTATGTAAGGTTTTTTATCCATCAGCTTAACACAAACTCTGTTTGACTGTCATCGGTCATATACGAAAGAACCTTTAGGCAATGGCACATGGAAGTAGGGCTCCCTGCCCCTTTTCCAATAATTGATGATTGCTTTGGCAATAGAAAAATCTCTATGATGAGGTATATACAGAACGTGTGTTCTATATACTTATTATATATTGTAATTTTACTCCAAGTAAAGGAGATATTTATGACAAACAAAAAGGTACTTGATAACAAGCATAAAGCTCCTTTGCCTTCTGAAGAAGACGCAGGACTGATCAAGATGTGTGTACTTCTAACTCTTGTGCTAGATGTGTTGGAACGAGACATTCGTATTATGAATATCTCTCCTCTAAAAATGCCCGATTTGTATATTCGTAGCCTGACTGAAGTACAACAGCGCATAACTGTTCAATTAGCAGAAACAAAAGCGCGAATGAAAAGACAGGGAGTGAAAATATACAGCGAAATCCGAAATCATGAAGGCGTAGAGGTTTTGTATGTATGCCGCGGTTACCAAAGGCGATTTTTCATGCTTTCATCCTTTGCCCGCAGTGAGGTTCGGCGTAAACTCGGATACTACCTGGGAATTGATCTGACCCAAGACTATGCCCCCTTATAATCTCGCCTTGCCTACTTGCCTAAACAAAGAGAAGATTTTAAAGCCCATTGGTTACATAGCAAATAATTTGGCTCGTATTTTCAAAAAGGAGAAATCTAAAATATGAAAAAAAAGAGCAGAGCCGCATAAAATGCTGGCTCTACTCATAATTACAACAGACTGATCGCCGTGTTGCTTAGTTGTTGGATTGATCAACCGTTGGTTCAGGATAGATAACCTCGTCAGGCTGAGTTTTTGGAGCACCACTCTGGTTCTCTGATTCAGAAGGTGTCTCCGGTTCGTTTTCAATAGAAGGTTGCGATGTATCTGTTGATGGCACATCGTTATTCTCATCAAGCGGTTCGATCTCTGCATCTGTGTCAGGAACAGCAGGAGCTGTTTCCTCTGGTGGAACCTCCTCTTGATCTGTTGCAGGCACCTTAACCTCAGGGACATCTTCTTTCTTGACCTCTGGTTTGGACGGAACTACTGGTCTAGCAGAACGTGGAAGCTGTTCTCTTCCGACTTCGGTCGGCACGTACTTTTGGTTAAACCAGTCCGTCACGAGATGACCTGATTGGCGGGAATAACGCCCTGGCAGCTTACCTGTAAGACTAGATACCGTAACTTTCACAACGCCTTCCGGCTGTATAAAATGCTTATGCTTAAAAAGCTCAGGCTGGTCCTTGACCGCCTCATTCATGATCAGCGCCCACACCGACTGTGCTCTGGTGTGACCTTCTTGAGATAATGTATTAACCTGTTGGCGATAACCAGCCCAGACGCCTAGCGTAACGTCAGGTGTGTATCCCATAAACCACACATCACCAAAGTTCTGTGTCGTACCCGTTTTACCCGCGATATCAATGGTACCGTAGCTTTTAAAAGCTTTTTGCAGACGTTTGCCAGTTCCTCTCGGGTCTGATATAACGGTTCTGAGCATATCCGTCATCAAAAATGCGGTTTGCTGCGAATATACACGCTTTGTCTGTGGTTTAAATTCATATACAATCTTACCGTTGGCATCTGTAATTTTACTGATCAAGTGAGGGGCATTATACACGCCCATATTGGGAATTGTCCCATATGCTGCGGTCAGTTCTTCGACGGATACCCCCTTACTAAGTCCACCTAGAACTCCTGTTTGAGCATGTTCATCCTGTGGTTGAATCGTTGTAATTCCAAGAGAACGCACAAAATTCCAAGCGTTTGGAATTTTAACTTCATATAAAAACAGCCTCAGTGCAGGGATGTTGATTGACCGATTGAGTGCTTCACGGGCTGTCATAAGCCCCTCATACCTTCTGTTATAATTTTTAGGAATATGATAACCCTTACGTCCGTCTTTCAATATGATTTGTGAATCATCAATAAGACCGGCGGGCTGAGTGTAGCCCTTCTCCAAAGCAGGTAAGTAAGCAGCAATAGGCTTCATGGCAGAACCGGGCTGACGTGTCATTTGAGTTGCATAGTTCATTTGCTCGGTATTAAAATCCCGGCCCTCGATCATACCGAGGATAGCCCCTGTCTTATGATCAATCATGATTGCTGCAATCTGTTCTAGCCCCTTCTTCTTACTGTATGGAGAAAAATTTTGTGGATTGGCTGCAATCTGCCGCATATTGCTATAAATTTTTTTATTTATTGTTGTATAAATTCGATAGCCGGATCGTTGCAACTCTTCTCGCGTATTTTGAAGAAGTTCAGCATGCTCAGGCTTAGAAATCTCGGCTGCTGTGAGATTCGGATTTTGCTGGAGTGCTAACAACTGTGCGGCCTCCCGCTCTGTTTCCAGCATCAAATAAGGGAATGTATTATAGCTTTTTTCGCGATGTGGGGCAAGGGTCGCTCTCACATCAAATTGAAGCGCCTCGTTATATTCGGACAGCGTGAGCTTGCCTGTTGCCAGCATTCTTTCCAACACAACGCGTTGGCGCTCCATCGCTTTATTGAAACCTTCTTCATCAAAATTCCCTTTACCATCAAAAGCGGAATAAACAGATGGCAGCTGTGGAAGACCTGCCAAATAAGCCGCTTGAGCAATATGAAGCTTATGTAGGTCGCTTACATTGAAAATCCCTAACGAAGCAGACTTGATTCCATACAAATTGTAACCAGCGGAACCATTACCAAAAGGCATTTTATTTAAGTAAGCCGTTAATATTTTGTCTTTGCCCATAAAACGCTCCATACGTAGTGCCAGCAGCATTTCCTTCACCTTTCGGCTGTCCGTTTTATCCAGACTCAGGAAAACTCTTCGGGCTACCTGCTGTGTCAGTGTACTGCCGCCAGTTTGGCGGTTTTCATTCAAAAGCTTCTGCTTGACAGCACGAGCCGTCCCCTTTAAATCTACACCATGGTGCTCATAAAATTGGCTGTCTTCCGTTGAAATGAGGGCATCCACAATGGACTGAGGAACATCCTTCAGGTCAACGAGCTGTCGGTCCTCCTCCATGCGCATTCTTCCAACCGGAGTTACCTGATCATTAAAAAATACAAAGCTGGTCAGAGCATTCTCATTTACCTTTTCATATATCAATTGACGTGATCGTACAGGTTCATCATGAACCAGTGCCGCCACATAACCGGATATAAGACCTCCGGCAAACAACACTCCAAGTACACCCGCAAGCGAGAACCACTTGATATTAATCAGCAAAACTCTGCCAAAAATGCGCCACCTACTGCGTTTTTGAGATGATGGTCGACGTTTTGGGTTCATAAAAATGGTTTTCTCCCCTCAATATTCATTCATTTCCACTTGTTTTTGTTCAAGATAATATGATACGCCATGCTAGGTTTCCCGTAAACTGTAATGTTCCAAAAAATACATTTGTATTAGGAACGCTTGTTCTGTATATAATACTACTATAAGAGTATACGTTCAAGAATATTTTGGAATATGATCAATTACATATCAGGGGAGGAGGTCAACATTTTGAAGGAGCGTAGAAGTAGAACCATATTTCTAGCGGACTGTCAAAGCTTTTATACCAGCGTCGAAAAAGCGGATAATCCCACCTACCAACATAAGCCGCTCGTTGTGGCCGGTGACCCTGCACTTCGTTCAGGCATTATTTTAGCTGCGTGTCCGCTGGCAAAAAAACTTGGTATATCCACTGCAGAACGTCTGGGGGAAGCTGTAAAAAAATGTCCTGACCTTATCATTGTACGCCCGCGCATGCAGCATTATATCGATGTCTCATTAAAAATAACAGAAATTTATAATGAATATACGGATTTGGTTGAGGTTTTCAGCATTGATGAACAATTTCTAGATATGAGCGGAAGTCTCTCCCTGTTCGGAGATCCGATGAGCATTGCAAGTGAAATTCAGCAGAAAGTGCTCGCACAAACAGGAGTATGGATTCGAATTGGTATCGGTCCCAATAAAATGCTGGCTAAAACGATTATAAGACAAACTAAATTACTTGTACATAATTATAAAATCCTGTAGGAACAAGATATTTAACGACTAAAGTAATGTACATTATTCAATTGCTTTGTTTATTGCTTTCGAAAAAATTTTTAGATTAAAAATTTAGTTGTAGATGTCCAAGTATTTCTTATTGCTTAGACTAAGATAAGGCTTCTTTTAGAGCACTACGGGGTACCGCCAACAAAGTGCGGATTTTGTACGCTAAGCCTTGATTGTCGAAAAAAACGCCGGAATCTTGTACGCTAAGGATTACCGGCTTCGATTCTTCCTTGAATAAGTGGTAACAATGCGTTTAAACTGGCATTTCGTTTTTGATCGAATGTGTACTCACCAAGAAAGTTGATATGTTCCCAACCTAAAGGCGAAATGTGGCTTAATAGATTTTCATGAAGCGATCCTTTTTGCTTCAAGACCTTCGTTGCTTCTGTAAGATGAACCGTATTCCAGACACTAATTGCGTTGATGAGAATATTCAATGCGCTGGCCCATTGTAGCTGATTTAGCAAGGCACGCTCGCGTAATTCTCCGCGTTTTCCAAAAAAAAGTGCTCTGGCAAGAGCGTTCATTGCCTCGCCTTTATTTAGACCGCGCTGGATGCGACGACGCATCGATTCGCTAGAGATGTAATCCAAAATGAAGATTGTCTTTTCTATCCGTCCCATTTCCCGTAGAGCTGTAGCTAAACTATTTTGTCTAGCATAAGATCCAAGCTTCTCCATGATAAGAGATCCTGAAACTTTCCCTTCCCGAATAGAGTGGGCTAAACGTAAAACGTCATTATAGTTCTCCTGTATGATCTTCGTATTGATACGACCGCGAAGTAGGTTTTCTATCTTTGGAAATTCGCCTGTCTTATCAAACGAATATAACCTGGAATCAGATAAATCGCGAAGCCGTGGAGCAAATCGGAATCCGAGCAAATGACTTAAACCAAAGACTTGATCAGTGTAGCCGGCGGTATCCGTATAATGTTCTTCAATAGACAACTCAGATTCATGATGCAAAAGGCCATCGATGACATGCACCGCGTCACGAGCGTTCGTATTGATGACTTTGTCCAAACCGGTCAAGTTGGTACCAGAAGAAATGGGGTACCGCCAGCAAATCGGAAAAAAACTACGTTAAGCAAATTTCGACAAAGAAAAGACCGATTTTGACCACGTTAAGGCTAAATCGGCTGTTTCATTTCAAACTTAGTTGTGTGGAATTTATTCATGTAAAATGTTCCTACTCTTATATTAGAGACAAACGATTTCCCCTTAATACGTTCGTGTTTATATCACTCTTTTATTGTAGGTCTACTTACCAGTTGTAACAAGCGCTTCATTTTCTGTTCTGTTTCTCCCTCTTGGCGAGGTTGGTAAATGGTTAATTTTAGTTCAGGTGCATCGTACACCTGAAGAGTAATATGATCCATAATCATTTCTCCAACTAAAGGATGCAGAAGTGTTTTTTTGCCACAAGGAGTACCTAGAACTTCATGCTTGGGCCA
Organism: Paenibacillus polymyxa M1; assembly: GCF_000237325.1. NCBI lineage: Bacteria > Bacillati > Bacillota > Bacilli > Caryophanales > Paenibacillaceae > Paenibacillus > Paenibacillus polymyxa. Next base: position 3,563,001 of record NC_017542.1, read on the forward strand.
CCAATTACGAAACTCAGGGCTCTTATTAGTAAGTTCTTTAATGATATCTTTAAACCACTCATCACCGACAAAACGTGTATATGCTAAACGAAATTGAGCAATCAAGCGTTGCGCATGATCTTCCCAATTAAGAAATAGCTCTCGGTATTCTTTAGATGCAAAGCAACGCCAGACTGCATTACGATCTCGATCATTCATTTTATTAAAGTCACCAAAAACCACGGTAGCAGCTTTATTCCAGCTTACTATGTTCAATTTTTCGTCTGTTACATAGGTAGGACAGTATTTTAATTGACTCAATAAATTTTTCAAGACGCTATTTACACTTTCAACGAGAGGTCTTCCCACCTTAGATAGCAATGGCTGATTTGCTAATAAAAATAGATGCTCTTTTTCCTCTTCATTTAGCCTGAATACACGCGAAATAGCCTCCAATACTTCTGAAGATACTTGTATATCACGCCCTTGCTCTAACCATGTATACCAAGTTATTCCTATCCCTGCCAGCTGAGCTACTTCTTCTCGGCGCAGTCCCTCTGTTTTTCTACGTGGCCCAATAGGTAAACCAAAATCTTGAGGAGATAACCGTGCCCGTCGTGTCTTTAAAAAATCCCCTAGTTCTTTCCTTCTTTCTTTATCACTTAACATTTAACCTCTCCCCTTATATAAGTAGTAGTTTTAATAATAGTATAAACACACTCCTATTCCCATTATAAACCTTTATCTATTCTAATACATGAAGGAGGTGAGTTTAATGGTTTTCAAAAAAAGGGCTGAGGCTTTTCCTATACTTACGAAAGGATTAGTTCTCCTAATGGCTGCAGCATGTGGTTTTACAGTAGCTAATGTCTATTTAAATCAAACGCTCTTAGTCAGTATGGCAAATACTTTTCACATTTCTGAAACCAATATAGGAATTGTAGCAACTTTAACTCAAGTGGGATATGCTTTGGGAAATCTTTTATTGGTACCATTAGGTGACATTTTTGAACGAAGAAAATTGATCCTAAGTTTATTATCTATTGTATGTATTATTTTAGCTGCAACTGCTTTATCAATGAATGTAACATGGCTGATTGCAGCAAACTTAATTCTTGGATTTGTTACCATTGTCCCTCAAATTATTGTTCCTCTTGCTGCTAATTTAGCTTCAGAAGATAACAGAGGAAAAGTGTTAGGGAACGTTGCCATTGGCTTAGTGTGTGGGATTTTAGGTGCTCGATTAATCAGTGGTTTTGTAGATTCACATTTTGGATGGAGATCTATGTATTGGGCTTCTTTTGCTGGCACAATTATAATGATCATTTTAATTGTAATGTATCTTCCAAAAAGCAAAGGAAATCATGCAATACAGTATAAAAAATTACTTACATCTTTAGGCCCGTTATTTTTAAAGGAAAAAGTGTTGCAAAAAGCTTGCCTTAGTCAAGGAATGATGTTTGGTTCCTTTAGTGCCTTCTGGACAACACTTGTTTTTTTATTAAATACTTCTCCGTATTCTTATGGGAGTACCGTGGCAGGGTTAATAGGTTTAGTGGGAATAGCTGGAGCCTTTGCAACTCCTATTATTGGCCGGGTGATTGATAAAAAAGGGCCAAAATTTGCTAATACTTTATGTATGTTTATTTCTTTAATCGCTTTTCTAATCTTAATATTCTTAGGATATTGGCTACTAGGATTAATTCTTGGTGCACTATTAGTAACAGTTGGTACGCAAGCAAATCAAGTTGCTTGTCAAGCTACTATCTTTCAACTATCTCCCGAAAAGAGAAGCAGATTAAATGGATTATACATGGTATCTACATTCTTAGGTGGATCTTTAGGATCATATTTAGGTGTACTTGCTTGGAGCAAATGGCATTGGTATGGAGTATGTACAGTTGGGATACTCATGATAGGTATTGCTTTTAGTTCCTTATTTAGCTTTCCTAAACAAGAAAAAACAGTAAAAAATAGAGAATTCGAGAAAGGAAGTCATGTCTAATGTCTGCAAATACAGAAAACTATAAAAAAGGATTGGAAGTATTATCAAAAATAGATCCGGACAACTATCAAAATATCGTGAATAGTTTTAAAGATTCAGTAGCACCTGACTTAGGAACTTTGGCCGTGGAATTTAATTACGGTCAAATTTTTTCTAGACCAGGATTAGATTTAAAATCTCGCCTTCTTGCAACAGTTGCTGGTCTAACTGCTTTAGGAAATACGGAACAATTAAAGTTTTATATTAACGGAGCTTTAAATGTTGGATGGACCGAAGAAGAAATTGTGGAAGCTATGATGCAAATGTTAATTTATGCAGGCTTTCCTGTCGCATTAAATACCATTTTAACAATAGCTACCGAAGTATTTTCTAAAAGACGAAATCAGCTGTCAGCCAATTAATGGAGGGAGAGTGAAAAATGATTATCGATAGTCATGCCCACGTAGTTCTACCTATAGAAAAACAAATTAAAATGATGGATTCAAGTGGGATAGATAAAACTATTTTATTCTCTACGCTTGTTCATCCAGAAAAAAGTGAAAGCTACGATGAATTTATTCAGGAAATGGATGTACTGAATCAAATTTTAAATAACGAGATAAATCCCCTAGAAGCACGATTAAAAGCTCTAGAAGAATTAAGGGATGCTATCGCAAAATATCCTGATCGTTTTACTGGATTTGGTTCGGTTCCCCTTTTAAGTTCCTCTGGAGAACTGCACGATTGGATTGAGAAGATTGTAAAAGATTATAAAATGAAGGGACTTGGAGAGTTTACCCTTGGTTCAGGCCAAATTAAAATGCTTGAACCTGCATTCCAGGCAGCTAGTGATTATAATTCCTTTCCGATTTGGGTGCATACATTCCATCCACTCAATTTAAATGATATTCAGGAATTGTTCGCTTTAACTCGTAAATATCCCAATGTACCTGTAATTTATGGCCATTTGGGAGGAGTTCATTGGCTGCAAGTTATTGCATTAACAAAAGAAACAAAGAACGCCTACCTAGATATCTCTGCATTTTATACAACCTATGCATTATCTTTGGCTATAAAAGAACTCCCAGAGAAAACTTTATTTAGCTCTGATTTTCCTTATGGTGATCCGTTCTTAAATAGGTTGGCAGTTGAACGTCATGCTTCAAGTGAAGAAGTCGTACAACGAGTACTAGGTGGAAATATTGCTAACCTTTTAAATATTTAACTTATTTTTATATCAATTTAAGACATAAAAGCAATCCTTACTTCTCCTTATCATTGGGAAAACTAGGATTGCTTTTATGTCTTAGTGTAAGGTGATACTCCTCTTTAGAATTATAAACTGTAACATTTTAAATAAAAATAAACAAAGAAAAAGCTTTATGTCATTCATACAACACAATAATAATTGTGTTGTATCGATAAGGGTAAATCTTGCTCTTTTCAGATCCTTACGCAACACAATTTAGCCCCAAGATGATGTTTCTCAATGCAACACAATCGTTAACGTGGTTTTTTCGCGTTTTGTTAGTGCTACTTCTCAAATCACTTTGGAGGAATAATTATGGATAAGGATTTTCTTGCTCCTATTGGTCTAATCACAGGGTTGCTGCTCTAGACCGCAAAGTAGCAGATAAGTGTAAATTATTGAAAAGGCAGAAAGTGGTGAAGATTTAAGTGATGAAGAACTAGCCACTTTGAAAGCTTTGCTAGTCGAACAGGATGCCGAAATTGCGCGGCTCAACGGGGTAACTACCCTTTTGAGCGGAGACGACATAGTGATGGTGGATGATCAAGACGACGAAGAAGACGAGTAACATTTACAGTTGAAAACTAGGATTCTAGGAGCGGAAACGCTCCCTATTTTTGTGCCTTCGGAACAATAATAAAAGCAACTGGATATTTCTGTTTGTTTGGTGCGAATCCGTCACCGCCCTTTAATCCGCGAAGCCATTTACGTCCTTAGCGTACAAAATCCGCATTATGTTGGCGGTCGCCCACTACATGCTACCCGCGTATTTCTTTAATTAATAATTTAAATGGAATATAATGATGAGGACGTGACCCAAGCAAAGGTGCGGAAGCACCCTTTTTATTGAACTAACGGATAGCTTGGTTCCAATAATCAGGAATTTACACTGTACTAATAGTGAAAGATCGAATTTACTGGATGTATTAGTTTTAATACCTGTTTATTTATAATGCCCCCCGATTTTTAGGGATCTCTCTAGTGCCTGACCAGCTTGGGTCAAAGAGGACGCTCTTATGATAGCTGCGCTACCATAGCGTTCTTTAATTTTATCTGTTGCTTCTTCCAGGGAGCGGATACGCTCATGATCCTCAAAGAAGGAAAGTTGATAAGTTTGGTCGTCAACCAACCCACTTAAAGTGACACCTAAGCGTCGTATCGGCATACCGTTCCAAAAATTATAAAATATTTTTTTTGCTGCGTTGTACACTTTATTCGTATTGTTAGTCGAATCTGTTAGCTTCATTTGCCTGGAAAATCCGGTGGGAGCCTCATATGGACTGCATGTACAACTAACGGTCACGACAGAGCCCATGTACCCCTTACGACGACTGTCTCGACAAACTTCTTCCGAGAGTTCAAGCAGGATGGTCTCTACTTCATTTGGTTCCAAATAATCCTGGGGTAGGGTCATCATATGGCTTACCGACTTTTGTGGAGAACTGAGGGTATACGGAGCTACAGGACTCTCATCTAGACCATTGGCTGTTTTCCACATGACCTCCGCCTGTATATCCGACTGTTTTCCAAAACGAACGCGGAATTTAGACTTAAGGTCTGGTAGAGACGTTCTAGCGATATCACCAATGGTTGTCATACCAAGCCGCTCAAAATGGGACGACATCCGCGAACCTACCCCAAACATTTTATTAACTGGCTGTGGCCAGAGTAGCTGCTCTAATTCTGTCTTGGGCAACGTGAATATACCGCTTTTAATTTTTTTAGCCCAAATATCAGTTGCGCTTTTGGCAAGAACCTTATTGGAACTGATTCCTATTCGTACCCAAACCCCGGTTTGTAAAAGAACCTTCTTTTGAATTTCTCTTGCAACGGTTAAAGAATCTCCAAAAATTTTAAAACTACCCGAAATGTCCAGAAACTGCTCATCGATACTAAACACCTCTACTAGATCGGTGTATTCCTTGTATATATCCGTAATTGCTAAAGAGACATCAATATAATGTTTCATACGGGGACGGACGATCACAAGCTCAGGACATTTGTTGAGGGCTTCACCGAGCCGTTCTGCTGTAGACACCCCGAAACTTTTGGCCATAGGGCATGCTGCTAAAATAATTCCAGACCTGCGTGCAGGATCGCCTGCTACCGCAAGCGGTTTATTTTTGTACTCTGGGTAAGAAGCTTTTTCTACACTCGCATAAAAACTCTGACAATCCGCCAAAAGAATTGTCCGCTCAGTTGTTTTAGTCATGCTGTACCCTCCAAAACCGATTACTTATATACGAACATGCGTTCTTTATTATTATAATGCCAAACACGAGTTCTGTATTCAGGTAATTTATAGGGCTTGTATAATTTGCAAGTAAAAAGATTGGGGAGTTTAAATGATTTTCTCCATAGGTAATGAAGTCAAAGAAACTTGCTCCTTGTTGTCAAAAAGCTAAAGAGGGACTATTCCCCAATGGAAATAGTCCCTTTGCCATATCGATTTAATTACTTGGATGGATAAAATCCCTTCAACACATCACGCATTTCTTGCTTGATATTGATATCTGGACGTTTTTCTTTGGCCAAGGCTTCCGCCTCTTCCACTGTGGTAGCTAAACCCAACTCAAGTAACACTCCAGTTGCTACGGTTCCTGTACGATTCCGTCCGCCGGCGCAATGGAAATACACGGTCTTCCCGCTGTTCACCGCTTCTTTAACCGCCTGAATAGCGGCATGCACAGAATCCTCCTGCCCAGTCTCATGTTCCACAATCGGATAATGATGACGCGTAACATTTGCCGGAAATCCTTCTGCCTCAGTACCGTTATCTCGCAGATCAAAAACATCTGTGATCTCTTGCTCCCGAAGAACTTGAAGCAATGCACTCTCTCCGCCAATATATACTTTGTTCTCAACAAGCGCGTGATAATTCACCTTAATCATTCCCCCTCTATCAAATTCATAGCAGGAACTGCTATTCTCCGGTTTCTGCAAATTGTTTAATGCGTTCTCCTACCTGGTCACGAACTCGCTGAAAGACGCCCCATTTCTCTTCTTCCGATCCTTCAGCTTTGGCCGGATCATCAAATCCCCAATGCTCACGGCGAACTTGTGGAGGAGTGATAGGGCATTTATCAGCCGCGTCCCCGCACAACGTCACAACCAGATCGGCGCTGTTCAGCAAGACAGGATCAATAATATCCGAAGTTTGATCAGAAATATCGATACCTACTTCACTCATCGCTTGCACCGCTTTAGGATTAAGGCCGTGCGCCTCAATGCCTGCACTATATACGTTCCAATTGTCTCCTAGATATTTCTTAGCCCATCCTTCTGCCATTTGACTCCGGCAAGAATTACCAGTACACAAAAAGTAAATTGTCTTTCTCTCCATGGGAAGCGCCTCCTTTAATGTTCAATTATGAAATGACTAACCACAGATACAGGCCTAATAGCGTAATAAAAAGAGTAGGGATCGTTAAAACAATGCCTGTTTTAAAATAAGTTCCCCAAGAAATTTTCACACCTTTAGAGCTAAGCACATGTAGCCATAGCAATGTGGCCAATGAACCAATCGGGGTTATTTTCGGACCCAAATCCGATCCAATTACATTAGCGTAAATCAGTGCTTCTTTGACCATTCCAGTCGTATGGGTGGCATTAATGGCAAGCGCATCAATCATGACTGTAGGCATGTTATTCATCAACGATGAGATAACCGCCGCGATAAAACCCATGCCCATGGTGCCTACAAACATACCTTGATCGGCAGCTGCTTGAATCACATGAGCCAGAAGATCCGTCAAACCGGCATTACGCAGACCATACACCACTACATACATGCCGATAGAGAAAAATACGATAGCCCATGGAGCACCCTTGATGACTTCTTTCAACGGTACCGCAGGACTTTTTCTCGCCAGCAGCAAGAAAAAGATGGCTATGATACCGGCTACGACTGAGACAGGAATACTAAAAAATTCGCATGCAAAGTAGCCAATCAACAGCACCACAAGAACAATCCAGGACATAAGGAACATTTTTGGATCTTTAATCGCTTCTGTAGGTGCCATTAATTGTGCATCATCAAACGTTTTTGGAATCCTTTTGCGGAAAAAGAGATACAGAACTACAATACTAGCCAATAAGGAAAATAAATTAGGTACAACCATACGACCCGCATATTCCATAAACGTGATGCCAAAAAAATCGGCTGATACAATGTTCACCAGGTTGCTGACCACAAGCGGAAGCGAAGTCGTATCTGCAATAAAACCACTCGCTATGATGAACGGAAAAACCATTTTCTCATCCAGTTTAAGTGCTCGAACCATCGCTAGAACAATGGGTGTCAGAATTAAGGCCGCACCATCATTCGCAAAAAAAGCAGCGACAACAGCTCCAAGAATGGTCACATACACGAACATCCGAGTTCCGCTTCCCCGTGCAGCTCGTGCCATGTGAAGCGCCGCCCATTCGAAAAATCCGATTTTATCAAGCACCAACGAAATCAGAATGATGGCCACAAAAGCCAGGGTTGCATTCCAGACAATTTGAGTCACTTCCCAAACATCATGCAAATCGACGACACCTACCAGTAGAGCAAGTACAGCTCCTCCGCAGGCAGACCAGCCAATAGACAAATTTTTAGGCTGCCAGATCACCAACACTAAAGTGGCTAAAAATATAATGCATGCCAACCAAACCAATGTTCAAAACCTCCATTACCCAAGATATCCGTAGTCCTCATCTTCTCGTTTTTCTGATTCCTCCTCTTTGTAATCCATAATCTTATAACCATATACTTATATTGAAGGCAACATTTATCCCCGCAAGCAGATAAACTGAACAACCTTTAGGAAGAGCAGCCTGAGGAATCCGGTCCACAAGTTGCTATGGGTCCCTCTTTATTCAGCCATTTTAAAATCCGCTTTGAATCCGGCATACACTCAAGAACAGCTTGAATATGTGGTTTGTCGTCTACGTTTAAGGAATAGTATACCCACTGACTTCGTCTTTCTTCTTTAACCATCCCTTGCGACTTTAATTTTCTCAAATGCTGGCTAATGGCAGGCTGCGACATATCAAAGATATCTACAAATTCGCAGACGCACCATTCTTTTTCTCTCAATAGAGAAAGCATTGCCAGCCGGGTTTTATCCCCCAATAGCTTTAAATGATCGGCTATATAACCAAGTTGCTCCAATGCGTAGCCTCCTTCCATATATATAACTGTATGCTTATATGCTAATTCAAATTCATTTTGAAATCAACAAAGAATATTACTTGCAATTTGCAAATTAATAATATATAACTAAGGCAAGAGGTGAAACATACATGGAAAATACACGAGAGTTATTTCAAAACATGACCCGTCGTTTAGGCTTACTGAACAAAAACTGTTGTACGGTTGGTGGGCACGACATTTCTCCGGTTCAAAGCCATATTCTTTATGAAATTGATCGCCAGCACAAACCTTCCATGCAGCAAATTGCTGAAACCCTTGGAACCGATATCACCACATTTAGTAGACAGGTTCAGAGCTTAACCAAGATGAATCTGGTTGAGAAAACGCCGGACCCTAGTGATCGTAGAGTCTATACCTTGTCCCTCACCGTGGAAGGTAAATATGTAGCGACCACCATTGACACACAAATGAATGACTACTTAAACGAAGTTTTTTCGTATTTGACCGACTTTGAACGAGAAACGGTGATACGGTCCGTAAAACTCTTTAATGATGCTATGGCTCGATCCAGCAAATGCTATTTTCCGGTGAAAGGATAATAATCGCTTCAAATACTTGTAAATTACAATTATCAAATTCATATCGTTGGAGGCTTTAAAAATGAATGAAAACATCTATGTTGCAGAATACCTGATGAAAGCTCATGAACTGGAAAAGCAGCACCGATCTCAATCCGTTTGGAAATGGTCAAATGCAAATTCCAAAAAAAAACGGTTGTCTTTTGACTTTTTTCTTCCTAAACCAGTGCAAACCTCCATCTGCTGCGCGCCTTGCTGCTAACTAAAACATAATAGCTGTTAAAATTCTGTTCCATCTATCCAATTTAAAGGAGTGTTTTGCGTTGAATAAACCTACGAATGATGAAATCCGCCAAAATGTACGGAAGCATTACCAACAAATTGCCGTTAAGGAAGTCAATCCCCCCGCAGCAGGTAGCTGCTGTGGGGCCCCGCCTGATGTGGATGCCCTCTCATCACAAATGGGTTATTCCACAGAGGAGTTAACAGCTGTTCCCCAAGGAGCAAATCTCGGGCTTGGCTGTGGTAACCCGCAAGCTATTGCTGAATTAAAGACTGGTGAAATCGTCTTGGATTTGGGCAGCGGCGGTGGATTTGACTGCTTTTTGGCCTCACGACAAGTAGGAGAGGACGGTAAAGTCATCGGTGTCGATATGACCCCAGATATGGTCAGCCGGTCCCGCAGTAACGCAGCTAAGGGGAATTTCACAAACACTGATTTTCGTCTAGGAGAAATCGAACATCTGCCCGTAGCAGATGACACAGTAGATGTGATTATCTCCAACTGTGTGATCAACCTTTCTCCGGATAAACAGCAGGTCTTCAACGAAGCCTTTCGTGTTCTGAAATCGGGCGGCAGACTAGCAATTTCCGATATTATTACTACTGCAGAGCTTCCTTCTGAAATAAAAAATGACCTGAGCGAGTTGTATTCCGGCTGTATTTCCGGCGCCTCTTCATTGGAAGAAGTGAAGTCCATGCTTCTGCAGAGTGGATTTACCAGTATTAGCATCGAGCCTAAAGATGAGTCCAAATCATTCATCAAAGATTGGTTACCTGGTGCAAACGTGGATAATTACATTGTTTCTGCGATCATAAAGGCCAAGAAAGCCTAATGTACTTATGGGTGGGGGATCAGCATGCCAATATTGAACGTTCGAACAGCAACCTCAGAAGACCTGGATCGTATTCTAGACATTTACAATCAGGGGATTGAAGATCGGATAGCTACACTAGAGACGGAAGCCAAAGACTTCGACTATATGGTTAACTGGTTTAGAGAACATCAAAACCGCTACACCGTTTTGGTCGCAGAGTCGGACGGGATTGTGGTTGGCTGGGCTTCTTTGAATCGTTATTCTCATCGTTGTGCTTATGATGGTGTAGCAGACCTATCGATTTACGTAGACCGAACCTTCCGAAGTAAAGGGGTTGGCAGCGCACTTCATGCGGAGTTAGAGAAAGAAGCTCGGAAAAGCAATTTTTATAAAATTGTCCTGTTTACCTTCCCCTTTAATGAAAATGGCCAAAGGCTTTATCGAAAAATGGGTTACCGTAAAGTCGGTATCTTTGAAAAACAAGGGGTTATAGATGGCCAATATGTAGACGTAATGATTATGGAAAAATTGATATAGTTCATGAAAGAGCAAGCCCCATCAAAGGGGATTGCTCTCGTTATCTAACCAACATAAAGCATGTTTAGTGTAAATATAGTATTTTCTTTGGACACTCATTAATTTGAAGACAACATCATCATATCAATTAAATCAATCGCCAAAGATTTAGATCCACTAATACCTTTAACATATTTTAAAGGACCTTCTGAGGACCAGTTCATTGACACAAGTTTTTTTACATGCTTGTGCATCAGGTTATAATCTAATCTACCTCGTTCATTTATACTCTTGGTCAAAATCTTGCCACCGGCAATAGAAAGGGCATCAAGACAAACAATATGGGTAATACGATAGTCCCCATAATCTATCCATTCTTTCGAAAAAATATCTTTAATGTAACGATAATAATTTAAAGCAATTTGATATTTTTCTTCGTTGCTCATTGCTACCAGTTTTTGTTCTTTAAATAGATACTGGAGTGTTCGATACAGATTTTGAAGAGTAATATGGCGACCACGTGTACGTTTACCAACAATGCTGCCGATGTTATGAAAGGGACTCTCAGGACGTGTGATTAGCTCTGTTGCAATCCAGCTATATTCATCGGAATTTCGACGTAAATATTTACTTAAAGAAGTCCCAATACCTTTAGCTTTAGTATTAATAGTATCAAATAATTGTATTTCCTCATCTTCATCGAGATAATGGAAAGCTAGAAAAGGGATATTTAATTCAGCATTAGTTTCTTGAATATAACGCTCAATACCACCAAGACGATGCTGTCCATCCATAAGGGATGCTTTCCCTTTGCATACAAGTCTTCCATAATTTATTCTTATATTATCGTAAGCTGAAAATTCCCAATTCCCAGCACCATTTAACAAAACAGGTGTAAATAAAGCATCGTCACCTTTAGATAAGTATATTGCAAAATCAGTACTTCTTTTAGAATCTATAGGCCGTTGATAGCCTTTACCAGCAGGATGATCGTAATGCTTAACATAAGTAACATTTAGTGCAGTTGAAGCAGGTAAGTAACTTTGGTAGGCTACTTTACCGCGCATTTTATATTGAAGAACATTTTCAATAACAATGGGCTTTGGCAAGCTATTCATAGAAGTTTAATCACCTTTTCTTTCTAATCTCTTTGTGGTTGCTCATAAACAATATAGATCTTAAATTGTATAATTTCAAATAACAATATATAACATGAATATCTGTAATCCTGACTGAAACTTACCTAATCTGTAAAGAGAGGTGGTTACTGTGGGGATTCATATTACTGATTATGTAGGAGAGCGAATAAGAGCTATCCGAAAAAGCAAAAATTTCACCCAGGAGCAGCTGGGTGAAAAAGTCGGCTTGCCTCAGCCCTATATTGGAGGAATAGAACGAGGTGAAAGGAATATTTCCTTAGAAACATTGGAAAGAATCTTAGAAGCTCTCGAATCCACTCCTGACGAGTTTTTTAGATTCTACAATGATAAGTACTTCTCTGAAGATGAAAGAGCAAAAGAAGAGGTTATAGACAGCTTAAACGACTTGTTATCGAGGAGATCTATTTATGATATTCAATTGATTCAACAATTGGCATACAATATTTTAGTTACAATAGATTCTCATATAGAAAAAAGATAGCCTACAAGACAAAAGTCTAGATAGGCTATTTTTTTATCATTTTTTAGTTTTATTAACTCATCATAGAAAGCGTCTAATTTGGGGTAGTACCAGCGAAGCTGATACCACCCGCAAAGTTGATGGAATGTTATTCAATTTTATTAGTAGTCAGCTGTTACCAAAGGCAACGTATTTAATTTCTTTTCTTACAACTATAAAAAAAGCAGTCCAAAACTAAAATAAGTTTTGACTGCTCACTTTGTTATTTAATTATAGTTTCTATCTTCCAGCACCGGGGAAATTTCGTTCACAAACCTGTTTTTTACTGAATAGTATCACCAGGACATATATCATAAACCATTAAATCTTCAATATCAGAGAGCAGAGCAGAAAGTTCGCTTGGTCGACCGGTTAAAAAATCAAATACGCCAAAATGTGTCGGGATTACATTTTTTATATTTAGAAGGCGGACTGCCTTAGCCGCCTCTCGAGGGGACATCGTATAAGCATCACCAATTGGCAATAGTGCCAGCTCTGGCTCGTATAATTCCGCAATTAGAGCCATATCGCCAAATACGTTTGTATCCCCAGCGTGATAGACCGTGTATCCATTTTCGAATTTGATTACGTACCCCATTGGCTCCCCACCATAGATAATCTGATCATCATCAACGAAAGCTGAGGAATGGTCTGCATGTACAGCAGTAACCGCAATGTCTCCTAATTTTCGAGTTCCACCTTTATTTATCGCAACAACATTTTGGACACCTTTTTTCTGAAGAATAAATGCCAATTCCCAACCTGCCAATACCATGGCACCTGTCGTTTGCGCAAGCCAAACGGCATCTTCAGCATGATCTCGATGTGCATGTGTGAATAAAATGTAATCTACTTTTTCAATGTTTTTAATCGTTTCGGGGCAGGAGGGATTGTTTTTAATCCATGGATCAATAAGTATTTCTTTATTTCCGGGTGTCTTTATATAAAATCCGCCAAAACCAAGCCAAGTAAAAGAAATATTCCGGTTTAACATGTTGATGCTCCCCCTTTTATAAATTTCTAGTTGTAAAAACTTCCTTAGCCGCATTTAGTCCATTTAAAGCGGCGGGGAAACCAGCATAAACTGCCATTTGCATCATTATCTCTAAAATCTCTTCTTTTGTGCATCCAACATTTAAGGCACCATTAATATGAACTTTCACTTGAGGAATTGCGTAACCAAGAGCGGTTAAAGCAGCGATCGTCGCAATTTCACGAGATTTCAGATCCAATCCCGGTCGGCTATAGATGTCACCAAATGGAAATTCAACTAAGAAACGTTCAAAATCAGGGGCAACTCCTTTCAAAAAATCACGAGTATGACCTCCAAATTCTCCGACAACCTCATTCATTAATTGTAAACCGACTTCATATCTTTTTTCCATCATCTTCAAAATCCTCCGTTTCTTTTTTACCCGTGCCCTCAATGTACTTTTCGTAGAATGAAATTTTTTGAGCTACGGCATTAATAAGTAATTCAATATTTTGTTGTTGTTCAAGTAACTTATTCTGATGGTCCATAAGAATTGAAAGTCGATTGCTAACTGGCTCTTTGGGCATCTCTCCGGATTCCAAACGTTCCAGTATGCAGCCTTCTTTTGTAAACTCCGAAATATCTTCAAGGGACATCCCTGTTTTTTTGAGAGTTACCATAAACATAAGAAAGTTTACTTCAGAATCCGTAAATTCTCGTATTCCGCTATCGTTTCTCTTTATTTTTGGAATCAACCCACTTCTTTCATAAAATCGAATGGTATGTGCAGAAAGTCCGGTTCTTTCCGCAACTTCTTTAATATTCATTTCAAGGAACTCCTTTTGTTGTCGACTTGGACCATCTTACACCTTTAAGTTTACTCTAAGTCAAGCTATCTCTTTTGGAAATTTGTAGACTTTCAAAACTTATCTGGCACCGATTATTACGGAGAAGTTCCGTTTTTGTTTTTGTAAATAGAATATCGCACTTTTCGAGATACATATTGTCCATAAAATATAGCTTCGATTACTGATTTTAACTGCATTATTCCGATACTCACCATTTTAGGAACTTCGTTTGGAGGGGATTACATGAAGCGTAACTGAGAGTTGGACGAGTTGATTGAACACTTTACATTTATGCCCAACGAGATGCAACAAATCGGGAACAAGTCGGGCGAAATAAGATTAGGCTTTGCGGTTCTATTCAAATTTTTTCAATACGAAGCGCGTTTTCCCTTTCATAAATTTGAAGTTCCTAAAGCGGTTATCCAATATATTGCGAAGCAGATTGAAATGCGGCCGGAACTATACACAGTATGATTGGTCCGGAAGATCTATCACATACCACCGAACCCAGATCAGGGTACCAGCTCATGCCGCGCCTTAAAGCTATTCATTCACAAAAGCTGTACAGACCTGAACCAGGTATGACCGATGCTTATCAGAATTTACAGCCGGTACTGACTCGTCCGATCAATTGGGAGCTGATTCGGCAGCAGTACGACCAAATGATGAAGTATGCCACTGCTTTGCGCCTTGGTACCGCTGAAACGGAAGCGATCCTGAAGCGATTTACACGCAATAACTTAAAACATCCCACGTATCAAGCTTTGGGCGAACTGGGTAAAGCAGTCAAGACGATATTCCTGTGCGATTATCTTCACTCAGAGGAGCTGCGCAGGGAGATCAATTCAGGGTTGAATGTCGTGGAGAACTGGAACTCGGCAAACAGTTTCATTTTTTACGGAAAAGGCGAAGAAATAGCTACCAACCGTTTAGAGGATCAAGAGATTGCCGTACTGTCACTCCACCTCCTGCAGAACTGCTTGGTCTACATAATAAATACCATCATGTTACAAAACATCCTGTCTGACCGAAGATGGTACGATATGATGACGCCGGAAGACTTACGGGCACTTACGCCCCTGGTTTATACGCATGTGAACCCGTACGGAACGTTCAAGTTGAATATGAGTGAACGTTCCCCCTGGAAGGGAGTGTGCTTGCATGAACGAAAAGCGTACATCTCCAAAACGTAAAGCGAAAGAACTGGCCAAGTATATCCGCGGGGAACGACCAGACTATGCGTATCTCAAAAGCCTTTTTCAGCACCTTCGAGCAGAACTGGAAGTCGAGGTACCCAAAGCAGCGAAGAAGCTCCCCTATGTACCCACAGAAGAGGAGCTAAAGCGATATTATGATGCTGCCTGGCAGGCGAAGAATTTTCAAGACATGATGATCGTTAAGACACTTCTGTATACAGCCGTTCGGGTCAGTGAACTGATTAATATCAAGTTGGTCGATGTTGATTTCCGTTAGTGTCAGATGTGGCAAGGGGAAGAAGGATCGTATTGTACCATTCCCTCATTCGTTCAAGGAAATGTTGGCCATGCATGCTGATTCCATGAAAAAGAAGCAAGCGGTGTACCTTTTCGAATCATCATGGAAGAAGAAATATACTGATCGGGGAATCCGCAAAATCCTAGCCAAATATTCGGAAGTTGCCGGCATGACTCAGAATCTGTCTCCACACAAGCTGCGACATTTTCTCTTAACCTGGCTAAAAAAAGGCATTGATGATGCGCTCATACAACCGTATTCAGGTCATGAAAGCCGGAAGTCTTTAGAAGTCTATTCCAAGCTTGCAATTACTGATGCTCAGGAGGAATACAACGAGGTTATCAATAGATTCCCCATCTAATAACATCTACTTTGCGGATGGTGTCAGCTTCGCTGGTACTACCCCAATTTCTTGATCAACTTGGTTCTTAGAAGGTCTTACACTTACTTATAATATGCAAGTTTCTACTATCCTCTTCACAAATACTTATTCTCATAAAATTATCACTCGCGCTTATTTTTAACAGCTGGAACCCATTACTTTTTATCTCCATACATTAAGACATGAAAAAACAAAACTATAGGTTCCTATAAATTCATAACTTTTTTTCATTTTGGCCCAAACATATCAAATTGTTCGATTAAATCAGTCATAATTTTATCCTTATTCTTTTTATCCCCTTTTTTGAAGTCAAATACATTTTTTAATTCTGAATCGGGGTAAGAAGAAGTAACAGCAATATTACGATAGGCTTGGCTAAAATGCTCAACTTGTTCTCTCAATAATTTATTTTTATTTTTTTCCACATTAAGTTCTTCATTAATTTTTATTATCTTGTTATTCAAATCTTCAATCTCCTGCTCAAATATGTGAACACTTTTAGCTTTAACATATAGTTTCTGAATAATACTGTTTACTTGATTTAACGCTTGAATTAATTTCTGTTGATTACCAATATTATTTTTAACCAGTTCATCCATATTAGGAAGAGGAAGAGAAGATTCATTTCCTTTTTCTAATATGGATGGCGGGCGATTGAGATTTTCTATTTTTTCTTTCATATTTCGAGACCATGTATTGCGTCCTACTCCAGTAGTTCTCTCCAAATCGATATATGTAATTGTTGCTGAGGGATTATTTTCAACATATTTTAGTAGCAAACAATCTAACTGGTCTATTGAATATTGCTTTGGCTTACCAACTCTATTCTTCATCATGTAATGCTCCTTCTCTGAAAATTAAATTGAGCTTAGCGTCATTTTGAGCTTTTTGCTCTCTTAGTTTCTTAGAATTTGCTGCTAAGAAACTAAGCTCAGACTGCGCGATAGGATCGCTCTCAAATGTTCCAAAATTGTATGTCATGTTACACGTAATACTTTTCATAAGTTCCAATTGTTCTTTGATCAAGTTAGTAAGTCTAATTGATTCATCGTTTAACCAATAAATTAATTGAGAATTAAACTGATCTGCTGGAATATATAAATGAGAACAGTGTCTACAGTCACCTACTGGACATTTTTCCGGATTAAAAGTGCAGTAACCAAATTCCATAGAGAAAAAATTTTTTATTTCATCTTCTGTATATCTTTTTAACAAGGATTTAGCCTTAATAATCTTTTCTTCAGATCTTAGTGAACTTTGATCGGGTAAAGAACTAAATTTGTTGTGTTGTTCTGCTAAAAATTGAATCGAGGATTGACTTAAATTTTCGAGATGACTAAAATAATGCATTTGAGCATTAAGCGTTTTATGTCCGCCTATCCGAGCTATGGTTAACATATTAAAACCTTGTAGCATCATATTACAAAAAGCATAATGGCGGGTATCTAGAAGTTTTATTTTTTCTAATGTAAAATTGTACTTTTTTTCAACAATTTCTTCATAGAAGTATACTAATAATGAAGATAGTTGCTGGGTTCCAAACATATCAATATTATTCTTGCGAAGTTGTCTCCCGTTGCTTTTCTTCACTCTCAGAGATTCACAGTAGGCATCATAAGATAACAAATAGGGGGTTTTATTGAAATCCTGAGTTGTTTCCTTATACTCTAAAATTAAATTAAACAAATCTTCATTAATTTCAAGAACATCGGCAATATTTATCTCGTTTTGTTTTTTAGCGCGTACTTTTTTCCTAGGAATTTTTAATAGAAATCGATTAGAAGAATCTACAGTAATACAATCGTTTGCAAGTGAACAGAATTCAATTACTCTCATAGGAATAACAAGAGTAACACGCCACCACAAGATAATTGGGAAAAAAATCAGTTTTTCGTAATCGGTCCATGTCTTCTGGAAATCCGTAATAATATGATCAAATATCAAGGTATCTTTAAAATTAGGCAGAGTTCGCACACCATCAACAAATATACAAATTTGATTTGATATTTCTAAAAGTTCTTTTTTTAAAATGGGATTATAAAAGTTTAAAAATTGATTGAGAATTGGTCCTAATTTAGAAAGTAAAGGTTTGGTTTTTGAGAGAAGCCAGCTTTCAAATGCTATGACATTTTTTTCAGACTCTGCTTGATAGCCAAAACATTGCAGTAAACATTCATTTAAATATTTAATACGTAATTGCGTATATGCATTAACATGTCCTTCAATGATCCCTAATATAGTAAAACATTTAAGTAACAGCTTCATTTCAGTGGATAATTTAGTATTAAATCTAATTAAAGATTTTGATTCGTTTTTTTGTGCATTCAAAATCCATTCATCATCTTTAAAGTTAGTATTTATTATTCTTCCACTGGATCTTATTTCTATAAATTTATCAATGTAAATTTGTAAATCTTCCAATTTAAAAGTTATGTTTTCGAAAGAATTCACAAACTTTTCATTGCCTAAATCTGTGACATACTCTTCTTTAATATACCCATGAACATTCAACAAACATCACCCTATAATTATTATTTTAATAAGCCATGTTGATTATGGTAAGCTTCTGCAATATCTAATAGTAAGTTTTCATAATCAACAAATGTCTTGGTGTACTCTATACCAAACGTGTTAGTTGCTTCTTGTAAAAGTATTAACAACTTGTTTATCCAAGCTCTCTCCCGACAAGCAATTGAGGACTTAACCGTATACTTAAGTATTCCAACCCGCCGTTTCAACTCATTTGAAACACTTATCAACAAATAATTTTTGGGGATCATATTAGGACATCCAACACAAGTTATTGCAGTTGGATGAATACAATTAGGATGTACAAAACATTGAGTATGCTCCGTATGACCAGGCATTTTATCTTCATATACTTTATTCAGTATTTCACTGGCTTCGTCTGTTGTCATTAGAGATACTCTTATAGCGAGAGATTCTCTTTCTTCAAATTGTTCTTTTAATAATTCACCGAATTTTTCCAATTCATATGGAGTACTAAAAATTGATTTGAATTCTTGAATTTTAAGGGATCTTTCATTTAGCGAATCATTAATTTCTTTTTTTGCAAGCATATAAGATCTTTCAATTAGCAAATTATAAAGGTAACCAAAATGTCCTCTGTTACACAAATTAACTGTTATATTTGATATGTTTCCATCCTTATTTACAGATTGAACATACAGAGCAGTAGAATCATTTCTCTTATGACGGCGACTATTTTGTACTAAATCTAGAGCAATTCCTTGTGTAAATGTATTTCCTGTTGCTTTATAAAATAAATACGTCATAAAGGAACGATTCATTTTCATACTTCCAAACTGAAGTGGATAGGGTAGAAAAGTGGGAAGGCTTCCTTTAATTAATGTACTAATGCTTCTTCCTGATGTAAGGAGATGTCGGGCATTCTTTTTTCTTCGATGAAGCTCACAAATAACAATCATTGTCGCAATCGGGATAAGCATTTCGAAATTTATAAGAAAACGATTGAGAGCACCGGTTTTAGAAACTTTTAAACGAGTATAGGCATATTGGTTTACAATTCTTTGAGACTGCTCAGACGACAGGCGATTACCTTCGTAAAACCATTTGAAATCATTAATACCGATTAATGAAATATCTACAGTAGGTAACCTCAAAAAATCTGAAGACCTCCAAGCATTAGTTAAATGCAAAGAAATGTAAAGCCAGGTAGCCGCATAATTCCTACTCCTCAATGCATGCCCAATATGATGTTCTATGTCTTTTGAATATTGCTGAATACTAATGAATTCATCATAAGAATAAATATCTTTTTCTTTAGGTTTCAATTGTTTTTCTGAAATTCTGTATTTCTCCACAAAAACTGTCGAAGTTTGTTCTTGTAAATACAATAAAAAACCAATTAAATTTCTTTTTAAATTTGTATTTACGGTTGTACGCAATAGCCATTTAAGTTCAGAATCTGTGAAGTAAGAAAGTTCTTTTTCAAGCTTCATTAGGTATTGAAGTAGAAAACCATATTCTCTTGCCTTCATTCTTTGCGAATCTTTACTAGCTTTCGAAGTATTTTGCTTCAAATTAACAAATTCAAAATATAAACTCTTAGTTTGGGTAAGATAGGTAGGAACTTCTATCATCAAAGCAACGTTTAAAAAAATCAAATGTGGATCTGTCATTTTTTCCAATCTATATTTATCAAACTTTTCAAAAAAAGCTTCAAAATCAGACTTTAAAATAACTCTTTCGATTTGTTGGACAAGTACAACCCATTTAGTTTGCTCATGCAAATTTTCATTAAGACACTTGTTTACAAAACAGCGATGGAGATTAAACTTCTTTATAATTTGTTTAACTGTATAGTATTTGTAAGGTATTTCATTTATAAAATCATTAAACTGATGGACATCACTTTTTAATAAGAAATAAGAGTTTTTCCGCATATTTTTTATTCCAGTGAGCTCAACTTTCGGACTTCTTATCATTGTACGTACGGAATCAGGAGAATAATTTAATATTTCAGCTGCCTGGCCAATAGAATAATACTCATCTAAATCACTAATATTTTTTAAATACTTATTTTTATATTCTTCAACAGATCCCCTCGGTGCGTAAAAATGACCTTTAACTGTAAAGCCACCAGCAATTTCGTTTTTATGGAGGGCATCAAGGACAGTAGATCTATGTATTTTTAACTCAGCCGCAATCTCTTTGGTATTCATACAATCACTTATGTCAAAACTAAGATTTCGAAGAGGTTTAATATCATCCTTATATATATAATTGGTACCCCCTATCTTCTTAATCCTGATCTCTTTGCGATTATGATTAACCCAATTCTCTAATACACCACGCTCCCATCCCAGATCAGCAGCAGCTTCTGCAACTGTTATGTAAAAACTCAGGAAATTTTCATAAGCTTCAATTATTGTCTCCTTGATTAGTAATCTCCCATTAATTTTCTCAATTTTCGTACCAGAGATTACTTCTAATGGATTATACCTATTGTAGAACCACCATCCTAGCTTCTTCTTTTCAATCTTCAGCCTTTCTGAAGCTTGTTCAATAGTGTAATACTTCATGCTCTCACCTTCACTATTCTTTGTATATACTATCGATAAGATCCTCCAAGATTAGTTTCATTTCCTCACTGTTACTCATATAAGTTAATGAGGAGGAAATATTTTTATCACCTCTAGGCAAAGCAATATCGTAAGGATTTAAAGCCGCTTTAGCCAAAAGATTAGTAAAAGTTCCTCTACCTATATGAAAAGACCATTTCGTTGATTGCAGGTTTATAGCAGTAATCATATCATTTGGATTTTCTGACGAACTGAGGTTCTTAAGAAAAGCCTCCTTCACTTTACCAAACCAATCTCGTAAGCTTTTCCCTGTTAAAGCTTTTCCATAAGCATTAACAAAGAGAGGAGAACTTCCACTAAATTCACTACCTAGTTTTCTTTGCAAATTATTTAAGTGGAGCTTATACAAAACAGAAAGCATATTTTTTACAGAATAAACAAATTGCTTTCTATCTCTTTTTACTCTAGAACTTCCTGAAGTATCTTTAATGTCCGTTCTCAGATTTTGCGTTTTTAGAAGAATCAGCAGTCCTCCTTTTCCATACTCATCACCATAGGATCTCAGATCATTCACCCTAATGTTAACGATTTCGCCTGCACGAAGTCCCCCAAAAATAGAAAGATATATCGCAAATGCAATAGACGGAGATATCGATAAAGCAGTCCTCAAAAAAAAGAATATATATTTATTGGGCAGCGTATGTTCGATTGCTAATTTCCCCCTCTCCATATCATAAGCAAACTCTTTTGAATACATTGGATTAAATGGATGAAGAGCAATATCATGAATTAAACAATCTTTCTCAGCTAAGAAGTTATAAAAACACCTTAATGTACGCTCCACATTTTTAACACTGACATTTGCATTCCCCTTGCTTAGTAGATAATTCAAGAAGTCAGTCCCATGATTATTTGTTAGTTCAGACAAAGATTTCAATTCATATTTTCTTTTTTTCTTGATAAGTACGTAATTTAAGAATTGAGACAGATGAACACCATGCAATCTTTGAGTATTGTACTCCTTATATTTCCATCTCCATTGAATAAAGGCTGTTAGAGGATGTACAATCATTTTCCCATCAAGCTTATTTTTCAGTACAATAACGGCATGTTTTCTAGTAGCTCTCTCTTTTTTTATCCAATACTCTGCAAATGCTACATCCACACCAAAAGAAAAATTTCCATATTCTAATTCTTCGATTTTATCGTGCAATTTCAATAGTATTTCCCCCTACTAAAACAGCTCTCTTTCAATATACAATCTCCAGATTTTGTACACAACTAGGAAATTGCTCGAAGAATAATGTACATCAATTTAAGACTAAAACTCTCTAAGCCATCTTTCTGTAGAGAAAAAAGCATTAATTATGTACAAACTAATTACGTACATAATTAGTTTGTCTACGCAACAGATATATGGGCTAAAAAAAATGACAGCGGCATTTTCTTGTTGCCTGCGTCTGACATTGCAACTTTGCTGTGGCCCCAACCAGTACGTCTTATGTTCGGTATCGGTTCGCGTATGGAACGGCATTTGGAGAGGCTTGGACTGTACACCATTGGGGAAATCGCCCGTACTCCCTTGCCCCGACTTCAGGACAAATTCCGCTCTCATTTCGGCAAACAATCCAACATACAGGCAGAGGTGATATGGCGAACTGCTAACGGGATCGATCATAGCCCGGTTAAGCCGGAAACATTTGAGACACCTCCTAAATCCATCGGTCATATGATGACTCTTCCCCGAGACTATCTCCAGCCTGCGGAAGTGGAAACCGTTCTGCTCGAGCTCACCGAGGAAGTATGTCAGGACAGCCGGCGCAAAGGGTATATGGGGTATGTCGTTACTGTCAGTTGCATGTGCAGCCCGTTTGAGTCGCCCACCGGGTTTTCGCGCCAGATGAAGCTGCCCGATCCGACTAACAACACGAATAAAATTTACAAAGCCGCCAAGGAAATTTTCTATAAATTTTGGGACCGCATGCCGGTAAGGCGACTGGGCGTTAGCCTAAGCAGTCTAATGGATGCGGAAACGTACCAGGTTTCCTTTTTTGAGGATGAGAAACGGGCACGCTCCCTAGAGAAAGCCACCGACAGCATTAAGGAGCGCTACGGCAGTACGGCGATCGTAAGAGCTTCCTCCCTCACTCATGTCGGCCAGGCCCTGGAAAGATCCAGGAAGATTGGGGGGCATTATAAGTAAGACATTAAATAGATTTACTGTACAACCTGAAAGGATTCTGGATCACACAAATCTATTTAATCATCGACTCATATACCCTAACCATCTGTAGCCGTACTGCATGTACAGTTCTTAATTCTGAATATTCTCAGAGCTTGACTAGGCTAATCAATCCCACTCCGACCATGATTACCGTAATGCCGGCCAATAGACGAAGCCATTCCCCCGGGCTCTTCTTTTCCCTGAAAATCAGAATACTGCCAACGCAGGAGATGGCGATACTCGCCTGAGAGATGGGAAAACTGGCAGCGACCCCAATAAGCCCATTTGAAATAAATAGCGCCAAATTCGCTACGCTCCACGACAAACCCGTAGACAAATTGCGCAGCACCTGAACCAGATGGAGCTTCTGCCCTCCCTTACAGTTCATTAAAAGCGCTGAACACAACATGCCAAGTGATTGCGGTAAGATGACCGACAGACCGGAGACATGAAAGATTTGATTAATAATAACATACAAGGTTAAGGCTATACCTGAACAAACCAACATGACAAGAATTTGAAGGGGCAAGGGCTTGGACAAACCACTTGATCTCCCCTGATAGCTCGTCAGCAAGATGCCAGACAAAATAAATATAAGCGCTGCTGATCCAATACCAATTTGGTACCCGGTCGTCCATTCGCCCAAGATTAGTGCTGCAAAAAGCGTCGTTCCCATGAGTTGCAGCCCGCAAATAATAGGAATGGCCGTTGAAACGCTTACTTTCTGGAAAGCTTGAAATTGAAGCAACTGTCCTACGGACCAAAACACACCAGAGACAAAGCTCACAATAAATGGTGTGACTTGAAAGTTAACAGGTGAGTACGAATACAGGCACAGTGCGAACAATACAGCACCGATGACCGTCCCCGTCAGTTGCTCGCGAGGACTGGCTTTTGTCAGTTGCGCCAGTATTGGCATGAATCCCCAGCCTATGGCTGGAATAAAGGCAATGAGTGTATCCACATGCAGTTCCCCTCTCGTAAAGTGAGTTCTTCCGTGCAATCCTTTAAAATACCATGCAGGAAAAACCAACAGCTTTACGATATCAAAACAACCCTACCTCAAGCACCAGTATTTTTAGAAGATATATATAGTAAAATCAAAGAATTTTCTCACGATAAGCGCTGGGGGAAATGCCCATCATATTTTTAAATGCCCGCGAAAAGGTCAGTTGATCCGAGTAACCGACAGAATTGGAGATTACTTGAATAGAGTAACTGGTATCCTGTAACAGCTCGCATGCCTTTTTAATCCGAATGTTCATTAAATACTGCTTCGGTGTTTCACCTATCTCCTGCTTAAAAACAGAGGTCAAGTAATTGGGGTGAAGTCCGAGATACTCTGCCACCTCACTGATTTGAATGCCACCATTGTAGTTTTTCTCCATATAGTTAATAGCTTGAACTGAATAGGGAAGCTCTTCTTTCACAGGCATCGTTTCACCTGATTCATGCACCAACTTGGCGAGAATATGGCATAAATAGCCCTGAATAGCCAAGGATGAAGAAAGTGTATTATTCCCTATACGAAGCATTTCAAGAATAGTCGAATGAAAAAAAGTGATGTCTCCGATACTTACCACATACGGATTATCCTGAACAAGAGAGATATTCTGCAAGTACATTTCGGACTTGATCCCCATAAACCCTACCCAGCTGTACTCCCATGGCTCGTACTCATCAGCTTGATAATAAGCGGCCTTATTGGCAGGGATTAAAAAAGCCTGTCCCTTCTCTATGTTATATGTTTCCTTATCTAATACCAGCTTGCCTCTACCCTTTAATACAAAGTGAATAAGATTGAAATCCCTGGCGATAGGTCCGAAATCCTGGTTGGGAGAACAAGGCTCCGAGCCACAATTATACAGAATTAAATCTGTAATATTTTTATGCTTTGAACTGGTACGTGTATCTACAAATTGAATCATATTGTCACCCATCCCTAACCTCCATGCTTCAGAATTTTATAGTTAACCAAAGGGCGGTGTCCTCGTAACAAATATAGCATAAATTAAGAAGCATATCCTAAGACCTAAAATGAAACCTTAATCCGTAAATGTATGCAATAATCTTTGTTTTTACTATCTTCTACTTTAGAAAAATCATGTACTCCTTCCACAGCTTTTGTTATTCTGTATCTCAAGATAACGCTTACAAGTTCTCATAACAAAATATCATAACAGGCTGTTATGATCGTCAATTTTTGAAAGGGGTTAAAATATGCTTACTTCTGCAGCTGCAAAAAATAACGACAAAGTCAGTTTAAAAACACTTATCTCTTACTCACTGAGTAGTTATGGGATGAATGTTATTTACAATTTAACCGCCGTTTATCTCATGTTCTTCTATACTGACAGCTTCGGATTAAATGCGCTTGCAGTCGGAACATTGCTGATGGTGGCACGGGTGATTGACGCGGTCGTTGACATCTTTATTGGCATTGCAGTCGACAACACGAATACGCGTTGGGGGAAATTTAGACCTTACATGTTCATCGGGGCTTTCTTGGTAACACTCACCACCTTGGCGCTTTTCCTCAGTCCGGACCTTTCTTCCGCCGGGAAGCTGGTTTATGCCTATGTTACCTATATCGCTTGGAGCATTAGCTATTCCATATTGGACATTCCGTATTGGTCACTGTCCGCCGCCATAACCAAAGATGCTGCAGAACGAACCAAAGTCGTGACTGTCCCTCGTACGGTTGCAAGTGCCGGTTTATGGACGGTCAATGTCGTAGCGCTTCCCCTCGTCCATTTCTTCAACGGATGGGCTGGAGCCGTTGCTGTACTTTGTGGTCTGTTTTTCGTCTGCATGATGTTTACGGTGTTTGGCGTAAAAGAAAAACACGTAGTGCCTCGACATGAAAAACAAACGTTAAAAGGAGTACTCCGCCTTTTCTTCGTTGAAAACCGACCTTTGCGGCTGTTGATCATCTCGTTTTTTATTATCGAAATGACTGCCAACATCCGTAATGCGTTTACTCTGTATTATTTTAAATACAACCTAGGTGCCGAAGCATTCATTCCACTGTTTATGGGACTAACCGTGGGCTTTCAAATCGCAGGCAACGTCGCAGTTCCGTTCATTGCCAAGTGGATCGGCAAAAAAGGCACTAGCATAGCAGGGGTGCTAATCACCTCCATATCCATGATAACCCTTTTCTTCTGCGGAAACTCTATTTTACTTGTCTTTATTCTCAGCTGTATCATTTCTTTTGGCGTGGGGCTGAACTATGTTGTCATGTCCACAATGCTAGCAGATTGCGTCGATTATGGAGAGTGGAAAACAGGAAACAGATCAGAGGGGATGGTTTTCTCAGCTAACGTTTTTCGGGCCAAATTGGCGGCCGCAATCGGCAGCGCCGTGGGTGGTTATGCGCTAGCGTTGGCGGGTTACCAGCCCAATATAGTCCAAACAAATACAACTCTTATTTGGCTCACACTACTATTTACGATTATTCCGGGGGTTCTGACATTTCTCTCCGTATTTCCAATGAAAAATTATGAGCTGACGGAAACAATGAACAGAAAAATTGTCCAGGAGGTTCGGGCAAGACGGGAACAAGGTGAACCATCCGTACAGTAACCGGATTCTGATCCTTCAGGTAAGGTTGAGGGTCGAACAAACCTTTTCATAAACACATCATTAAAGGAGTCTTCCATATGAACTTATCCAAGTCTGAACAGAAGCTGAACTGCATACCTAGACCAATTTGACCGTTTTATCGAACGCAGCTACCGCCCCGTGCGGCGAATTCAATTGTCAGGCACCTGGGGCAGGGAGCACTTTCAACACCGAACAACGGTACGTCCAGATGTACAGGCCATGCAACAGTCTATCAAGATTGGCGGTCATTACAAATAGAATTTCACACTAAGACCACTACCTATTGCCCGGGGAATGAAATACAAAAGCCTAAAATAAAGCCAAAAAGGATCGCCTAACATCAGGCAATCCTTTTTTTCTATGCTTCACATAAAACATAGAAAGTGCTTTGAAGCACCCCTTCGAACAGCAATCAACGGAACATCCCCCATAGCTTGATCAGATGGAACGTATTGGACGGATCAATTTTTTGTGCCAATACGAAGGCGGTCAGTTGCTCCTCCTGTGTAGCCGTCAATCGCTCGTTTAAAATAGCAGAAGTGGTCTTCACAAGATGGCGCACCTTAGCTTTGTTTTGCAGATCTGCTTTGGTCACGCCCTCAATCTGCTGCTTAACCCGCTCCTTGAGCACACGATTTTTCATTTTCAACTTAATCCGCTCCACCAGTTGCGGACTAATTCCATATTGCTGATAGCTCAATGTTGCCACACCTCCCATATCATTCGGTCATTCCCAAATATATGACGGCCAGCCTGTCCATTGTGCCTATCTGTTAAAAACGTTTAGAGCATCCTCATCATTCATCATGGGTCAGTCGATAAGATCCCCTTGGAAAATCTGCTCTTTTTGCAAATAACCGCGAAGTGCTTCATACTGCGGAGATGTCCAAAAAGAGGAGTCTTTGATCAGATCCGTTGCATCCTCACGTGCCTTTTCCAGCACCTCAAAGTCCGCTACCATATCTGCTAACCGAAACTCGGGCAACCCGCTCTGCTTGGTGCCAAAAAAGTCCCCCGGCCCTCTCAAATCCAGATCGCGTCTAGCAACCTCAAAACCATCGTCCGTATCGGTCATAACCTTCATCCGTTCCTGACCAACCTCCGACTTAGGATCAGCGATCAGTACACAGTATGAGGCATGTGCGCCTCTTCCAACACGTCCACGTAACTGATGCAACTGGGACAATCCAAAGCGATCTGCATCCATAATGATCATTAGCGTCGCATTGGGTACATCTACCCCCACCTCTACAACCGTGGTTGAAACAAGTAGCTGAACCTCATTTGCATAGAAGGAACGCATAACTTCTTCCTTTTCTGCAGGAGTCATTCGTCCGTGCAACAGCCCAACGCGATAATGTGGAAAAGCCTGCTGCATTTGGATATGCAGATCGATAGCATTCTGTACGTCCAGCTTCTCTGACTCTTCAATCAACGGGCAAATCAGATAAGCCTGCCGTCCCTGATCTACCTCACGAGAAATAAAACCGAGCACTCGATCCATCAGTTCGTGCTTCACCCAATACGTAGAAATTGGAATACGTCCCTTGGGCCGCTCTGATATCGTAGAAACATCCATATCACCAAAAGCAGTAATCGCCAGCGTACGCGGGATCGGTGTGGCCGTCATGGTCAGCACATCGGGATTGTAGCCCTTACGGCGCAGTACACTACGCTGGTTGACTCCGAACCTGTGCTGCTCATCCGTCACAACTAGTCCAAGCTGGCGGAAATACACATCCTCCTGAATAAGGGCATGCGTGCCCACCACAATATCCAGCAGACCCATTTGAAGAGCGGCAAGCAACTCCTTACGCTTCTTCCCAGTTGTACTTCCTGTCAGTAATCCCACGCTGATTCCAAAGGGTTCAAACAGCTTGTGAAGCGATCGCATATGCTGCTCGGCCAATATTTCGGTTGGCACCATCAGTGCTCCCTGAAAACCAGAACGTACTGTTGCAAATAAACCGATGGCAGCAACCACTGTTTTCCCCGACCCAACATCCCCTTGAAGCAGACGGTTCATACAATAAGGTGAGCGTAGATCATGCAGTATTTCAAGCTCAACCTTCTTCTGTGCATCCGTTAATTCAAAAGGCAAAGCCCTCACAAATTCACGGATCGTGGCGTTATCCACCGTATGCACCACCCCGTCCGCTCGACCACGATTTAACGCCCGGAATGCCTGCATTTTCAGCTGGAATAAAAATAGCTCCTCATACACCATTCGTCGCCGAGCCTCTTGTCCCTCTCGATTGTCCTGAGGTTGGTGAATACCTGCAATGGCCTGCTTGCGTGGCATCATACTATACTTGCGTACCAGCAGATCTGGCAATATCTCGGGAATCATTTCACCAAACTGCTGGAGCGTCTGATTCATTGTTTTTCGCATCCAGCTCTGCGTAATCTTTCCACCTATAGAGTACACCGGTTGAATTGTCCCTGAACGGGCCACTCCTTTATCAGGGAACTCAGAGTCTGCAACAGTCATCTGCATGCGCTTGAGATCCCATTTACCAGTCACCACAATTTCACGACCTGATGTTAGCTGATCCTTCAAAAAATGCCGATTAAACCATGTCGCAGTAAACATCCAATCCTCAGCCATCAATTTACAAGTCAATCTTGATTTGCGTCCGTAACGCTGAAGCACCGGAATGCCCATAATTTTCGCCTGTACTGTAATCTTATCTCCGTCCTTCACTTCGCTTAGCGAGCGCAGCCGGTAATCTTCATACCGAAACGGATAATATTCCAACATATCTTGCACGTTAGAAATGCCAAAAGCGTGAAGCTCTCCCTCTTTGAGAGCACTCACGCCGTGTATTTGTTTTAATGGTATTTGATCCAATTGCAGCATATTACCTCTCATCTCCGGCCGGCCATGCAAAAATACCAATCGTTCCTGGTCCCACATGAGTTCCGATCACAGCGCCAAGTTCAGTATATATTTGATCGCCCAGCTCAAAATGCTCTGCCAGCTGAGCCACGAACGCTTCTGCCGCCGAGCGATCTGCCGTATGACCCACAGCAATATTAATTTTTTGGCCTTTTAAATCCCGCTCCAGCAGTTCAATAATTCGTGCTGTCGCTTTTTTATTCCCTCTCGCCTTATCAGCCGAATAAATAATACCTTCTTTGTCAATCGAAAGAATTGGCTTAATGTTAAGCAACGTACCAACCATAGCCGCAGCCTTGCCAATACGTCCGCCTTTTTGCAAGTATTCCAGTGTATCCACCAGGAAATACAAACAACGGCGTTCCCCAAGACGTTCCACACCCTGAATAATTTCAGTCGGGGATTGCCCGGCGGCCGCCAGCTCTGCAGCATAAACCACGAGCATACCGTATCCGTATGAGGCCGACTTGGAATCCATAACGGTCACTCTATCTTCATGCTTCTCCAACATGGATTTGCCCAGCAGAGCGGACTGGTACGTTCCGCTCACACCGGAGGATAAATGGATGGAGATAATCTGGCTCTCGGGGTATTGCTCCAACAGCTCCGTATACGTCTCCAAAAAACGGGCTGGTGATGGCTGTGACGTTGTAGGCAGTTCATCAGCCCGTACCAGTTCACTGTAAAACTGTGCAGCTGACATCTCAATACCATCCAGGTAAGCTGTGCTGCCGAACATCACTGTCAATGGTACAATGACTATGCCGAGACGATCTGCTATTTCCTGTGGAATATCAGCCGTGCTATCCGTCAAAATGATAGTTCTCATCAGTCAGACCTCCTTTGTAGTGGACTACCATGGGCGTGCTAAAGCACATCAGGTTTCCACTGAGAACAGATAAGGATAAATCGGCTGACCACCTTCATGAACTTCCACTTCAACATCCGAATAATTTTCCTCAAGCCACGCAACAAGCTGATCTGTCTCTTCTTGTTTTGCATCCGAACCTGTAAGAATCGTAACAATTTCATCGCCATTCACCAGCATTTTCGCCAGCAAAAGACGGGATGTTGCCATTAATTGCTCCTCAGTCGCCACAATTTTAGAATCCTGAATACCAATGTAGTGGCCCGCTGTAATATGCAGATCATCAAGTGTCGTATCCCGTACCGCATAGGTCACTTGTCCAGACTTCACACGGGTAACTGCGTCCCGCATATTATCTTGATTTACCTCAAAGGCTTCTTCCTCTTGGTAAGCAAATGCTGCTGCAATGCCCTGAGGAATTGTTTTGCTCGGAATAACCGACACCAACCGTTCCACCTCTAGCAATTCACGCGCTTGTTCAGCCGCCAAGATTATATTGGAATTATTCGGCAGAATAAAAATATGTTGAGCCGCAATCGAGCGAGCCGCATTAACGAAGTCCTCTGTGCTCGGATTCATTGTCTGACCACCCGAAAGGACAACATCAACACCCAAGCTTCTAAAAATATCAGCAATCCCTTCACCAGAAGCCACAGCTATAAAGCCAAAGGGTGCCAGCTCATGAGCTGGGGGCTCAGATGGCTCCTCCTCACGTGCAGGCTCTGTTGGTATTTCAGCAAACCACTCAGGCTCAGGAGCACCATCCATACCTGCAGACAGCAAATCACGATGCTGTTCGCGCATATTCAAAATTCGAATCTGTGTAATTTCCCCATAACGCAGCGCAAGATTCAAGACTTCACCTGGAGCCTTAGAATGCACATGAACCTTGATGACATCATCATCCGAAATAACGATAATTGAATCACCATCTACTGACAACGCTTTCCGGAAAGCTTCCTCATCAAAATTTGTACCTTGCGCTTCGCCCAATTGTCGATTAATAAAAAACTCCATATCATACAAAAATTCAATATTCTCCGTTTCGAGCTTCGCCTGCGCAGAAATCGGCGCATCTGGGGACGGAGCAACAGGCGCAGAAGTAGGTCTCTCCGATACATAAGGAGCAAAAACCGGATGTACATTATCGCCTTTTGAAGTTGGAGATGTCACCAATCCGCTTCCAAGATGCTGCATAAACCCTTCATAAATATACACAAGCCCTTGTCCGCCCGAGTCTACAACCCCTACTTGCTTCAGTACAGGGAGCATGTCCTGCGTCATGGCAAGTGTTTCCTTTGCTTTGGCAAGCACTTCTTCCATCAGTTCTGTGATGTCGTTCGTCCGGCGCGAGAAAAACACAGCATGTCTGGCCGCTTCCTTCGCTACGGTAAGAATTGTACCCTCCACCGGCTTAACCACCGCCTTGTAGGCCGCATCCACCCCGCTCTGCAATGCCGATGCGAACTGAAGGGTATTCAATTCCTCGTATGGGGCAGCGTAACGGCTGAAGCCACGGAACAACTGAGACAGGATAACCCCTGAATTGCCGCGGGCCCCCATCAGCAAGCCTTTGGATAAGATGCCGGACATGACACCGATGGAGGAAGAATCTCCTCTCTTCAATTCCGTTACGCCCGCGCTCATCGTCAGATTCATATTGGTTCCCGTATCACCATCTGGCACCGGGAATACATTTAGTGAATTGACATGCTCCGCATGCTGCTGTAATTGTTCCGCCCCGGCTAAAACCATCGCGGTAAAGTCTGTTCCATTCAAAGAACGATTACTCAAGAGAATTCCCCTTCCTAGCTTAATACAATTGTTTTACAATCCATCTTCACAACACTTGTTCAAGGTTTAATTGAATTATACTAAAGCCAGACGACGAATACGAATGTCACCCTTTCGTAAGCTTCCGTAACCATCCTCTGGTTTCTTTCTACAGCTCATATAATATGAAAAACCAGTCAACTACCCAACAAAAAATCATTGGCCGGAATAATGATTATGGTCCCGCCTCTGAACTGCCCGGCATGACTGGAATAAGAATTCACATTCCATTAAAAAACAAAATAGTCGCAGCAATAGCTATCCCATATTGTACTATAATGCGAAAGAGAAATAAATAAAGTTTTTGAATCAGTTGACGGAGCTTTTTTGACTATGATATTATATTTAAGTATTGTTTTGTTCAGGTTAGTGACTTATAAAGTCCGGCTGACCCAGTCGGCCTGAAGAGCGACCCATTCCATATGGAGTTTGGTTATTTTCAGAATAGGAGGTGGAATCATGTCTCGTAAATGTTCTGTAACAGGCAAAAAGCCTGGCAGCGGTAACCACGTATCTCACGCTAACAACCGTAATCGCCGTACTTGGGGCGTCAACGTACAAAAAGTTCGCATTCTCGTTAACGGTAAACCGAAACGCGTTTATGTCAGCACTCGTGCATTGAAAGCCGGTAAAGTGACTCGCGTGTAGTCGTAAAAAAATATCGTTATAAACAAAAGGCACCTCGTTTTAAACGGGTGCTTTTTTGATTATTCGAATAATATCCCACTGATTCAAGAGGACAAAATGTCAGGCACCTTCCCGCGCGTTTCTGTCGTTTACTGCCGAGCTATCAATCTGCTGTGCCCGGGAAGCGTGCCTCCTGTGTACCTTTAGCCTTCATCCTACATCCTGTGTTAACGTTACTTTGATTTCAGTTCTTCTGGAATGTATTCAAAATGGCTTTGACGAATCCACCCAGAAATTTTGGCAGCTTGATTGTGTAAAACTTCATGCCTCACCCTCCCCATCATCCTCCTGCATCCGTTCTCTGTAGTTTATGCAACCTGTCAAGGGTTGTTGCCCCACAAAAAAAAGGCTACATGAGAATCCCGCTCATGTAACCATATTTATGCACAACCATCCCAGGCTATACCATCAGACAAGTCCGTGAACATAGAGATATGCTGAGAGTATAAAAATAAACAAGATATAATAAAGCACACTACACACCACAAAACCGATGCGCAAACCACGCCGTTCATTTTTACGAAAATAAAACAGGACAATAAGAACAGCCAAAAGTGAAAGAATGGCATTCCAAGGTGTCTTCACTAGCGAGAAACAACTGAGGGTCAAACCGGTCATCATACTCGCTAAGGTCATCCACAGTGCTTCAGTTAGCTTCACTTGGACAAATGAGCGACACTATCCCGAATAGCAGTAATAGCCGCTGCACGGTCCGCTCTGCCGTATACTGCACTACCTGCCACTAATACGTCAGCACCTGCTTCAAATACGGCTGGTGCCGTCTCTTCCGCAATACCTCCGTCCACCTCGATATGTACGTCTGGACGACCCAATTCGTTCAACCAAGCACGGATTTGTCTGATTTTATTCAACGTCTCTGGAATGAAGGACTGGCCTCCAAAACCAGGGTTAACCGTCATTACAAGAATCATATCCACATTGGGCAGCACTTCTTTGATCGCGTATGGTGATGTCCCCGGATTGAGAGCCACTCCCGCCAGAGCGCCTTGCTGCTTGATCAAGTGAATGACACCATGCAAATGAACACAGGCCTCCGCATGAACCGTGATGATATTGGCTCCTGCCTTTACGAAATCACCGATATAACGTTCAGGCTGCTCAATCATCAGATGAACGTCCAGTGGGAGAGTTGTATGCGGCCGAATAGCCTGAACGATAGGGGGGCCCAGTGTAATATTGGATACAAAATGACCATCCATAACATCAACATGAATCCAGTCTGCCCCCGCTGCTTGGACTTCCGCGACTTCACTGCCCAAACGAGCAAAATCAGCGGATAAAATCGACGGTGCTATTTTTAACATATGCTCAATACCTCCGCTTTTTTTCTTTTAATTCCTGATAAAATTGCAGATAGCTATCATATCGTCCTTGTGAAATATGTCCCTCTTCCAAGGCCTCTCTTACTTTACAGCCAGGTTCGTGAATATGCGTACAACCTCGAAATTTGCATCCTTCTGCATATTGTTGGAATTCTCGAAAACAAGGCGATAACTCATCCACACCCAGCTCCAAAAAATCCAGTTGGCTAAACCCTGGTGTATCTGCTACAAACCCACCGTTGTCTAATGGAATCAGCTCCACATGACGAGTCGTATGTCTTCCTCGTCCCAGCTTATTGCTGATGGCGCTCGTCTCCAGCGTTAACCCGGGCTCCAAAGCATTTAGCATGGAGGACTTTCCTACACCTGACTGACCGGAAAACACGCTGATTTGGCCGGCCAACAGCTTCTTGAGCTCAGCCGTCCCCTCTCCGGTACGGGTGCTGGTTACCAGCACCTCGTAACCGATCTTCCGGTACATTTCCTGAACCTTCAGCACCGTATCATCCTCTGAAGGGCTGCCTTCATACAAATCGCGCTTGGTCAGACAGATAATCGTATCCAGCCCGGCGTGCTCAATATGGACTAAAAATTTGTCCAGTAAAGGCAGGTTTAAATCCGGCTCACGCAGGGAAAACAGCAACACAGCCAGCGTGGTATTAGCCACAGGAGGGCGAATTAGCTCCGTCGTACGCTTTCTAATCTCCTTGACCATACCTTCCCCGTTTTCAGTCAGTTCGTAAACGACCCGATCACCGACAAGGGGCGTAATCTCTTTTTTCTTGAAAAGGCCACGTGCTCTGCATTGTACCGTAGCTTCGCCGGATACCGGACGCCCATCCTGATCCAGGCTGGAGACATAATAATATCCGCTAAGCGCCTTGACGATCAGACCTTCAGGCATGTGTAAGATGTCCTCCTTCATAATGTTCAAGTTTCATTGTGTGGAACAGGTTAAGCTTCTTTCTCTAGTAAGTTTACTGATGCTGCACAGCCTCGATCACTTTGTCCTTCTTTTTGTAGGAACCGTGACCAGGATTGTTCTTTTTGCTAACCGCTAACTCACTGCGCGTAACTCCTGCGGAATCGGTTCCTGGGGCAAAAGCAGAAGGGTCACCATCACCTTCTGTTCCCTCCTGATTGTTAGAGTCGCCTCCACCATTACCGTTATCATTAGAAGATTCCCCGCTGTTTCCTTCCTCACCGTTTCCATTCTGCGAGAAAGTACCACCAGATGAATCAGTCGGTGATGTTCCTGCAGGTGGAGCAATTTGAGGCATCGTCACCGTTCCATTTTTTGCATCAATATAAGAAACAGGATACGTGTCAACAAAAGCACCATCTCTAAATACGGAGACGACACTGTCTTTGTTAGGGGCCATCAGCAGGTTGATCGTAAACGTCTGTGTCGTATTAATCGTACGGCTGCCCCACTCCTGATTTTCTCCACGTGCATCTGTATAAGTGATACGAATTTTACTGTTCTTGCCCTCTTCCTTCGGTGCAACAGGCACATTAAATGGCAGCGTAATCGCTTCTGGCGGGTAACCAGTGCTTACATAAAACGTAATTTCCGTATTTGGTGGCAACTCACTGCCTGCCTCGGATGGCCATTGTTTGGTTACTCTTCCTTTTTCCTGCTCATAGCTAAATTCTTCTTTAATCGAGCCAACCTTCAGCCCTGCCTTTTTGACCTCATTTTCCGCTTGGTTCTGCGTTTTCCCTACGAGACTTGGCATTTTTACAGTGTCAGCGCCCTTGCTGACTGTGAGCACAACTTGGACTGAATCCTTATCAAATGGCTCATTTGCAGCGGGTGTCTGACTAAGGACGGTTCCTTCAGCCTGATCACTGAACTGCTCATTTTGCTGAATCTGCGTTTCCTTAATTTGCTGGGCGGTCAGTAGCTTGACAGCATTCTCGTAGCTTTGCCCTTTGACATCTGGCATCGGGGTAAGCGGCTTGGCAATTCCGACTTTCAGACTAATCTCCGTTCCTTCCTTGACTAAAGATCCTTCAGGGTAGCTTTGATAAAAAACAACTCCTGGTGCAATCCCCTCTTTATATTCATGCTGGATTGGATCGTCAATGACTAGTCCTGCTTTACTTAGAGTGACCTTCGCTTGGTCTTCTGTTTGTGTCAGTACACTTGGTACTTTCACATCAGCCACGACAAGCACACTTTGCACATAGTACACCACGCCGCCCATGCACAAAAGTAGCACCAACACTAGTGTTACCCAGAAGATCGTTTTTTTTCTATTTTTCTTGGACGATTGCTTGCTCGGAAGCTGTTCAGACTCACGAGGTTGGACAGGCACATCGTCACCACTGGAAGACACACCTAGTTGTTGAGGCTTAATAGCTGGGATAACCCGCGTTTGGTCCTCATCATCCAAATGTGTAAACTCCAGCTTAGATTCATTGCGCCGCCCCGGTAGCAGACAGGTTTCCAAATCTCTTAGCATTTCGTCTGCCGATTGATAACGTTCCTCCGGATTTTTGCGCATCGATTTTAAAATAACATTTTCTACACTTTGTGGAATCAACGGGTTAATTTTACGCGGTTCCTCAAATTCCTCTTGCAAATGCTTGAGTGCCACACTAATTGGGCTTTCTCCCAGAAAAGGAAGCTGTGCCGTTAGCATTTGATATAAGACAATACCTAAAGAATATAAGTCCGATTTTTCACCGGTAATGACACCCTTTGCATGCTCAGGTGAAAAATAATGAACAGAACCCACAACAGAACCTGTCTGGGTAATTGTCGTTGACGTAACAGCTCGAGCAATCCCAAAATCGGTTACCTTAACCCGTCCATTACGTCCAATTAAGATATTATGAGGCTTAATGTCTCGGTGAATAATCTGATTTTGGTGAGCATGTTCCAGAGCATCACAAATCTGGGAAGCAATCCGTACTGCTTCATCCACTTGTAATGGCGCACGTTCTTTAATAATCTCATTCAAATTTTTGCCTTCAACGCATTCCATTACAATATAATGGATTTCATCCTCTTGGCCGACATCATAAATACTGACCACGTTCGAATGAGAAAGTGAGGCTGCTGACTGTGCCTCGCGCCGAAACCGGCGAATAAATTCCTCATCATGAACAAATTGCTGACGCAACACTTTAACCGCGACATTGCGATTCAGCAAAATGTCTTGAGCCTTATACACCAGCGCCATACCGCCGCCACCGATGCGCTCAATAATTTCGTATCTTCCCCCAAGCAGGTGCCCGATCATGCTTCACACCCCTTTTCACTCAATGAAACCGTGTTGTCGGGCAATTCAAACAAAGCTACAGTAATATTATCGTCTCCACCGGCAAGCAACGCCAGGTGTAGCAGACGATCCGCACGTTCCTCCAAAGGATTTTCTGCGGCACCTACTACCTTACGGATCTGTTCTTCTGTTACCAAATTGCTTAATCCGTCACTGCAAAGTAATAGCACATCGCCTTTTTCCAGCGTAATGGTGTCAATGTCCACCTTCACCTCGGAATCAGTGCCCAATGCCCGTGTCAGAACATTGCGACGAGGATGGTTCTCCCGCTCTTCCTTACTGATCTGACCGTTTTTGAACAACTCATTAACCAAAGTATGGTCTTCTGTAAGCTGACGGACCGTGCCTTTGGATATGACATAGGCGCGACTGTCACCGATATGTCCGATAATTCCAGATGCATCGTTGAGCAAAACGGCAACAACCGTCGTTCCCATATTATGATACTGGTCATCGCGCGCAGCCGTTTGGAAGATGACTTCATTGGCATGCAAAA
Source organism: Paenibacillus polymyxa M1 (assembly GCF_000237325.1). Classification (NCBI taxonomy): domain Bacteria; kingdom Bacillati; phylum Bacillota; class Bacilli; order Caryophanales; family Paenibacillaceae; genus Paenibacillus; species Paenibacillus polymyxa. The sequence goes on from NC_017542.1 coordinate 3,601,209, forward strand.
TAGCGTCGCTGAGCGCCGCCGTCAAAGAATGTGCGGATAACCCGCTCTCCAGTGTCGCCAAATCAGCGGCAAGTGTCTCTACCGCAAGGCGGCTGGCCGTATCACCGGCCAGATGCCCCCCCATACCATCGGCAACAATTCCAAGAATATAGCCTTGCTCCAAGTGCCTGATCCAGGCAGAATCCTCATTTACCGAACGCACACGTCCGACATGGCTGACATGAACTGTTTTGATCAAATGGTTTCACCCCAACTCCATATGCTTTGCACGCAACTGACCGCAAGCAGCGGCAATATCGTGACCCTGTTCACGCCGGATCGTCACATTGACGCCTTTTTCGGCAAGAATACGTTGAAAATTAAAAATATCACTGCGCGATGTGCGCACATACTTGCGCTCAGGCACATGGTTGACCGGAATCAAATTGACGTGACACAGCATGTCCTTCAACACATCCGCAAGCTCTTCAGCATGTTCTGCCTGGTCGTTCACTCCACCGATCAAGGCATATTCGAATGAAATTCTCCGCCCCGTCTTAGCAAGATAATAACGAAGAGAATCCATAACATCCTTAAAAGGATAACGCCGATTTACAGGCATTAGCTTCGAACGTAGCGCATCATTAGGCGCATGAATGGATATTGCCAGATTAATTTGTGTATCCTCGTCAGCAAATTTATAAATATTGGGCACAATGCCGCTGGTTGAAACCGTAATATGACGTTGACCAATATTCAGGCCTTTTTCATGAATCATTGTACGTAAAAACGTCATTGTCGCTTCATAGTTCTCAAAAGGCTCACCCGAGCCCATAATTACGATACTGCTCACTCGTTCATTCGTTTTATCCAGAATTTTCTGAGCCTGCACCACCTGTGCAGTAATTTCGCCAGCCGTCAGGTTTCTTTTGAGACCCCCAAGCGTCGAAGCACAAAAAGTACAGCCAATCCGGCAACCTACTTGAGTCGTTACACAAATACTGTTTCCGTAATTGTGTCTCATGATAACCGTCTCAATAGCATGGTCATCATGTAAACCAAACAGAAATTTAACAGTACCATCTTTCGATTCCAACTTTGTAATTTCGTGAAGCGTCACAAAACTGAATTGCTCCTCCAGCTTTTCTCTCAGCGCCTTGGACAAATTCGTCATCTCGCTGAAATTATTGATCCGCTTTACATACAGCCAGTCAAAAATTTGTCCTCCCCGAAAGGCAGGCTCACCATTATTTTTGGCCCAGTCCTGAAGCTCTTCCAGTGTTAAATCGTATATAAAAGGTTTCATCAATATTTGCACCCGTTCCTTCTTCATTAAGTTCTGTTTAATCGCAGACAGTGTTTTTTCATTCTTCCTATTTTAGCACAAATCCCTGAGGGGGTAAAAATTTTTCATCTTCATGCAAAAAACCGCCGGAAGGTGTCCGGCGGATTGTGGAAATACTGGTGGGCAGCTACCTGGAATTCTCTTCCGTTCTACTTTACCCGGCGCAGACGCGCGATATAAAATCCGTCACTGTGAAAATGCTGCGGTAACAGCTGTACTGAGCCTTTCTGTATACCATCCATTTCGTGATTCACGTCTGGAAAAGAATGATCCTTTGCCAACTCATACTCTGGATGTTCGCTTAAAAACCGAGCCAATTGTCCTTCATTTTCATCAGGCTCAATCGTGCAAGTGCTGTATACCAGAATACCACCCGGCTTCAACAGTCCGGCCACACTATCCAGCAACTCGTGCTGCAGTTGAGTAATATCGCGAACATCCTCCGCAGTTTTGCTCCAACGCAGATCAGGTTTACGGCGAATTACCCCAAAACCGGAGCATGGTGCATCCAGCAAAATACGGTCAAAAGAAGCCGGAGCATATCGTTCCTTTAAGTCCAACGCATCACCGGTAACCGTCTCAACAGCATCCAGACCAAGCCGACTCGCTTGCTCACGGATTAATTGATGCTTATGGGCATGCAGATCATTCGCAACGATCCGGCCGCGATCCTTCATCAGCTCAGCCATATGAGCTGTTTTGCCGCCTGGAGCTGCGCAGCAATCCAGCACTGTCATGCCAGGCTCAGGAGCGACCGCTTCGGCAACAAGCATGGAGCTTTCATCCTGTACAGACAACAATCCGTCCGTATACCACGAGGTAAGCGCCATATTTCCGCCGCTACGAACAACAATCCCATAGGGGCTAACGGGCGAAGGAACGGCATCAATCCCTTTTGCAACCATCTCGTCCAGCAGCTGATCACGACTGGTCATCGTCGTATTCACTCGTACACTGACCGCAGGGGGCTCGTTATTAGCCTTGCAGATAGCCTCAGCTGTATCGACACCGTATTGCTTGATCCAGCGCTTAACTAGCCACTGTGGATGGGAATGTTCTAACGAAATCCGTTCCTCTGCTGACAAACCGTCAGGAATGCGCAGCTTGTCCGGCTCACGCAGCATGCTGCGAAGTACGCCATTGACCATACCGGAAATCCCCTGATGCCCGCGCCGTTTGGCAATGGTCACTGCTTCACTAACAACTGCATGATCCGGAACTCGATCCAGATACACCAGCTGATACACGCTCATCCGCAGCAATGAACGTACCCAAGGTTGAAGCTTGGCCGTTCCTTTTTGAACAAATTTATTCAAAAAATAATCCAGTGTATTTCGGCGTGCCACTGTACCGTATACAAGTTCCGTCGTCAAACCAACGTCACTTGCAGATAAACCTGCCTGCTGAAGCCGGCGATTGAGCTCAAAATTGCTATACGCGCCCTCTTGCTCCACACCGGTCAGCACATCAAGTGCAACTTCCCGCGCCGTCTGTTTGCGAGTCTTGCCGGGTCTGATCCCCACTCCCTTGCGTTGGTCTCCCTGACGGGAGTGTCCCCCGCTCATCCGAGCACCGTGCCGGGCTTCATCTGTCCACCGCGCGCAAAGGTTCCGGCTTCCATAACCTTCTTGCCTGCCGGTTGAACCTGGGTCAGCCAGAGGGTTCCTTTACCTGTCTGCACCTCAATGCCACGAGCGGTTAATTGAAGAACCGTGCCGGGTGCTGGAGCATTTGAGCCACTCGCTTCATTATTTATGGAAGGCTGCTCCGCAGCCCATATTTTAAAAACATTGTTCTCCCAAAGTGTAAACGCGCCAGAAAAAGGAACCAGACCGCGAATCCGGTTGTATATTTGCTGCGCATTATCACTCCATGTAATGCGCTCATCATCACGGTTCAGGTTAGGGGCATAGGTCGCCTCATCCTCATTTTGCGGCGTACGGTCTGATTGCCCTGCCAGCAACTTGGGCAGCTCGTCCTGCAAAAGTCTCGCTCCGACTACGCTTAGCTTCTCAAAAATTGTGCCAGACGTATCCTCTGGCTCTATAGCCACCTCAACCCGCGATATCATATCACCGGTGTCCAGCCCTTCCGCCATATACATTAGCGTTACACCCGTCACTGTTTCACCGTTAATAATCGCACGCTGGATCGGTGCACCTCCCCGATATCGGGGAAGTAACGAACCATGCACATTCAGACAGCCGAAACGAGGCAAGTCTAATACGGACTTAGGCAAAATTTGACCGTAAGCTGCGGTGACGATCAGGTCGGGACGCAACTCTGCCACCTGAGCCACTGCTTCCGGCTGCCGCAGGCGGGTCGGTTGCAGCACAGGTAATCCGCGCTTTTCAGCCGCTTCCTTGACTGGTGTAGGCGTCAATATTTTTTTCCGTCCCTGTGGTTTATCTGGCTGAGTAATTACGCCGACCACGTTATATCCGTTGTCCAGCAACATATTCAGCGATGGGACTGCAAATTCAGGTGTACCCATAAAGATAATACGAATGTCTTGACTCATCGAACCTCACTCCCCTGCCTGACGGTTCGGTCCTGGCTGTTCCAGAGCAACCTCATATACTTTTTCTGCAATATCCGTGAACAATACTCCATTTAGATGATCAATTTCGTGCTGAAAAGCACGAGAAAGCAATCCTGTCGCTGTAACGGTAATAGCCTTGCCCTCGCGATTCAGTCCCTTGACTGTAACCTTCTCGGCACGACGTACATCTCCGTTCAACCCTGGAATACTCAGGCAGCCTTCAGGTCCCAATTGTTCTCCTTCTTCGGCCACAATTTCTGGATTGATCATTTTAATCAAGCCATGCTCGTCTCCAGCATCTACAACGATGAGTCGCTTCAAAATACCTACTTGTGGAGCAGCAAGACCTACTCCTTCTGCTTCATACATCGTATCAGCCATATCGTCCAACAGCTTTTGCACATTAGGCGTAATTTTTGTAACTTCCTTTGCTACTTTATGCAATACGTCATCCGGCTCCAACACTATAATTCTAATTGACATGACAACAGAACACCTTCCTCTTTTTCCTTCATTTAGGCTTTACTGTATTCATCACAAAAGCGACTGCTACATTATCCTATGTACGGACGGCTTGTCCGCATTAATTGTACTAATAACTTTAGTGTTAACACTCTACATAAGCATTTGCGGATCAACATCCAAACTAATCAGCAACTTTTGTGCCTGTGCAGATTCGGCCATTTCATCAGCCACTTGCTGAGCCAAACCAATCGCGTCGATATTTCCACGCCATTTTATCATACATTGAAATCGGTATCTATTCTTGATTCTCGAAATGGGTGAAGCTACTGGCCCCAAGATGTCCAGCACATCCGATGTAAGCCGGTCCATATTCCCGAACCAGCCCCGTTGTCTGGCTCGTCCTTGTAGTGTCGCTGAATAATTTTCAGCCAGTCGGACCAGCACCGGGAGCTGTTCATGAGAAAAGGTCACTAAGATTAGTCGGCAGTATGGCGGGTAGTGCAGATTGCGACGATGTTTCAACTCTTCTCTCACAAACGATGCATAATCATGACGACTTGCGTGAACCACCGAATAATGCTCTGGAGTGTAGGATTGTACGAATACTTCCCCCGGCAATTGATGCCTTCCAGCACGCCCGGCTACTTGTGTTAACAGCTGAAATGTCTTTTCCGCAGCCCGAAAATCCGGTAAATTAAGAGCGGAATCCGCAGTAATGACACCTACCAGCGTTACATCGGGAAAGTCCAGCCCTTTGGCTACCATTTGAGTACCCAGCAGTACGTCTGCTTTTTTATCACGAAATTGCTTGAGCAGCTTTTCATGAGCGTTTTTTTCAGTTGTGGTATCGACATCCATTCGGACAACACGTATGCCGGGGAATAGCTTAGCCAACTCTTCTTCCACTCGCTGCGTACCTGTACCGAAGTAACGAATATGCTCACTACCGCACTCCGGGCAAGTCTGAGGTACAGGCTCGGAATAGCCGCAATAATGACAACGTAAATTGTTCGACCGCTGATGATAGGTAAGCGAAATATCACAATCCGGACATCCTGCCACATAGCCGCAGCTCCGGCACATGACGAACGTGGAGTGACCACGCCGATTCAACAGCAATACCGTCTGCTCCTTACGCTCTAATCGCTCTGCGATTCCATTATGCAACGCACGGCTGAACATGGAGCGGTTGCCGGCCCGTAGCTCCTCACGCATGTCCATGATATGGACTTCGGGTAACGTGTTCCCTAATGCGCGGGTCGGCATTTCCAGCAGCAACGGCGCGAATTCGTCGTTGCTTTGGGAGCGGGCAGCATAATAGCTTTCCAATGATGGTGTAGCTGAACCGAGAATAACGACAGCCCCGTGCTGGTGTGCTCTGCGAATGGCTACATCACGCGCATGGTATTTGGGCGTCTCTTCCTGCTTATAGGATGTTTCGTGCTCCTCATCCATAATAATGAGCCCTAGCTCACGAAAAGGGGCAAATACCGCCGAGCGAGCGCCGATTGCGACTTTCACACGGCCTTCGCGTATTTTGCGCCACTCATCGTACCGTTCTCCCCCCGACAACCTACTGTGCATCACTGCGACCTGGTCGCCAAAACGACCTTTGAAACGTTCGACCATTTGTGGGGTTAATGATATTTCAGGTACGAGCACAATGGCCTGGCGATTCTGCTCGATACAGCGCTGAATAGTCTGCAGATAGATTTCCGTCTTACCGCTCCCTGTAACTCCATGCAGCAAATAAGCTCCTTGCTCACGTATGTCCAGCTGACGAACAATCCGTTCATACACTGACTGCTGCTCTGCCGTAAGCGGAAGAGGATCTGTAGGCTTGAAGTGTCTGCCCCGATAGGGATCGCGAAAGACTTCAACGTCTTCCTGTAACACATAGCCCTTATCTTCCAATGCCTTAACCGTGGCAGCCGAAACACCTAGCGAGGTCATTACTTCCTTCAGCGGCAGAGGCAGAAACTCGCTACGTTCCAGCAAGAAAGCAAGTACCTCCCGCTGACGCTGCGCCTTGGCAGAAAATTGCTCCAGTGCCATGGATGCCTCATCTATGCTGATAGCCAAATCAACAGCTTTCATCGTCTTTTTGCCAAGCTTGTCTTTAATAACCTGACTTTCTTGAAGCACTCCGCGGCGCAACAGCGATTTAATAACCTCCGCCTCCTCGGGGAAGCGTCTACTGAGTTGCTGCAACGGGACTTGCTCCTTATTCTGAATGAAGCTGACAATCTGACGCTCCGCCGGATCACTCATACCGTCGTCAGTCAGAAGGGCCCATTCGATCTCATCCTCCTGATTAGACAGCATAGACCGCTGTGGATTCGTAGACTCATGCTGTTCGGCAATTGAGATATAACGTTCCGCCTTGCCCTTAAGCGCGGTAGGAATCATCACTTGCAGTGCCATAATCTGATTACAAGCATAACGTTCGCTCATCCATTTGCCCAATTCAACCAAATCGGGAGATAAGGGCGGTACCAGATCTAGCAACTCCTGAATCGCCCTCATCCTGTATTTCGGCGGCTCCTCAGCTGGAACTACTGAGATAACAAAAGCCTGCACCGTCCGTTTGCCAAAAGGCACAGCTACCCGACTACCTGGCTCAATCCAAGGTTTCATGGAATCCGGTATCAGATAATCGAAGGTACGATCTGTATCTTTGGCAGGTACATCGACAATAACCTTGGCAACTAAATTGCCTGTTTCCATTAATGCAACACCCCACCCATGCGTCCCGCGGCTAGAGTAAGCAATTTACGCGCAACTTCTTCCTTTGACTGTACAGGGATCTGCTCTACCATCCCGCTTCGGTCATATATTTGAACAGCATTCGTATCAACACCAAAACCAGCACCATCTGTAGTTACATCGTTTGCCGCAAGCAAATCACAATTTTTACGTTCTAATTTATCTATTGCATACGTCTCCAAATTTCCCGTTTCTGCTGCAAAGCCAATTAAAAATTGATGTTTCTTGCTGCGTCCGAGTGATTCCAAAATATCGACGTTCTTCACTAACTCTAATGTAAATACACTATCTTTTTTCTTGATCTTAGTCTGTGCTACCTCACGTGGTCGATAATCTGCCACAGCAGCAGCCATAACGACCATGTCACTCGTTTCCCATTGTTTTAGCACAGCCTGGTACATATCTTCAGCTGACTGGACTCTTTCAAGCGAAATACCTGAAGGCGGCTCCGCGCTGGTATTGGCAGCAATCAAATGTACCTCCGCCCCCATCTCCTGAGCCACTTTCGCAATGGCAAAGCCCATTTTACCAGATGAATCATTCGTAATGTAACGGACAGGATCAATTCGCTCAATCGTGCCTCCAGCCGTGACAATGACTTTTTTTCCTGAAAGCGCTAGTTCATTCTTATTTACAAGTGGCTCAGTTACTTGATTCTCTGTAGATTCTTCTCCAAACCACCGTGATTCAGATTTGATTGCGGCTTCAGGTTCCAGAGCCTGCTGATCAAAAAAGCGCTCAATCGTTTGCACAATAGTTTCTGGCTCTTCCAAACGTCCTTTGCCAACGTAACCGCAAGCCAGTAATCCTTCCCCAGGCTCAATCATCTTCACACCACGTGATACCAGTGTCTCCATATTTTGCATGACTGCCGGATGAGTGTACATATGTACGTTCATCGCAGGGGCCACCATAATAGGTGCTGTCGTAGCCAGTAACGTTGTCGATAACATATCATCAGCAAGACCATGCGCCATTTTTCCGATGATATTCGCTGTTGCAGGAGCAACTAGCACCAAATCAGCCGCATCTGCCAGATGAATATGAGATACGATGGACGGCTCTCTTTCATCAAATGTATCACTGTACACCGGATTGCGAGAGAGTGACTGCAGTGTAAGTTCGGTAATAAACTCCTTGGCAGAAGCCGTCATAATCACATGAACATCGGCTCCCTTTTGCGTCAACTTACTGCAGAGCGCAGCCCCTTTATAAGCAGCAATTCCACCGGTTATACCAAGAATAATAACTTTCCCCTTCAACATCGTTAACTCCCCCTGACCGAAAAAAATAACAACCTTGCGGTTGTCAAAGGAATTGGCATTGCGCCTGGTTATAATGATTGTCTATAATTCTTATTCTTCTTCGCCGCTTTCAAGCAAAAGATGATCTGCATAGATCTCTTCCAGAGCTACTCCAACCTGTTTGTGAGATTTAGGACTCTTCAAGCTCGTCTTCTCGCCCTCACGCAACTGTCTAGCACGGCGTGATGCCGCTACAACCAGCGAATATTTACTATCTACCTTTTTCATCATTTCATCAATGGAAGGATACAGCACGAATAGACACCTCTTCATGTAGTTTTAAGCTGTATAAGCTGAACTCCAGTGTACACCTTCAAGCTCAGCTTATACAGTATTATTTCTCTTTTGGTACGCTTGGCATATGTAAAGCCTCGATTAAGGTCGAACCTTACAATGTTCGGCGATAATAATGGATTCTATTCGTTTACAAGCGAAATCAATCTCATCATTGACAACCGCATAATCATAGTGACGTAACAAGTTCATCTCGTTCACAGCTACCGACATACGGTGATCAATGGTTGCTTGAGTTTCTGTGCCACGTCCCCGAATTCTATCCTTCAATTCATCCAGTGAAGGCGGAAGCAAGAAAATGAATATGCCTTCCGGGAATTTTTCTTTAACCTTTAGCGCGCCCTGAACTTCAATTTCCAGAAAGATATCTTTACCCTGCGCAAGCGTCTGGTCTACAAAATCACGTGGAGTGCCATAGTAGTTACCTACATACTCTGCGTACTCCAGCAATTCATCTCGTTCAATCATGCCTAAAAATTCTTCACGCGTTTTGAAAAAATAGGTCACTCCATCCTGCTCGCCCGAACGAGGTGTTCGAGTTGTAGCAGAAACGGAATACGTTATCTCAGGTAGCTTTTCGCGCAATGCATTGCCTACCGTCCCTTTGCCGACCCCCGAAGGTCCAGATATTACAAATAATAATCCCTTAGCCATAGTACACTCCATTTTTATTCGTCATTGTCATCATCTTTAGTGGATAGGCGATGAGCGACCGTCTCCGGCTGCACCGCAGACAGGATTACATGATCACTGTCTGTAATAATAACAGCCCGTGTCCGGCGGCCATAGGTAGCATCAATTAACATATGACGGTCCCTGGCTTCCTGTATAATCCGCTTGATCGGAGCAGACTCCGGACTGACGATGGAGATTATTCGGTTGGCCGACACGATATTGCCAAAGCCAATATTGATCAATTTGATTGCCATATTCAGGTCTTTCCCCCTATACATGTGACTATTGCAGCCGTGCCGCTACCAGGTAGCTACTCAATATTTGCAGCCTGCTCACGAATTTTTTCAAGCTCTGCTTTCATCTCAACGACCAAATTAACTAATGTGAGATGATTAGCCTTAGAGCCGATCGTGTTGACTTCCCTGTTCATTTCCTGGATTAAAAAATCTAATTTGCGACCGGCCGGCTCGTCCGACAGCAGCAACCTTTTGCACTGTCCAAAATGACTTTGAAGCCGGGTAAGCTCCTCATCAATATTGCTGCGATCCGCGAATAACGCAATCTCCATTCCGAACTTATGTTCATCAAGCGTAAATGAACCGTCCTGAAGCTCTTTAAGCCTGTGCTTCAGCCTGTTACGGTAGTCGCTCACAACATGAGGAGCCAACACCGTCATTTCATGATGAAAGGATTCCAGACGTAAGATACGGGATTCCACATCTTGTGCCAAATGCCCGCCTTCTCGCCTTCTCATCTCCAGCAATCCTTGCAAAGCTTCGTTCAAAGCTCGCTGTAAATGCTCTTCCCAGTCCTCTTCGTCTCCATTGCAAGCCTCTCCAGGCTCACCCAGAACATCAGGCAAAGCAAGGATATCACTTATACCTAACGTTCCTTTCACGCCATAACGATCCGCCAGCTGCTCCGCTGCACGCAGGTAAGCCTGCACGACAGTGTCATTCAACCGTGCGGCGGGTATCTGTTCTTCATCACGTTCCCTGTGGATGAAAACATCGATACGACCGCGTTTAATCTGCTGTTGAACCGTTCTTCTCAAGCCATCTTCATATTGAGTCCATTCACGTGGAATTCTCATCATCACTTCGCAATAGCGGTGATTGACCGATTTCAATTCCAAGCGCACTTTATACCCCTTATGATGAAGGATGGCTTGACCGTATCCGGTCATACTCAATGACATCGGCATCACATCCATTATACTATTGTAATTGATTATTATAGTCGAAACAAGGGGGCCTGTGCTCGGCCTGATTTTTGCCACACATATGAAGTCAGCTCAGCTGTCATTTCATAGAACATGAAAGGAGTCATGAAATAGATCCCATTAAAATGTTCCATGGCCGTATCAAGCAGCTCCTTGGCAATAGACACGCCCATAGCTCGTCCTTCCGGGCCTTCCAGCCCCGACATGCGTGCACGCACCTCATCGGATAGCTGAATGCCTGGGACTTCATTGTGCAAGTATTCTGCATTGCGGCCACTAGCCAGCGGCATAATACCGATAAAAATCGGTATCTCCAAATGCCGTGTCTGTTCTGCGATGGCTTTAATCAGCTCGGGATCGTAAACAGGCTGGGTCATAATATAATCGGCCCCGGAGGCAATTTTCTTTTCCAACCGCTGTACGGCTTTACCCAAATGCTTAACATTTGGATTAAAAGCAGCTCCCACCACAAAATTAGCTTTCTGCTTGAGTGGCTTACCGGAAAATGCGACACCATCATTTAGTTGCTTGATCATGCGTATGATTTCAAAAGATGTCATATCATACACCGAACTGGCGCCTGGTAAATCACCGAACCGCGCTGGATCTCCAGTAACCGCCAGTACATGGTCAATACCCAGTGCGTCAAAACCCATCATGTGGGATTGCGTACCAATCAGATTACGGTCACGACATGCGATATGAATTAATGGACGCAAGCCTGTTTCAATACTAACCAGATGCCCAAGCGCCATATTGCTCATACGAGTGACTGCAAGCGAATTGTCAGCAAGTGTAAGTGCATCGGCTCCGGCTTTCTTCAAGGCATGTGCACCTTGCATAAACCGGGTAATGTCGAGATCTCGCGGAGGGTCCAGCTCTACAATAACCGTATGCCGTTCCTTAACCAGATCCACAATGTTGGGTTCGCTGGTATGTCTGCCATTTCCTCGTCCCCCTTCATCTGCTGTCTGCTCCACCACATGAATGACTTCCGTCGAAAAGGTTTCTTTTGGAGCCAACGGGGGCGGTTGCAAATTGTTTAAAGCTTTGGAAATAGCAGCAATATGGTCTGGTGTCGTTCCGCAGCAACCACCAATCAGCCTCGTACCGAGATCTACAAAGGACGTAGCACATTCTCCGAAATATTCAGGTGATGCACCGTATACATAGTGACCGTCCACATAATCTGCCAATCCCGCATTCGGATATACAGACAGTGGTACAGACAAGGGACCGTCCAGTTGCTCCATTACACTCATAATTCCCTGTGGACCGGAGTGACAGTTAAACCCGAGGATATCAGCTCCTTCACTACGCAGTGTTGAAAAGGCTTGTGCCATTAAAAACCCATCTTGGGTACGACCAATTTGGTCAACCGCAAATTGACAAATTACCGGAATGTCACTGTATTTACGTACACTGTGAAGCGCAATGCGCATTTCGTCCAGTGAATAAAACGTTTCGCATAAAATGCCGTCAACCCCTTCGGACAGAAGAGCATCAATCTGCTGTTCGTAGTTTCTTGACAGCTCTAGCTTGGATATGTTGAGACGTTTGCCTCCGCATATGGAACCGACCGCACCTACTACATAATGTTCGGGTCCAGCCGCAGCCCTGGCAATCCTCACACCAGCACGATTGATTTCTTCTACCTTAGATTCCAATCCAAAGCGGGCTAATTTATAATCATTTGCAGAGAATGTATTCGTCTCCAGCAATCGTGCTCCTGCATTTAAATACTGACCATGCACGTCTGATATGACGCCAGGCGAAGTAATGTTCAGCTCTTCGTAAGACGTATTTACTGGAAATCCTAGCTGGGACAAAAAAGTCCCCATAGCGCCGTCTCCGACAATAATTTCACGATTCAGCACAGTACGCAAATCCGGTTTCATGTCCTCTGCTCCACCCCGCTCTTTATTTTCATACTAATGTAACATAAAGAGACTACAAACATAAGCCAAAAACAAAAAAAGCCGCCTCACGTCCCGATAATATGATATCAGGAGTGAAGCAACTTGATGGATCATTTTCTATTTCCCACTACATTTTCATTGCATTTCCCCATCAGAAGAATGGAGAGAAAACTCGTAAAAAGTCCCTTTTTTATTTACTTTAGCCACAATAGAATCCGTCCCCTTTTGCTGCTTGGAGAACGTATATTGATTTCCTTGAACTTTCACTTTATAGCCAGACACATTGATATTAAACAACAGCTGAACCTTAGGCTTGACCAGCTTCAATGCTTCGGCGGCAGTATATTTGGGACTTGCAAAAGATTTTTTGAAATCTGCGTCATCATTCCAGTCCATCCCAGAGGTGGACACAGCCAGTACTTTGCCGGTTACCGCACCAATTTTGACTTCATTCGTCTCGCTTGCATCCTCGAACGACCAATAAGAAAGCCCCTTTTTCTCATCCTTGTACCGTGAGACATGCTGCACTGTGATTCGCTGTCCACTCACTCGCTTAAACGTGTTCATTGCACGGTTCAGTAACACAGGATCCACCTGCTTCAGCGCATAGTCCGCATTGACGGTAATAGCATTACCTTGATCCACATCAACATACAATGAGGAAGCTTTTTCTCCTGCCCCCCAGAATACCCAGTAATTTGAAGGCTTGTTGGACTGATAAGGGGATTTGACTCGCCAGAATGCTTCAAATTGCAAGGGGCGCTTGCTGTCAAACACTTTGGCGCTGTTTAATACTTTTGTCTTGAGTGGCGCGTTCATCGCCTTTCCCAAACTACTTATTTTATATCGTATGGTTGTAGAATCTACTCTATTTTTCTCTTTATTATATTCTGTCTGTAACGTAGCTGTTCCATCTTCCAATTCACCTTCGACAATCCAGGTTTTCCCCATATCCGTTACATCGTCAAATTGAAATGCAGTTTTTGAACCGATAAGTTCTTGTACTGCTTTTTCTAAACGGCTTACGACTGTCGGAGTTAGCGAGCCAACCTGCTTGTCCGTCGTTTCTGTGGCAGCAGAAATAGTCGCCGCTTGAACCGGAAGCGCGGTGGCTATAAGAATGAGGATTGCAACTGCTGATACCCAACGAAATTTCCGCACTATGAACGGCCTCCTTATCGTTTTCTCATTTTCTATATTATACATCGTTCAGACGTCAAAAAAAGACAGAATATCGCTCTGTTCACCATAATCCTAGTAAACAGCGGCATAAAAAGGCAAAAAAAGAAGACCTGCTAAGGTCTTCTTCACCCTCACTTCTATATACGACCTTCGAACACAATCTCAGCCGGCCCTGTCATATAAATGTGATTATCATCCTCGCTCCATTCGATATCCAGATCGCCGCCCTTTAGGCTTACCATGGCGCGGCGGTCGCTGTATCCATTTAGTACAGAAGCAACAAGCGTAGCACAGGCTCCGGTTCCACAGGCTAGCGTAGGTCCAGCTCCCCTCTCCCATACCCTCATATCTATATGCTTCCGACTTCGTACCGTGGCGAACTCAACATTTGTTTTTTTAGGGAACAATGGATGACACTCCAGCTTCGGTCCCCAGGCCTCCAGATCAAAGCTAGGCGCATCCTCAACATAAATGACACAGTGCGGATTTCCCATAGATACAGCCGTAAAGCGAAAACCACTTCCTCCAGCTTCAATAGGCTCATCAATTACGTTAGTCAGATCGAGTGTAGTTGGAATTTTCAACCCTTCCAGAATTGGCTCCCCCATATCTACCTTCACCATTCGTACAGCTCCGTTTTCAACAGTCAGTTCAACCTGCTGCACACCTGCACCCAGCGTCTCGATCGTAATCTGTTCACGGTTGATATGCTTACGGTCATACACATATTTGGCAGCACAACGAATAGCGTTACCGCATTGCTCGGCCTCCGAGCCGTCCGAGTTAATGATACGCATGCGAAAATCTGCTTTGTCAGACGGCAATATATATACCAATCCATCGGCGCCAATACCAAAATGTCGATCACATAGCCGAACAGCTAATTCCGAGGCGTCAGACGGCAATTCCTGATGCCCGTACCAAACGATAAAATCATTACCCAGACCATTCATTTTAGTGAATTCCATAGCTTCCCCCCGCCGTTGCTGCTGATCTCATGCTCCTCTTGAAGCTTTGATCCCATAATATCATACAGGGCAAAAGCGGGAAAGCGATGCGATACGCATGACTCAAATTCTAGGCTGAAAACTTTGTACGTCCCGCTGAAAAGTGTGTATTTCCGCCGTGCCGACGGTTACGTCGACCGCCCCATACACTTCCCGCTCCCATCAGGAACGTTGGAATTCCAGCTGCGACAATAGATAGTGCCCATTCACGTAAACCAAGGGGTACCGTTTTGAAAATAGGCTGCAGCACAGGCACATACATTACAACCAGCATCAGTACAATGGAGGACAGTACGGCAAGCACGAGATAACTATTTTGAAACGGATTACGGTGGAAAACGGAACGGGAGCTGCGGCAATCAAATACATGAATTAACTGCGCCAGCACTAACGTAGCAAATGCAACCGACTGTGCTTTGATCAATTGCCCTGCATCATTCGGAGCAATCCGTAATGTCAGCCAAAAGGCCGCAAGTGTACATAAGCCGATCAACAGACCGCGACTAATGATTTTCCAGCCCAGTCGACGAGCAAAAATATTTTCCTTTGCACCACGAGGCTTATGCTCCATAAGATCCTTTTCCGGCTGATCCACACCCAGAGCCATCGCCGGCAAACCGTCAGTCACCAGATTTACCCATAAAATCTGAATGGGCAGCAAAGGTAGCGGCAGCCCAGCCATCATGGCAAAGAACATCGTCAAAATTTCACCAACATTAGAGGCGAGTAAATAACGGATGAATTTACGGATATTCTCGTAAATATTTCGGCCTTCCTCAATTGCCGCTACAATCGTTGAGAAATTATCGTCACTCAGTACAAGTGCAGCCGCTTCTTTAGTCACGTCTGTTCCTGTAATGCCCATGGCAATACCGATATCCGATGCCTTGATCGCTGGTGCGTCATTGACGCCATCTCCGGTCATAGCTACGACATGTCCGCGTCTTTGCAGCGACTTGACGATTCTCAGCTTGTGTTCCGGCGACACCCGCGCATACACGGAGACGGTATCCACAACGTTATCCAACGCCGCATCATCCATGAGAGACAGTTGCTGTCCCGTCAACACATGTGAGCCGCGTTGGAGAATACCCAGCTGCTGTGCAATGGCCTCCGCAGTTGTGCCATGATCACCCGTAATCATCACGGTGCGAATGCCAGCACGACGGCACTTGCCGATGGCCTCGCGAACCTCGCGGCGTGGCGGATCAATCATGCCGGTCAGGCCGATAAAAACCAGCTGTTCTTCAGCCTCCTCAGCCGTAGAGACACGTTCATGCGAGCGGATGTCACGGTAAGCGACACCAAGTACACGCAGCGCCTCTGATGCCATACCTTCGTTGGCTGCCAATACCTTTTGGCGCAGCGTACCCGTTAGCGGAACGACATTCCCTTCCCATAAAATGTAAGAGCACTGACCCAGTAGCACGTCCGGCGCTCCTTTGGCAAATACAATATGTCCTCCCTGGTGGCGTACGAGTACCGACATCCGCTTCCGATCCGAGTCAAAAGGGAATTCTCGCTCCCGTGTATACAGTTCATATAGGCCTTGTCGCGTGACTCCGCCTTTTGCAGCTAACGTGACCAGCGCTCCTTCTGTCGGATCACCTTTCAGCTCCCACACAGCGGAAGGCGTTGGCTCTTTGGTTTTCTTTTTCGAACGCAGCTCATCTATGTCAGCTTGAACAATTTCCGCATTGTTACAAAGTACACTGGCTTGCAGCAATCTACGCAAGGATTGTCCGTTTTTTAGGTCGGCCGGAAGATCCCTGTCCATAATATGACCGTGTGGATCATAACCTTCCCCGGTAACTCCCCAGAAACGACCATCCAGCCAAAGCTTGGTGACTGTCATTTTATTTTGGGTCAGTGTGCCCGTTTTGTCAGAGCAAATGACAGACGCACAGCCGAGCGTTTCAACGGAAGGCAGCTTGCGCACAATGGCCTTGCGTTTGATCATACGCTGTACACCCAAAGCGAGGGCAATGGTTACAATTGCGGGCAATCCTTCTGGTATAGCTGCCACAGCCAAGCTCACGCCGGCCAAAAACATGTTCATAGCTGGCTGACCATGCAAAATGCCCGCTACGACTACGAGCACGGTTAGCGCTAACGCCACGATAATCAAGATTTTTCCCAATTGCTCCAGTCTGTGCTGCAACGGTGTCTCTTGCGACTCCGTATTTTCGATCAAGTCTGCGATCTTCCCCATTTCGGTAGTCATGCCTGTGCGAATGACCACGCCTTGTGCGGTGCCTCTGGTCATCATGGTACCCATAAAACCAATGTTCTTTTGGTCCCCAAGAGGTACTTCGGCGGCATGAATAGGGCGGCAATGCTTACTCACCGGAACCGATTCACCTGTCAGGGCAGACTCCTCGACATCACAGCCGTTTGTACTCAACCACCTTACATCTGCAGGGATACGATCACCACTTTCCAGCAGCACGATATCTCCCACAACCAGCTCTCTGGCCTGAACATGTATTCGTTTACCGCCTCGCAGCACTTTGGCGGTTGGAGCAGAAAGCTGTCTTAAAGCTCGCAATGAACGTTCAGCTCTGAATTCCTGCACAAAGCCGAGAATTCCATTTAGCACAACGATAGCAATAATGGTAATCGCGTCCAAATACTCACCGAGTAGGCCAGATATCAGGGTCGCTCCCATCAATACAAGCATCATAAAATCCTTGAACTGGTTGAGCAGCAGCAAAACTGCCGAAACACGCTTGCCCTCGCTCAGTTCATTCCATCCCGTCCTTTCTCTTCGTTCCGCAATCTGCTCCTCCGAAAGACCCTGCTTCGGGTCGACTTCCAGACTTGTTGAAAGCTGTTCATTGCTTAATTGGTGCCAGTGTGCTTGTTCCATTCTCCCCAATTCCCTCCCGGTCAGATAGTCCGTTTCCGTCGGTTGTGCGTAGGATGGCTGCCCGTTATTATATTTTTGTGCCACGATTGCTGATATGCTGGACAGACTTTCTTGATTCAATCTATTCGGACAGGACTCGAAATATCACAAAGCCGCTTAAGTTTTGTCCCAAAGTTATGTATCATAGAAGGAAGGCGAAAATACATTTGCTTCAAAGGAGAACATACATTATGGCATTGGACGGAATCGTAACCCGCGCTATCGTACACGAACTGCAAGCCATCCGGGGCGGGCGCATTAATAAAATACATCAGCCAAACGAACGCGATATCGTGCTGAACCTGCGGGTACAAGGTGGGAGTGTAAAACTGTTGCTGTCGGCTAATCCGACATTTCCGCGTGTACATTTTACAGAACAAAGCTTTCTCAATCCGACAGAAGCTCCCATGTTTTGTATGCTTCTTCGCAAACATTGCGAAGGAGGCATTATTGAGAACATCACGCAGGTGGGCATGGAGCGCATAATTCATATGGATATACGTCAGCGTGATGAACTGGGGGATATTTCATTTAAGCGCATTATTATTGAAGTAATGGGTAGACATAGCAACATTATTTTGCTTGACCCGGAAACAGGTGTGATGCTGGATGGCATTCATCATGTCACACCCTCTATCAGCAGCTATCGGGTCGTTATGCCAGGCTTTCAATACACAGAGCCTCCTGAACAAAACAAGCTAGATCCACTAGAAGTCGAAGAAGCAGCCTTCTTTTCCTCGTATCAAGCAGCCATTGAGGCGGAAGAAGCTCCCAAACGCTGGATCGTGAACACTTTTACCGGACTTAGTCCCCTCATTGCTGAAGAGATACTAATCCGAGCATCTAATGAAGAAGCTTCTGGTGACAAGGATCGTCGACTGTGGAGGGCATTCAGTGACATCATGGATGACGTGCGGAATCATCATTTTCAGCCGGTATCTGGACTGAACGCACAAGATAAAGTAATATTTTCAGCCATCCCACTGACGTTGATCCAAGGAGAACGTAAGGAATACACTACCATCAGTGAGTGTATGGAGGACTTTTTCGGCGAAAAAGCAGAAAGGGACACGGTTAAGCAAAAGGTTAGCGACCTACTGCGGTTTCTGCAAAACGAGCGGAGCAAAAACCTAAAAAAACTCGATCATCTCCATCAAGATTTGGCCGAAGCAGAAGATGCCGATCAATTTCGGATTTACGGAGAGCTGCTGTTCGCTTCACTGCATGAGGTAAAAAAGGGTGACAAGGAAGTAACACTCACTAACTTTTATGACGAGGAACAGAGTGCGATCACCATTCCATTGGACCCGCTGCTCAACCCTTCAGATAATGCACAGCGTTATTTTAAAAAGTACAACAAATATAAAAACAGCCTGGCTGTTATTGACGAGCAACTAGAGAAGACTCACGATGAAATTCGTTATATGGACAATCTTCTTCAGCAGCTAGCCCATGCTTCTATCAACGACATTGAGGAAATACGTGAAGAACTGGTTCAGCAGGGCTATCTTAGAGATCGGGTTAAAAAAGGAAAGAAAAAGAAGAAAAATGACCGTCCGACCTTGCACGTATATACATCATCCGAAGGCATCGAGCTACTGGTTGGCAAAAATAACTTGCAGAATGAATATGTGACCAACCGACTGGCCGGACCCAATGACACGTGGTTGCATACAAAGGATATTCCAGGGTCACACGTCGTTATTCGTGCCGAGAAATTCGGAGACGCAACGTTGGAGGAAGCAGCTCAACTGGCTGCCTATTTCAGCCAAGCCAAGCAGTCCAGCAGCGTACCTGTAGACGCCACCTTGATTCGACATGTACGCAAACCCAGCGGAGCAAAGCCCGGCTTTGTCATCTACGATCATCAGCGTACGCTCTTTATCACACCTGATGAGGAACTGGTCAAAAAGCTGCCGAACCGCATCAAAAACGGCTAGAGGTTCCACTAGCATATGGAATCCACATAAAAAGCCCTTTGTCCTTTGCACGGTATACTTCTGTGTTCCATGCGGTAGGCAAGGGGCTTTTTCATTTACTTTTGTCCAACAGCAACCTTTCTCAACTCCTCGACGACCTGACCGTCCACACTACGGCTACCCAGATCGCCGTGGAAAATCACACCTTGGCGTGCACCGTGAAAATCCGAGCCGCCCGTTGCGATAAGCCCATAATGCAGCGCCATTGCAGTATATCGTCTCTCGGCCTCAGCATCATGATCCGAATGGCGCACCTCCAACCCTACAGGCTTCGCTGCCTCTATAATGGAGCACACCAGTTCGTCATTTCCATACAAGCCAGGGTGGGCCACTACAGGCACTCCTCCTGCTTCACGAATCCAGCTTATAGCCTCCGCAGGCTCTACACGGGGTACAGACACGTATCCGGGCGCACCTTCTGCCAAGTAACGATCAAACGCATCCCGCATGTCCTTCGCGTAACCTTTTTGAACCAGGGTATCTGCCATATGCGGACGTCCAATACTTTCATCCGGCGCTAGTGGTCTGCCCATTGTAGCCACCACCTCATCTAGCGTGATTTCCACGCCCAAGCTACGCAATTGACTCAAAATCAAATCATTACGGGTATCCCGCGCCTGTCTCAGCTTTTCCAACCGTTCCAAAAACATTTTATTACGGTAATCCATAAAATAACCTAATATATGAATATCTTTGCCACCAGCACGTGTACTGATTTCCACACCCGGCACCACGGTCATCCCAATGCGTCTTCCCTCCTCCAAGGCTTCCTCCAAACCGGCCACCGTATCATGATCTGTAATAGCCACACCGGCCAGCCCTTTTTCCTTCGCCCAGCGCACATTATCAGCAGGTGATTGCATACCGTCAGATGCTTGGGTGTGTGTATGTAGATCATATCGTTGCAAATTATTCTGTTCCTTCATGTAGATTCTCCTCCTCTTCATCTCTAAAGCTTGTCCTACGAGTCCTCGAATACGTCCATTCCCTGATCATGACGACGCAAGTAAGACAGAAAAGTTACTACCGGGATCGGCAACAACGCTGATTTCAAATGAATTGCATAAAATTCTCGTTTGAAGGTAATATCTGAAATATTTACAATTTTCAATAACCCGAGCGCAACCTCATGTTTGACTGAAGAAGGTGACAGCATAGTAATCCCCAGTCCTGCCTCTACCGCTGATTTGACCGCTCCAGTGCTGCCCATCTCCATTACAATATCAAGTCGAGAGGCATCCGCACCACGATTTTTCAGCCCGTCTTCTATGACTTGGCGTGTACCAGAACCTTTTTCTCTGGCTACAAAGGGATGCTTGAATACATCTTCTAAAACTACTTTTTTGGCCTTGGCCAGCACATGCCCCGAAGGAACAATCAGCTTCAGTTCGTCCTGCATCACAGATTCTACCACAATATCCGGGTGTTGAACCGGGGCCTCAATCAGCCCTAAATTCAACTGGTGCTTTAGTATATCATCCATAATTTGAGTCGTATTCATCACATTCATTGCCATACGTATGTGAGGGTACTCCTGACCAAACGGTCCCAACATTCTTGGCACAATGTATTCACCAATCGTTAGGCTGGCACCAATATGCAATCTTCCCTCCAGCATGTGAGTAAAAGCAGACATCGCCTCGTCAGCTTCCCTAATCAGTTGCATACTTCTTTTTGCAAAAGGCAGTAATGTCGCTCCTGCCTCCGAAAGCTCAATTTTTTTAGTCGATCGGCGCAACAGCTTCGTACCAAAATAATCTTCCAAAGACTGAATTTGCATCGTCACCGCAGGTTGCGTCATATGCAGCGCTTGCGCCGCCGCCGAGAAGCTTCCGCGCTCCGCTACGGTATAAAAAATGTGCAGCTGATGAAAGTTCATACTGACCAGCCCTCTCCCCTCTGATCTTCTTATTTTAACATAAGAAAAACGTCTGGCGAACAATTACCGAGTAAACTTACCGAAATGGGGAGTTATATGCTTGCAAAATAAAAAAGCATGCAGCTGATAACTGCATACTTCTACTCAAACTCGACGGTGTCAATGAGCACGCTTTCTAATGGAACCGTCCGTCAAATCACCGTCTATTTTTGCTTGCGAGTGCTTTTCATCAGTGTCATGCGCCGTGAATGGCGTAGCCATGAATAGTAGGACTTCAAGTCCCTTAATTCGATAGTCTCTGACATCCGACCCAAAAAGGTAATAATAATCATCTTATGAAGCGGATTCCCCGCAATGTCCATCTCACCTGGCAACTCACCAAATTCGGCGACAACGACCAGATCACCATCAATTAAATATACATCCTCTTCATTATGATAGTAGGACTCCATCCTGTTTTGCTTCAGGCACTCCCAAAGCCAGGCGGCGATATGATTCGTCTCGGACTGTTTCTGCTCTACCCGATCTAAATAACGTGTTTTCGCATGATTTGTAATCACGATATCGGCGACTTTCTTATCGCCCATCTCCACGTAGAACGGTTCGTATGTACTCCATCGCTGCATTGCCTTGTCACGCACGGGATCACTCTCCCCACCAGATAGGTCTTTATATCTACCAATATATTCATATGTTACCTCAACAGACCCGGGACTACAAGTTACAAAATTGAAGTTTATGGGTGTTTTTTAAAGATTTTTTAGGTCTAACAGCATTAAGATTAGTATGCAAAAGTCCTGGCTTCACAGAAAAAGCCAGCCCGTAGGCTGACCTTTTTCAAGAAATTTGAATGTATAGACAATCAAAGCTTATATTTCATATTCTTTCATCTTTTCCTTATCGTCGTTGTACTCCGTCCTAATCTCATTTCGGAAAGAGCGCTCAACCTTACGTACATAGGAAAGTCTGCGAATATTTTTAACGGTGTCCTCTGCCCGATCCGCATTCATATATATAACTACATAATGCATACGCTTTGAAATATAGTGGACATTTCCGTATTTCTCCAGATTGCGGGCAGCCTTGATATCGCTTACCCAAATGATGTACCCTGTCCGCTCGGCAAACATTCGCTTCATCTCCCCTCCGTATCATTCCTATGGCCTATCCGCAGGAGCATTTCCCTCCGCTGCCGCATCCGCCCTTTTTCACATTTGGGTCGTTGCTCGGCACCTTAATGGTCTCGGACACGGAATATGCAATCGTTTCAGACATGGCATGAAGCATATCATCCAACGCCTTTTCGGCCCGCTTGAACTCCTTAACAGCCTCAAATTGTTCCAGCTCCAGTTCAACGGCCTGCACTGCGTCCTTCGCTTCATGATAGTTGGGATGAAAATGCCCAAAACGCTCCGTTTCAGCGAAAAGCTCCTTTTTGGCATCCAGCTTGCGGACACACGCCTGAATAGACGGGTTCAATTCCACACGCTGCTTCCAATATAAATAATCCGATACCTCAAAGGACCGGTTGACCATATCGCCCAATTCATAGGCGTTAATAAGCACTTCTGCCATATTGACCGTGTTCAATTCGGCTACGCTCATGAATGTCATCTCACTTTATATAAAGTTCTACCCAATAAAAGTAGACTCATTTATCATACCACATCCTTCTTTTGAGAAGAAGGAGTTTCATGTACTTCCTGACACGACTATGTAAAAGGAACCAACAGCCTCATATCGGACCAATCACTTGGCTGCAAGGTCGCACGAGAAGGCGTTTCCTCATCCATTCCTGAGGCGTACCAGCCTGTGACACTCCAGGGATCGCCGGAAACCACCGATTCCGGTATCCATTTAACCTCTTTCCCACTGATTCGCAATCCCACCGCCGCCTGCCAACGGATTGCTTGCTCCATCAACTGCCTGGAAGTGGACGTATGGTAACTCCTCCATTCTTTTGTCCATGAAGAGGGTACTGTAGATCTTTCTGGAAAATAGTCAGACGGGTCAGGCAGGGTATGCTCTTGTTCATAAAAATGCAACGTGCGCCCTGTGTAAACCAGACCAGCCCTTCCCTCTTGTGAAAATAGGGAACGGCCTGCATCTAGGTTCTCTATCTCCGTCAAAAGTGGATAATGGTGAGCTGGCTCATCCGCATTTTTCGGCTCAAGACGCGGACTTAATCCAATTGCAGCAAGCGCTTTTCGTATTTTTTCAGCAGAGTGTACCGGGATCATAAAATCTTTGTCGCCGAGTCGCTCCAGTAATCCTTCAAGTGCAGGATGACGCGCAACCATGTCCGCATCCTCCTGAGTACCGCATCGCAAAAGTGTTACCGTCACAAAAGCCGTTCGTCCGACATTGCCTGCCCACTGCTCTACTGCCAGCCGTACATGTTCTGGCACCCCTGTCCGACTGTACTTGTCCAAAAGAGCAGGAATCTCCTTGGCCTCCATGCCCAGCTCGATTGCCTCTGTAATACTCTCTCTGGTAATCCGATACACTACCATCCGGTCTCCTGTCACACGTTCACAGCAGCATTCCAATCGCCAGCGCACATCATATGCGACATCTGGCGGCACCAGTATTTCAAAATCAGGCTGCACATAAAAGGCACCTTGTTCTTGATGTGTATCCTCGTCATTATAGGGACGAAGCAGATCTGTCACAGAGACATTCCAGCGAAAACAGATTTCGCCTGATGTAGTCTGACCCCAATCCCCCATTCCAAAAGCCGTCAGGGCCTTCAACCAACCCATTATATCTTCCATAAAAGATCCATTGAAATTAAAATCAGATACCGTCTCGTCCTCAAGCCCTTTGAGATTTGCGATTGTAGGAACAATATCTATAAAGGCACTGTTCGTAGAATCATCTCCACTTAAACTATTCTGCGGTATTAATCCTACCTGAAGCATCCATTGCAGCAGATACTGAATAGATATCCATTCATCTGTTCCTCCATACTGCGAGACGGCACACAGCATATAGCGAAAATGCTGCATAGGCGCTTCAGCCTTGCCGTACCTCTCCATGAGGGTGTCAAAAATATGCTTGCGCATTTGCCCAGCAGACAAACGAATCCATGTCGCCAGTTCCGCCTCCTGAATGCGAAAAGACACTGTTTCTTTCACTAACAGCCCCAAACTGAGTAGTAAATCGATCATTACCACCGTTTGTACTGGATATAGCTCGGCATGCGCATAATGCAACCCAAGTCCCTCCAGGTCCTCCGGACGAAAGGGGGTCAGTTCATTCAATTTTTGCAATGACCGTTTATGTATGGTTCCTTTGGCCGTCAAAGGAACTCCCTGTATCGCAATACGTGACAACACATGCAGTAACTCTGACTCCAGTCCTGTCATTGCTTCATGTACCGTTATCGGATGATCTGTATGTATCCCGTTCATTGGAGTTTGCTCTAACAACATATCGTACAGAGCGGGTAGCCGATCAACCGGAATATATAAAATCCGTTCGCCCCACGATTTGGTGACTGCCTCCAGCCACCCCCGAGAGCGAAGCCCATGCAGTGCCAGTTTTGTTTCGACTCCGCTTAAGGCACCTTGGGTAAGCTGCATAGGCTCCTCTTCCTTCATAGGCTGTGCCGCATACCGGACAAAGCATCGTCTAAGCACCAGCAGCTCATCCGCTAAAAGCTCATTCCAGTTGCCTTGCGTACTCGTTACGTCCATCCTTGGTTAGGCCTCCTTTTTCTTTCCGCCATCTTCAATCTCATCCTCCTGGCTTCTGCCAGCCATCGTCCCATCAAACCTACGAATCGCATATTCATAGCCCTGTTCAATCAGAAACAGCTGACGACGTGCTGCAAAATCCATCTCTTTACTGTTCTCCGTCACTAATGCATAAAAATAAGCTTTATTGTCGCCTGGCTTTGGTCGTAAAATGCGGCCAAGTCGCTGCGCCTCTTCCTGACGGGAGCCAAAGCTACCCGATACCTCTATCGCTACTGCTGCATCCGGCAAATCGACTGCAAAGTTTGCTACCTTGGATACTAATAAGGTTTGAATATTACCCTTGCGAAACGCATCGAACCAACGCACCCGCTCGCTCTGAGTCATGGAACCCGTAATCAGTGGGACGTCCAGCTCCTGAGCCAATTTACGTAACTGGTCTAAATATTGACCAATAATAAGTGTTGGTATCCCCTTGTGTTTCTCCACCAGACTGCGTACTGCCTCCAGCTTAGCCGGATTTTCGGCTGCAATTCGGTATTGCTGTCTGCCTTCAGCACGCATACTTTGCTCCAAAAGGTCAGCGGTCATGGGCAAACGCAGTTCTACACAATCGACCTGAGCAATCCAGCCCTGTCGCTCCAGTTCCTTCCACGGCATATCGTACCGTTTGGGTCCAATTAAAGAGAACACATCCCGCTCACACCCGTCCTCTCGAACTAACGTAGCTGTTAATCCCAAACGACGGGTAGCCTGAATATCGGCCGTGGCTCGAAATACTGGCGCAGGCAGCAAATGTACCTCATCATATATAATGAGTCCCCACTTCCGCTCACTCAGCAGTTTCATATGTTCAAACTCTCCGTCTTTGTTGCGCCGATGCGTCAAAATCTGGTAGGTTGCCACCGTTATCGGTCGCACCTCCTTTTTCTGACCACTGTATTCCCCAATAGAATCGACAGGAATATTTGTCTTTTGCTTCAGTTCCTCGATCCATTGCCGCACAGAAATCGTATTAGAAGTTAAAATAAGCACCTCGCACTGAAGTCGATTCATCACTGCCATACCGATCACTGTTTTTCCGGCTCCGCATGGGAGCACTAGTACACCACTCCCCCCTAAGCCGTCTGTGCCTTCAAATGCATCAGCAGCTTTCACCTGGTAATCACGAAGCTGCAACTCCGTTTGTCCCTTCCCCAAGGTAAAACGAAGCAGATTCCCCTCAAGATAACCTGCCGTATCCACAACGGGATATCCCAAGCGAGTTAATTCCTGCTTGAGCAAGCCACGATTTTCGGGCGGTACGGATGCGCTTGTCTCATTGGTGCGAAGCAAACCAAGCTGTTTTAGCTCTTTCTTGTTCAATAGCTCATCCAGTAAAGTTGGAGTCTCTACTGCCAAGATCAAGTGATCACCTATTGTGTATGTGTTGGCTTTCCTCGCCTTTGTATCTCTGTCTGACTCTTGCTCATCACGATGCGCGTCAATCGTATCTGTGCCGTAAGTTTGTTCTTCTTTTGCACTCGCCCGTGACAGCGTCAACGTCCCATAACGAGAAACAAGCTGTTCAATATCCTTCAACAAATCACGCGGAATATCCCAACGGGACATAGAGTGCAAACTATTTTGAATGTCCTCAGCACTCCACCCGAGAGCGGCTGCGTTCCAGAGCGACAATGGAGTGATGTGATATGTATGAAAAGCGGACGGACTTTTTACCAGCTCCGCATAAATCTGCAACTGTGAACGAGCCCATTCCGAATCAGGCAAACCCATTTCCAGCAAAACGGTAAAATCACGTTGTACAATACAAGGATGATCTGGATTCATGACTACCTCCTGGCACTCAAAAGTTCTATAATAATAGCTTATCCGTTTATTCGCAGATCAACCGGAATAGCAAGGAGTCCAACCCACACTCGGGTTGAACTCCTGATCAGAAGCTCGGGATAAAAACCGTCCCAAACTGGTGCCTACTTTATTATCCTTCTAGTGAACCTGCTCGGAAATTTGGCTAAGCGCCTCTCCAGCATTGTCTGCAAAAATATTTCGAACAGCCAAATCCCCGATCGAAACAATCCCGATCAGACGGTCTCCTTCCGTCACGGGCAAACGACGGATTTGCTGCTCTGCCATCAGTTCAGCTGCTTGGTCCACTGACATGTCAGCACTGGCTGTACGAATACCTGTTGTCATTACCGTATCCACCGAACCAGAACCAGAATTTTTAGCTGCGTAGCCGCGAATTACAAGGTCACGGTCTGTTACTACACCGATCAACTTATCACTGCCTTCGCTTTCCACAACTGGGATAAAGCCAGTATCATTGTCTTTCATTTTGACCGCTATTTCGTAAATATTGTCCTGCGGGGTAACCGTTACGCATTTTTTAGTCATAACTTCCTGAACCTTTTTCATGGGTACTCCCTCCTTTTCAAGAGTAGGGTACCCCATTTCATTCAGCTCATACTCCAGATTGGACCGTTCCCAATTTAGCTCGTATTAGCCGTTAATTGCCCCTTCTTTGCATTCAGCAGCATATCCGGTAGACATGGCAATAAACAGACGAACTGCGTTGATCATGGCATCCTCATCAAAATCAAATTTTGGATGGTGGTGCGGATAAATTGCTCCTTTGGCCGGATTACCCGCCCCTACGAACATAAAACAACCTGGCACACGTTCCAAATAATACGCAAAATCTTCTGCTGGCATCAACTTTGGCGCTTCCTGTACATTCCCCTCGCCGAACACAGGCTTGGCTTCCTTAAAAAAGCGAGCTGCTTCTCGGGCATCATTAACAACTGGCGGGTATCCCATAATGTAACGAATCTTTGCTGATGTCCCATATGTTGCTGCTGTAAGCTCAGTTACCTCATGCAGTCGCTCCTTCATGACCGTCCGGGTCTGCTCATCAAACGTACGAATGGTTCCACTCAAGCGACAGGTTTCCGCAATTATATTTTGCGCAGAGCCCCCTTCGATGGTTCCCACCGTCAACACAGCAGGCCTTAACGGGTCGACTGAACGGCTTACGATACTCTGCAGTTGCATAACAAGAGCTGAGCCTGCCACCACACTATCATTTGTAGATTGGGGCATACCACCATGCCCACCCTTACCTGCAATTTCAATATAAAAATCGTCGGCCGCCGCCATCAACGGCCCTGCACAACTCGCGGCGGTCCCGACCGAGAATGGTGTCCATAAATGGATGCCATAAATAACATCCACACCTTCCAGTACACCATCTTTGATTACATTGACCGCACCTCCAGGCAACAATTCCTCCGCAGGTTGGAACAAAAATCGGATTTCTCCTTCCAGCTCATCGCGGTTCAGACTGTAATAGTAAGCTGTCCCAAGTAATACGGACGTATGCCCGTCATGTCCGCAAGCATGCATGGCCCCATCCACGATGGAGCGATATTCACATTCCTTTTCATCCTGAATAGGAAGAGCGTCCATATCGGCGCGTAACATAACAACAGGTCCAGGTTTGGCACCACGAATGGTACCTACAACACCGTGTCCCCCTACCTGTCGACGAACATCTAATCCCCAGCTCTCTAGCTTATCTGCTACAAAAGCGGCAGTTTTACTTTCCTGAAAAGAAATTTCGGGATTCTTATGTAAATGTCTACGCCACTCTACCATGTTTTCTTGTAATTGATCGAACCAGGTTTGGTCCATCGCCTGTTGTGTCATTATGTTCCACCTCTCCTTTTAAAACATCGGGCAAATTTCCGATAAATCATGCAGCTTTTCCACGTATGCGCCGTTTCTCTCAAGCCTTTATTTTTATCCTATTGTAGCAGATATGGAATTGTTGTGATATCTGTTGCTCCAGATGGTTGCAGAAGCCTATCAAACATACTATGATAAAATGGATAAACGATAAAATGATAAACGTCTGCGAGGAATGTACCTTGCGGCGAATACCGGGGGAAGCTGATATGAGAAATACGAAGCCGGAGACTCGAAGAAGAGGGACACCGGATTTCCAATTGCTGATCCTCACTTTGTTGCTGGTTGGATTCGGTGTAATCATGGTATTTAGCTCCAGCTCCAGCGTAGCTCTGCTGAATAAAGAATACAATTTTGACTCTTTATATTTTGTGAAGCGTCAGTCCGCATTTGCTGTACTTGGACTCTTCATTATGTTGGTAGCTATGAATATTAAGATGGAAAAATATAAAAAGCTTTTTGTGCCTTTATTTTTCATAACCATATTACTGCTAATCATCGTTCTTTTTACAGGCTCTCTGAATGGTGCAAAAAGCTGGCTCAGATTTGGTAGTATTGGCTTCCAGCCAACGGAACTTGCAAAAATCTCCATCATTCTTTACTTATCCGCACTGATTGTGAAAAAAGGAGATCGATTTAGAGATTTGCGGACTGGCTACATACCTGTAACTGTCATTGTAGGCTCTGTCGCAGGACTCATCATGCTTCAACCGGATTTAGGCTCCTGCTTTATTTTGGTAGCCACCAGTGGCCTGATTATTTATGCCGGGGGAGCCAGCGTCAAACACATTACCGCATCAATCATCCTGCTCGTGCTAGGCGCTTCCATCGTATTTGGTATTGGGTCATTGTTTGGAGGAGATTCCGAAAGCGCAAATGGACAAGCTACTGCTGCCAAGCAAGATTATAAAATCGGACGCTTTCAAGCCTTTCTTGATCCTGAGAAGTATAGACAAGGAACGGGATACAATCTGGTGCAGTCTTTGCAAGCTATTGGCGAAGGCGGCTTAAACGGATCAGGATTTGGTAAAGGCATTATCAAGCTTCATTATTTGCCCAATTCATTTAATGATTTTATCTTTTCTGTCATTGGTGAAGAGTTTGGATTTATCGGAACAGCCATTTTCTTAATGTTATATTTGTATTTCATTTGGCGAGGCATGCTCATTGCTCTGCGTTGCCATGATCCGTTCGGAACGTTGGTGGGCACTGGCATCATGGGTTTGATCGCCATTCAGGCCTTCATTAATATCGGCGGAGTAACCCAAACGATTCCAATCACTGGCGTAACCCTTCCGTTTATTAGCTTTGGTGGTTCCTCCCTGCTTGTTATGATGTTCTCCATGGGCATCATGCTCAGTATTTCTCGTGAGAACACCAAACAAGCAGTGCAAGAACGCACTACAGGGGTAACTGTCCGTAATGAAGTCCCTACTCGCTTTCAAACTCGTAGAACCAACCGTTACCGCTAAAAAAAGAACTTCCATATAGCCACTAACCACGGTGGCATTGGAAGTTCTTTTTTTGTATATGTATATAACTACAGGTCCGTCTGCAAAATGTTATCCAGCAGATTCACAAAACGAAAACTGGCGTTTTATAACCACCAGTTTTCGTGTAACTTATTCGGATTATCGCAGGGAATTCCCGGCATCTATACCATTGGTGAAAAATGTCCATTTAGCATGTGATGGGTCTATTACACTGCATCGTCCTTGAAGGCGACACCTTCCACTTTTACGTTCACTTCCACGACCCGCAATCCCGTCATACTTTCGACGGCTTCTCGCACATTTTGCTGAAGAATTCGGGACACCTCATGAATAGGTGTTTCGTAGAGCACGATAATACGTAGATCAATGGCAGCTTCCAGTTGTCCAACCTCCACTGATACGCCCTTTTGTACATTTTTACCGCTCAGCCTTTTGGCCCAGCCTTCCGATAAGCCGCCTGACATTGCAGCAATGCCTGGTGTCTCTAATGCGGCCATCCCGGCAATTTTTCCTACGACATCGTTGGAAATCTTGATGTTTCCTGCTTCCAGTTGTTGAATTTGCTCTGCCATGACCTATGTCCCCCTTCATCCATCCTTTATTTGTATTGTAAAGCCTCAGCCACTCCAAATGCAAACCTTACGTATAAAAACATCGTTCGTTTACAACCTATATCATTTTGGGTATATTAATTTAGAAAATCCATACAAGTGACAGTATTCACCAAACTTGTACACAACTATTGATATCGAGGTGCTCTTCATTGAAAAAATGGTTATCTCCCGCTTTGCTTATAGCCACATTTGCTCTTAGTGCAGTCGCTCATTACACACATTGGAATGCCATAGCCCAATTTGTCATTTGTGCGATTTCTGTTGTATTCGTAGCCGGTTTTCTCGGTAGGGCGACTGAAAGTGTTGCTCATTATGCTGGTCAACGTTTAGGTGGATTCTTAAATGCCACCTTTGGTAACGCAGCCGAACTGATCATCGCCATTTTTCTCGTCAAAGAAGGTCTTTACGATATGGTAAAGGCCAGTCTTACCGGTTCGATCATCGGCAATCTGCTGCTGGTGCTCGGAGCGAGTCTGTTTGCTGGCGGTTTGAAATATAAAGTACAAAATTTCAATATATCGCTGGCTGGATTAAGTGGCTCCCTGATGATTGTGGCTGTTATTGCCTTGTTCGTTCCAGCTGTCTTTCTGAACACGCATGTGATCACGGATAGCGAGTCAGATACACTCAGTCTTATCGTTGCAGGCACGCTTATTGTCGCGTATATTGCTTGGCTTATTTTTTCTATGATTACGCATAAGGACTATTTAGCTGACGTGACCGAACAAAAAGATGAAGAATTGCCGCATGAGCATGCCCCTGTATGGTCTAGAAATAAATCCATTGCCTATTTGGTACTCGCTACCGTTATGGTCGCTTTTGTCAGCGAATGGCTGGTAGGTACACTGGAAGTATTTACGACTCAATTTGGACTAAGCGAATTGTTCGTGGGTGCATTTCTTGTCGCTATTATTGGTAATGCGGCCGAACATAGCGCTGCCATTTTACTGGCTATGAAGAACAAAATCGGTGCATCTGTTGAAATTGCTGTCGGCAGCAGTTTGCAAATTGCCCTATTCGTTGCCCCTGTGCTGATTTTTGTCAGTTACTTTATGGGAAACACGATGAATATTGTTTTCACAACCATTGAATTGGTAGCCATTGCCGTCGCTGTATTTATCGCCAAATCCATCACCCAGGACGGCTCAACCAACTGGTATGAGGGACTTATGCTGCTGGTAGTGTATGTATTGTTAGGTGTATCCTTCTTCCTTGTGTAGCTTCCAAAGTTTTAAAATGTAGATTAAATTGTAGTGACTGCTTCGCGTTTCATTTAAACATCTGATCACTATTGCCCTTGAATTTTTAAGACAATATAATCCTGTAAGCTGTTAAAATTCAAGGGCAAAGGTGAACGCTAAAAAGCGACCTCTCATCCTCTTTTTAAAAAATGGCATCAAAAAAAGCATGCTCTCAAATTTCGCATGCTCTCATCAATTCAACCGTCTTCCTAATTAGCCTTATTATTCATGGCCTCATATAGAATAGCCAGATTGCGTTCCAGCTCACTGACCAGCTGTTTACCTACCATTTCCGGAAGAAGTCCGGCGCGAACCGCAAAATCCACTTCCTTGGAAAATCCGTACATCTGAGTATCCAGCACTTCCTCATAGAGAGGGCAATAACGGGTTGCCAGATTCTCCATCTGTACTTCAATAAGCTTCTTTATTTTATCTGCATCTTCCTGAAGCAGATTAATGGCCTTGATATTCAATTGTTCCTGCAAATCAGATGAAGTCATGGATTCTTCCCCCCTATGTCTCAATGTCGCACAAGACGTCCTAACCTTAATATTAGACCAAATTGCAGGCTAATACAAGAACCTGACAAAAAAAGCATCCCTACAGTTACAGGTAGGGATGCTTTTGCTTCCTCAATAAGTTAGGTGGCTACTGAAATGTGCAGCCCGTGCTTCTGGAACACCTCAATAATCGCTTTTTTGGCTTCCTCGGCGTCAGGCCCGTGAACATGCAGCTCATAACTGTGACTGCTGACCAAGGTCGTAAACAAGCCCAGTATACTTTTCACATCAATATACTTATTTTCGGAATGAAGGACGATGGAAGAAGTGAATTTGCTTGCCGTCTGTGCAATTTCAACAACCGCCGCATTATTGTTGGACATAGTGAGATCCCTCGCTTTACTGGATTTTCATATATCAATGCTCATTCATTATGATACATTGAAATCGCTTTCTCAGCAAGAACAGATATTGTTATTTCAAGTTTTCAGGATTTAACGGCTCCAGCTCAGGCAGCACAAAAATACCGTCCTTACGGATTAAAACATCATCAAAATAAATTTCACCGCCACCATATTCCGGACGCTGAATCAATACCAAATCCCAATGAATCGAAGAACGGTTACCGTTATCCGCCGTTTCATAAGCTTGACCTGGTGTAAAGTGCAAGCTACCTGCAATCTTCTCGTCAAACAGAATATCCTTCATTGGGTGTAAAATGTGTGGGTTAAACCCGATGGCAAACTCGCCAATATAGCGTGCTCCCTCATCGGAATCGAGAATATCATTTAACCGCTTGGTATCGTTGCTTGTCGCTTCCACGATTTTACCATTTTCAAAACGGAATTTAACATTCTCAAAGGTAATTCCATTATATAGGGTTTGTGCATTATAGCTAATGGTTCCGTTAACTGAATCACGTACAGGCGCGCTATATACTTCGCCATCCGGAATATTGCATTGACCCGAACACTTAATGGCTCCAATTTGCTTGATAGAGAAGCTCAGATCAGTACCTGGACCGCTGATCCGTACTTTGTCTGTCCGGTTCATCAGGTCTGCCAATGCATCTTGAGCTTTGTCCATTTTCGCGTAATCCAGGTTACATACATCGAAATAAAAATCTTCGAATGCTTCAGTGCTAATATTGGCCAGTTGAGCCATGCTGTCATTCGGATAACGCAGCACTACCCATTTGGTGTGTTTCACTCGTTGTTCGCTATGTACCGCATGCTGATAAATGGAATTATACATTTTCATTTTATCTTCCGGTACATCTGACAGATCATTTACATTTTCGCCTGCACGAATTCCGATGTAACAGTGCATTTGTTTCATCCGGTTGAGGTCAATTTCAGCCCAAGTTTCCAGCATTTCCTTTGTCGCATTACGAAGCATAGCGCTCTGCACCTTACGATCTGTAAGCTGAACAAAAACATTTCCGCCTTTTTTACCAACTTCATGAATGATGGCGTTAAGCAAGTCACGCTCTGTACCAATCATTTCGATCAATACATTTTCTCCAGGCTGCACTTCAACAGAGTAACCTACCAGATTTTCCGCCAGCTTAAGTATTCTAGGATCTTTCATGTAGTGTCTCTCCTTCTTTATTTCGCTCTTTTTGAACAACGGTTAATTCAATTTCCATTGTATCATGCCCGCTCCGTTACTTGTAGTCCTCAAAAGCAACTCTGGTTATCAGAGCCTCTTGGTGCAGCTCTTCATTCGCAACCTGTCGGGAAATTCGGCATTCTGACGACAGCTTTAAAGGCAAACCCGTTTGGCGGTCTATAGTTAAATGGTACACAGTCCGCACATCGGAATGCTCCAGCTGGTTGTTCATATCCTCACAACTTTGCTTCCATACTTGACTCAGCTTTTGTTGCAGCTCTTGGTTCGTTTCTGTATGCTGCGTTTTTAAAATCCTGATTTGAGGATTTAACGTATTCATTTCTTCCATTAAACGTTCTTTCAACCAACGCTTTGCTGAGGCAGGTTCTGGTTCAATCCTCACCACCCAAGTTCCCCGGGCAGCTCCCTTTTCCATACGAATGCTCTTATTCAGTGTGTTTAATTCCTCAAGCTCCTGAATCGGATTGAAGCGATTTAACATGCCATTTTGAACTATAGAAGTATCCCCAGATGTCAGCGCAATCCATTTTCCATTTTGACGAAGAAACCGTTCATGTGTAACACCAGGCTCAAACTTATCTTCTTTCAGTGCTACATAGTCGCCTTGCTTACGCAAAGCCTCTGCAGATCCCCAGTGCATGATCAGTTCATCGTGATTTTTTAGCTTCCCGCGATATTCAAACTGTTTAGTCGTAGGCAGGCCGTCAGTTCTGATTCTAGTCTGTCCGATAAACGTTATCCTCTCTCTGCCAGCCATTCCTGCAACAGCTCTTCTAAAAATCTGCTCAGGAGTATATTGCCGATCCAGTGCACAACCGCTTAACACACATATAATCAGAAACATACAGCCCCGCATTACCCATTGCTTTCTCCAATGCATACCATCATCCGTCCTATCCTAAACATGACTATAAATCATGATAAAAATTCTGTTTCAGAACATCCAGGTTATAGCTATGCTTAGGATTACCTGTCTACAATCGGTTATGCAAAACAAAAAGAGAACATTCCCTAAGGAATATTCTCTACATATCGCCTACATGATCAATAACTATACGATTACGTCCTTCATTTTTCGCTTCATACAAGGCCATATCAGCCCTATAAAATAAAGATTCGATGCTGATTTGCTCGTCCAGCCAGTTCCATTCGGCAATCCCGCAAGAAACAGTCACCTGAGGATTAGTTTCATGCTGTACACAGCTACGTATTTTTTCTGCATATCCCAGTGCCTGTTGAACCCCCAACTGCGGCAAATAAATGGCAAGCTCCTCTCCGCCCCATCTGGCACATACATCCTCATCACGAGTCGCCGAGCGAACAATATTGCTAACGCTTTTCAGAATTTCGTCACCCGTCTGGTGCCCATACGTATCATTCACCTGCTTGAATTGATCAATATCAACCAAAATAAGAGAGCCACAGAAATCCTTTTCCTGATGTTCCTGAATAATTCGGTCTACATAATGACGTACATATAAACCTGTTAACATGTCCATATTAGCCAGACGCCGCACCTCGGCATGTAGCATAGCATTGGTTACGGCCAGTCCGATATGAGGAGCTAGCATTTGCAGCATCTTGTAATTATCGTAAGAAAAAAAATGTGGAAGCTTGCTCGACAATAATATAACCCCTCTAGGAGTCCCCCTGTTCTTCATAGGCACAGCCATCAAAGACTGAGAGTCCGTCGTATCCATAAACCGAGAGGATATCTTCCCATCCTTTCTATAGTCAGACACAATCACGGGTTCTCCTGTTTTGCATATCAGTCCAGCAAATCCACCTTCACGAGGGTAACTCTCCAGCTTTAAACTTTCCACATTGCTTGACATCACCCTAAAGCAACTTCCATCCTGATCCAGCTGCACAATACAACAAAAGTCGGCCATGAACATTTTTAATAATTCCTGCACGGCAAACTCAAATATTTCATTTAATTTCAGGCTCTGATTCAAACGCTGAACCAACTCATTAATGAGCCGTAATTCATGGATAAGTACATTCGATTGCTCCAGCAGCTTCGCATTTTCAAATGCGGTGCCAGCTGTATCTGCCATCATCGCAATCAGCTCTACGTCCACTTTTTCCATACTATCCGCACCTGCCGGAAGAATCATATGGAAAACACCATATACGCCCTGCTTGCCACGTAACGGGATACCGATTTCAGTTATTTCATCTTGTGGACCGGCAGGCTCATTCACAGCCATTTGCCCTTTCATAAATGCAC
The DNA here is from genome assembly GCF_000237325.1 of Paenibacillus polymyxa M1. NCBI lineage: Bacteria > Bacillati > Bacillota > Bacilli > Caryophanales > Paenibacillaceae > Paenibacillus > Paenibacillus polymyxa. The sequence continues at coordinate 3,637,833 of NC_017542.1, forward strand.
GGACACATACATCCTCGTCCCGTTCATGTAGCAACAAAGGCTTGACCTGAGGATTTCGACTGTGCCGATCCTGACTCATATACAACGTGATATCCACATGGGGAAACAAATAGGCGATACTTCCAAATACTTCATCCAGCACGCCTTCCACATCAATCTTGTCATGCATCCGTTTTACAATCTGAAATAAAATAGAGCGGCGTCTGCCTTCACGTTCACTCCGATTCTGCATCCCTAGGATATCTTCCATAAATATATACTCAAACTTCGAGTAAAAGCAGGACCTAAAATGCAAAGAAGCCACTAACAATGCGTCCTGATTCGAGACAAAATGTTGAGCAGGCCGTGTAAAACGAAGAGCGGCGAAAGGCTCTCTCTTGTAATTGCGGCATAGTATGGGAACCATGTATACAAATGTAAGACTCCCATCCCGAAGTTTACGCTGGCTCACTTCCATCTCTCTAGATATGCAACAACGCTCGACCAACTCTAAATCCTCGTCATCATCCTCTTCCCTACCAGCAACCCGAACACCTGTAAAATTAAAGACAGCAGTATACTCTTCACTGATCCAGGATATACCATTGCTCTGCTGTAACCAATTCCGATATCCTTGGACGAGAAGCTGATTAATATAGGGGTAATCATAGGGTGTCATATCCATGTTCTGGAGCCAGGCAAAAGACGTATATCCTTTATCATCAAACAGCGGAGCACCGCTAGCCTGCACTGTTTTACTGTCAAGCGTTTGCTGATCCGTTGTTGAAAATTCCGACATATTAAGGCGCTCCTTCACAGCAAAATTAGCTGTACCAAGACAGCGGCTATACACCACTATAGCTCATAATATGATCTATTTTACTCTCAACTTTAGAAATTTGCATCCATTTTTCAGAAATTCGTCCCACCTTTTTAGTTCTTAAGCCCTATCGACAAATTTTGACGTTTTCATTCTTTTTCTCTACTTGACATTGACCCACTATAACATATAATATATATTATTGAAAAAGACTGTACGGCAGAACTATCTACTGTGCGGATCTTAAATTTTGGGCGTAACAGTTTGTGTCACCCTCATCTTATTTGTTGCTGACAGGACAGCGGCTGAACTTTTCTGTCAGTAGTGCGTCTCACCTTCTAGGTAGCGCCGAACAAATTGGAGCGCAAAGAGAGCCCCAACTCAAATTTTAATTATGAAGGAGTTAACTCTATAATGGCACGTTACACTGGTCCTAAATTTAAATTGAGCCGTCGTCTCGGTATTTCCCTGAGCGGCACAGGTAAAGAATTGAAACGCCCTTTCCCTCCGGGACAACATGGTGCAAACCAACGGAGAAAAATCAGTAACTACGGTATGCAGCTTCAAGAAAAACAAAAGCTGCGCCACATGTACGGTTTGGGTGAAAAACAATTCCGTACCCTGTTCAACAAAGCTCAACACATGCACGGTATCGCTGGTGAAAACTTTATGTTCTTGCTGGAAAGCCGCCTGGACAACCTTGTATTCCGTCTTGGCTTTGCTAATTCCCGTGCAGGCGCACGTCAATTGGTAGCTCATGGTCACGTTACTGTGAACGGCAAAAAAGTTGACATCGCTTCTTACCAAGTAAGCCCTGGCGACGTGATCGGTCTTCGTGAAAGAAGTCGTTCCCTGTCTTCCATCAAAGAAGCTTTGGAAAACCGTAACCACTTGGTAGCTTACCTGGAGTACAATGACGCAGCTCTGGAAGGTAAATACATTCGTTTGCCTGAGCGTGCTGAATTGTCCCAAGATATCGATGAAAAACAAATCGTCGAGTTCTACAACCGCTAATCCTTGCATTAGCACCGAAAAGCACCCGAATTCATTCGGGTGCTTTTTTTATATTCCCCACGCATTAAGCCTGAGAGTTTTATTCAATGGGGATGTACACTTTCATATTCAAATGATCAGGAGAGGAATTCATCACATCCGTAATTTCAAAATCAGGCCCTTCCCTCCGTTCAAAATTAGAATTAGGAAGCCATGTGCCGTAGATAAAGTCTCGTATATTCTGAACTCGTCCATTTGAACCTGAAGCGTCAAACTCAGCATACTTGCCTGCTGGAATCTCCATATTTATGAAACCCTCTGCCAGTTCTTTTGACTCTTTTTCAACTTCCTCACCCACCACAAATGAAAATGCACCGTTATCTTCAAATCGACAGGCAATCCCATATGACATTCCCGGAGCGATTTTATTCGGAATACACATAAAATATTCATGTGCGCCAAAGTGTTCATAAAATCCTGGGATTTCTTTATAGTGCTGCTCATTATTCAGATTTGTTTTATATTCATATCCTACAATTTTGGTCGTTTCGAGTTGCAATATTACAGGCTTGTTCACCTCTAATTCCTCCGTTGCGTTTTTTTGGTAATCCAAAAAATTGATTTTGCTTTGACCAGAAAGCTCAATATCACAGTTACGATATTTCCCAGGGGTGATCCCAAAACTTTTTTCAAATGCGCGAGTAAAAGCTTCTTGCGAGTTGTACTGATACTCAATAGCAATGTCCAATACCTTTTGATTGGATTGCTTTAGCCGTTTAGCCGCCTCGGACAATCTTCTCCTTCTTATATATTGTTGCACTGTAAAACCCGAAATGGCCTGAAAAACCCGCTGGAAATGAAAAGCTGAAAAGTATGCCTGTGAAGCAACCTCGGCAATTTTTAAATCCTCCCGGAGATTCAATTCAATAAACTCAATCGCACACTGAATTCGTTTAAAGTAGTCCATATAATCCTTCCCCGCACTTGTAATTTATCTAGCCTACATCCACATTGGGTAACCCACGTATTCATTATGTATAACTCTTTACCTACTTGTTTGATTATTTGTGCTAAGTTTACCACGGCTTTTCACTTGGCAGAAATAAAAAAAGCAGCACTGAGATGTAAAATTAATCTCAACGCTGCTAGTGAATGTATTTTAATTATCCAAGCTTGATTTTAGCAAATTTCCGTTTACCCACCTGTACAATGTCGCCTTCTTGCGGCTTGTATGCTTCGTTCACATCAGTCCACTTCTCTTCATTAATTTTAACTGACCCCTGCTGAATACTACGCTTGGCCTCACCGTTAGATGCTGCAAAGCCTAGATGAGTCAGCAACTGGATCACACGAATGCCGCCTTCTTCTAACTGATCAGCTGTCAAAGTGAATTCTTCAATATCGTCAGGAAGCGCACGTTGTTGGAATACGGTCACAAAATGCTGCTTGGCCGCTTCCGCCGCCTCTTCACCGTGGTACATGCGGACTAATGTTCCGGCCAGTTTCATTTTGGCATCACGTGGATGCACTGAACCCTCCTTAACACCTTTCGCCAGCTCTGCCAGCTCCTCATTGGTAATATCCGTTGCAAGCTCAAAATATTTCAGCATCAGCTCGTCAGGAACGGACATCGATTTACCGTAAATTTCGTTTGGCTCCTCATCCACACCAATGTAGTTCCCCAAACTTTTGCTCATCTTCTGAACGCCATCAAGACCCTCAAGCAGTGGTAATGTAATAGTTGCCTGCGGCTCCACTCCGTATTCTTTTTGCAGGGTTCTGCCCATCAGCAGATTAAACTTTTGATCTGTCCCTCCCAATTCTATATCGCTTTGGAGAGCCACGGAGTCCATGCCCTGCATCAGCGGGTAAAAGAACTCATGGATGCTGATTGGCAAGCCGTTTTGGTATCTTTTTGTAAAATCATCCCGCTCCAACATACGGGCAACCGTTACTTTGGCAGACAGGGTTACCACATCCGCAAAAGACATCGGTCCTAACCACTCAGAATTGTAGTATACCTTTGTCTTTTCAGGATCGAGAATCTTAAAAATTTGTTCCTTGTATGTTTGTGCATTGCGCTGTACATCTTCCTCAGTCAGTTGCTTGCGGGTCTCCGATTTACCTGTCGGATCACCAATTCTGCCTGTAAAATCTCCGATAATCAGTTGCACTTGGTGCCCTAATTCCTGGAACTGGCGCAGTTTGTGCATAACAACCGTATGTCCGATGTGAATGTCGGGCGCAGACGGATCCAGACCCAGCTTAATTTTGAGTGGCTCGCCGCTAACAACCGATTTAACAACCTTACGCTTCAGCTCATCCTCAGGTACAATTTCCGCTACTCCACGACGTATCACTTCTAGTTGTCGTTCTACCTCTGCCTGTTGCTCAGGCTTCAATTCTTCCCACTTCATCCTGAATCCCTCCTATTTTTCATCCAAAAATTACTATTTTAACAAACCAAAAAGCCCCTTTCATCCCAAGGGACGAGAAGGAGCTGCTCGCGTTACCACCCTAATTAAAGAAACGTATGCAAAAGCAAACGTTTCTTTCACTTCATTCCTATAACGGGTCTACACCCGGTACCGGATTACTATGATGAGCTTCGCAAACCTGCAAAAGCCTTCCATTCATCCAGACAGCTCCAGACGGTAATTCAAAGGAGGGACGCTACCGATTCACACCACCCATCGGCTCTCTGCACAACGTGATTCCGCCTTCTACTGAAGTCTTTCTCTGCTTTTCACGATATTTACTTTGACCTATTTATAACACACTGTTTTTATGTAGTCAACGACACCAAAAGACAGGCTTTTTAGCATATGGGTTCATTTTGTAATTTTATGCTATAATAATGGCTGTTATAAAGGAGGAAGACTTAATGGTTGAAGAAAAAAACAATGTATCAGAGCCAAAGCCTTCCCGCTTACGGAGAACCATGCGAAGGCTCGGCCGTGTCATAAAGTGGGTCGTCATCATCGGTTTTATGGGAGCACTATTCGCAGGAGGAACCGCCGCCGGCTATATTGCTTCTATTGTAAAAAACGAGCCCGTGCGTTCCAGATCTACGATTCTACAGGAAGTAGATAAAAATGCAATTACAGGCTTCGCTTATTTCAATGATGGCTCTCCCATCGGGCAGCTTCGGACCGAGGAAGATCGAAGACCTGTTACATTTAAGGAGATTCCTCAGCTCGTCATTGACGCAGTCATTGCTATTGAAGATAACCATTTTTACGAGCATAAAGGTGTCGATTTGTCGGGAACGCTGCGTGCTGTGAAGCAAAAGGCACTACATGAATCCGTACAAACTGGAGGGAGTACTCTTACCCAGCAGCTTGCACGTCGTGTCTTTTTAAATCTTGATCGTACGGATGACCGCAAGGTCAAAGAAATTTTACTATCTCTGCGCCTGGAGCGCTTCCTGAGTAAGCAGCAAATAATTACAGCCTATCTCAATAAGGTACCTTTCGGTAACGGATCAAGCGGTTACAACGTCTTTGGTATTAAAGCAGCGGCCAAAGGTATTTTTAATGAGAATGATTTGGGCAAGCTTAATGTAGCCCAAGCTGCCTATCTGGCAGGTTTGCCACAACTCCCTTCTTCTTATTCTGCTTACAACGGTAAAGGCGAATTTAATGAAGCTGGTTTTAAAAGAGCGATCAACCGCCAGCACCTGGTGCTCAGCCGAATGCTGGAGGAGAACAAAATCAATAAAGCACAATATGATGAAGCGATGGCTTTTGATATCAAAAAATCTCTCGCACCACGCACTGTTAAGGCTTATAACACCTATCCATATCTTATGATGGAAACAGAGCGGCAAGCTGCGCAGGCACTCATGTCTGTCACCAATCCGAGTCAAAAGGCTAATGCCAGTGCGGATACCAAAACCAAGGATGATAACGACTTGCTCAAAGAAGCCGAACAGCAGCTTCGCACAGGCGGCTATATGGTATATACCACCATTGATAAGAGCGTGTACAAATCTATGCGTCAAATTGCAGAAAATAAGGACAACTTCTCTGCTACTAGTAAAACCAAAGGTGACGAGCAAGCGGCAGCCATTCTGATTCAGCATAAAACCGGCGCCATTCTCGGTATGATGGAAGGTCGGGACTTCCAAAAAGAGCAAATGAACTACGCTACCCAGATGGTACGCCAGCCGGGTTCAGCCATGAAACCGATTGCTGCTTATCTGCCTGCTTTGGACAGCGGTCTCGTACAGCCTGGCACGATTGTGGATGATGCCCCTATTATTTTGAAGGATGGCAGTAATGGATATCACATCCCGAAAAATTCCAACAACCGCTACCAAGGATTAGTCACAGCGCGTTATGCACTGAATCAATCGCTAAATACGATAGCACTCAAGCTGTTTAACGAAAAGGTAGGGATCAATAAGGCGTGGGCTTTTGCTAAAAAACTGGGTATTACCACCTTGGAACCAAGCGATAACAACGCCCAAACCGGTGTACTCGGTGGCTTGGCCCACGGGGTAACCGTTGAGGAGCTCACCAATGCATATGGAGCCATCCCAAATGGCGGTGTGTTTAATGATGCCTACATGATCGAAAAGATCGTGGATTCGCAAGGCAATATTGTATACAAGCATCAGCCTAATCCCGTGCAAGCCTTCACACCACAAACTGCCTACCTGATGACGGATATGTTACGTACAGCCGTATCGGAAGGCACAGGCAAACTGGTGAGACGTAACTTTAATCAATCCGGCAAGATTCCGATTGCCGGTAAGACAGGCACTACGCAATCCTACACCGATGTGTGGTTCGAGGGCTTTACACCTGACGTCACGCTGGGAGTGTGGGTTGGATACAAGCAACCTGTCAATAAGCTTGAAACGAAAGCACAAAAAGAGCGGGCTCGTCGTCTATGGGCTCTAATCATGAATGAAGTAACGGCTAAAGATTCTCAGTTATTCCAAACGGATAGTTTCAAGAGACCTGACGGTATTGTAAGCCGGACAGCATCCGCTTATGGTTCAGACATTTATAACAGTAAATATTTACCCAAAAACAGTGAAAATGGCGTTACCCGTGCGAAATATATTACCTATCAGGGTGTAAATTACATTCCACGTGATGGTACGCCAGATGATATGTTGTATGAACGGACCGTTAGAAAACGGGAAAAGCCAATCTCAGAATTGATTAAAGAGCTTCAGCAAGCCTTTACAGTGATGAGACGGCATAATTCGTTGTCCTACTATCTGCCTCAAGATGCAGATAAAGAAGCTCCTACTCAGATTGATCCACGCAGGGACGATGGGGCAGCTCCTAACGCTCCATCTAGCGTCAGCGTAAGCTATAGCGACGGCAAGGCCATAATTAGCTTTAGCCCAAGCGGAAACAGTGATGTTGTAGGTTACCGTCTATATCGTTCTACAGATGGAGGCAGCTTCGAGCGGCTTGGCAAGGTTGTCATGGCTGATGGCTCCAAGGTATTCTCCGACAGCCCTGGTGGAAGCAGCGCAAGTTACTATGTGACCGCCGTTGATGTGGGAGGACATGAGTCTGGACCAAGCAGCAAAGCAGACACAGCACCTGTAGTACCACCTGCGGATTCTGAGTCACCAGAAGCTCCGGGCGAGGGAGATGAAACAGGTGCGCAGCCTACAGAAGTTCCTACTGCTCCTGAACAGCCCCAAGCTAAAGCGGCAGGCACGTCCGTAGTGCTCCAATGGAGTGCAGGAAAGCCTGCGGACGCTATAACAGGCTATAACGTATATTACAGTGAAAGCGGTGCGGAGCCTTTTAAAAACATAGGCTCTACCGCAAACACCAACTTTGAGTATAAACCAGGCCGCAAGCCCAAAGGCTGGTTCCGTGTTACTTCCATGAATACCATGGGGGAATCGGCTCCTTCTGGAGCCGTTCGTCCATAGTTCAAGACAAAAACAAGAAGCAATAGTTTGGGTGAGATGAATGAGTTCATCCTAATAAAAAAGGGAGTCTTCATAGCTATAATGGCTATGGAGACTCCCTTTTTAGTGCAAACATGCATCAATTCAATCCTCAATGGTAGACAGGTCACCTGTAGGAAGGTTAAGCTCCCAGGCTTTCAGCACACGTCTCATAATTTTGCCGGAACGGGTTTTGGGTAACTTTTCCTTAAATTCAATTTCACGCGGAGCAGCATGAGCAGACAGCCCTTCCTTGACGAAGCGGTAAATGTCCTGTTGTAACGCTTCCGACGCGGTATAGCCATCACGCAGGGCGACAAATGCTTTAATGATCTCTCCTCGAACAGTATCTGGTTTCCCAATGACTCCAGCTTCCGCTACAGCAGGATGCTCCAGAAGCTTGCTCTCCACCTCAAAAGGACCGATGCGCTCTCCGGAGGAGTTGATAACATCATCAATTCTTCCCTGAAACCAGAAGTATCCGTCCTCATCCATGTAAGCTGAATCACCGGATACATACCAACCGGGAAAGCGGAAATATTCCTGAAACTTATTTGGGTTGTTCCATATACGGTTCATCATGGATGGCCATGGTGTACGAATCGCCAAATGTCCCATCCTATTAGGAGGCAACACCTGGCCTCTGTCGTCCAAAATAGCAGCTTGAATACCTGGAAGTGGCTTTCCCATCGAACCTGGTTTAATCGGCAGCTCTGGGTAATTACAGATCAACTGGCCTCCTGTTTCCGTCATCCACCAAGTATCATGAATACGCTGTGTGTATACTTGCCAGCCCCATCTCACTACCTCGGGATTCAGTGGCTCCCCAACGGATAATACATGCCGCAAGCTGCTGAGATCATAGTTGGAAACTACCTGCTCCCCTGCGCTCATCAACATCCGAAACGCCGTAGGAGCACTATACCAAATCGTCACTTCGTGACGTTCAATCGTACGGTACCAGTCCTCTGGGCTGAAACGGCCTCCACGGATGACATTTGTTGCTCCATTTAGCCAAGGAGCAAAAATGCCATATGACGTTCCCGTAACCCAGCCAGGATCCGCAGTACACCAATATACATCATCTTCCCGCAGATCCAGCACCGTTTTACCCGTATAGTAATGCTGAATCATTGCATTTTGTACATGATACACGCCTTTGGGCTTGCCCGTTGAGCCTGATGTATAGTGAATAATTAATCCATCTTCACGACTCAGCCATTCGGGCTCAAGCTCTTCTGAGGATGTGAGCATTTCCGTTTCGAAATCAATAATTCCCTGCTCCCGTTCGTCCATATCACCGACCACAAAAATATGACGCAACTCAGGAAGCTCCTCACGTTTTACCCGTGAAAGAAGCGCAGGTGTGGTTACTAATGCCACCGCCCCGCTATCCTCCAAGCGATCTTTAATCGCCGTTTCCATAAACGCCTCAAACAGTGGGCCGACAACAGCGCCTACCTTTAAAACCCCAAGCATACTAATGACCAGTTCAGGTGAACGCGGCATGAATATAAACACCCGTTCCCCTTTACCAATACCGTATTTGCGCAGCACATTTCCGAACCTGTTCGAGCTGGCACGAAGCTGAGAAAAAGTGTAGGTTTCATGACGGTTTGCATCACAATACAAAAGTGCTGCTTTCTCCCCCCGTCCTTCCTCTACATGTCGATCAATCGCTTCATGTGCCATATTCACTTTGCCTGTTTCATACCACGTAAAATGACGTTCTACATCTTCCCACTGAAAGTTGTTGTAAGCTTGTTCATAAGAGCCCATGTTGGATGTGGGAACTACAGCCTGGAGTTCTTCAATCTTCATGCGTTCAGCCTCCTCACAATAGAATAATGAGAATTACACAGAACAAAATAGCGCTTACAAAATTAATAGTGCAAATGATTTCTTTTGATTTGTGGTTTGATTTAAAGCACTTAATTGTGAACAATTCGTGTCTAAATCAGTATATCATAGGTAAGGATGTGACGACCATCCTTTTCATTTATTTGTTTTTTTGTTATAAGTAGGGGATATGAAGAGCTACTGATGGCAAACAAGGAGGTCGCACCCATGCAGCATTTAAAATTGTACCACTTGGACACGCTGGATCACAACGGACAAACCATCTATGTAGAAGGACCGATATCCGCTGATCGATTGCGTTCATTTCAAATGCATACGCAATTGGACGCCTTTCGTAAACCAAAGGAGCAATTCGAGGCGCTGGTGGAAATTTCAGAACTGCCAGAAGGCAGAATTATCATTGCCCATGACGGAGAAACCCTTCTGGGATACGTTACTTTTCACTATCCTGATGAGATGGAACGCTGGTCGGAAGCTGGCATGAAGGATTTACTGGAACTCGGAGCTGTCGAGGTAGCCGATGACTATCGCGGACTGGGCCTAGGTAGCCGAATGATTCGGATTGCCTTTGAAGACGGACAGCTCGAATCCTATATTATTTTTACAACCGAATATTACTGGCACTGGGATTTAAAAGGCAGCGGTCTTTCCGTATGGGAATACCGCCGCATGATGGAACGCCTGATGAAAACCGTAAATATGGTATGGTACGCCACGGATGATCCTGAAATATGCTCACATCCTGCGAACTGTCTGATGGTACGAATGGGAGATGATGTGCCCCTCGAATCACGAGAACAGTTTGACCGCATCCGGTTTGTCCGAAGATTCATGTATTAAAAAAATTACACCCTTAATCCAAATGCTTGAGCATGAACTCCACAATACGGTGTGAACGATGTGAAGCTTCCACTGTAAACTCAGCATAATTCACGTGAGCCGATCCATCAGCCTTATCTGACATAGATCGTAGGACAACATAAGGCACAGCATTCATATGAGCTGTCTGAGCCACTGCGGCGCCTTCCATCTCGGTACAAGCACCGTCCATTTCTTGATGCAATGCTGTTACTATCTCACGGCTTGCGACAAATTGATCGCCGGAAAGTACTTTTCCGACAATATATCGATCTCCAAACGATTTGCAGGCTTGTTCAGCCAGACGGACAAGTTCGGGATCGGCCGCGAACTCTGAGGTGTCCTGATAAGGAATGACCCCTCTGGCATAACCCAAAGGCGTTACATCCATGTCATGTTGCATACATGTTGATGAAATGACAATATCCCCAATGTTTAAATCCGGGTGTACCGCCCCTGCCACTCCCGTGAATATAATTTGTTCTACGCCAAAATGATCAATCAGGATTTGTGTTGTTACCGCAGCATTGACTTTGCCCACACCGGACTTGCAGACAACCACCCTTTGCCCGTGAATCATTCCTGTAGTGTATGTGATTCCCGCCTTGGTCGTCTTACTTGCTTCCGTCATCGCCGAGAGCAGCAATTCAATTTCTTCATCCATAGCACCCATTAATCCATAAAGTCGGCTCATTACGCATCCCTCGTTTCTTAGTTTGATGATGATTTCACAAGAGAATATGTATCTACGAAAAAAGCTCCGTCAAAGGAGCTTTCATCGAAGGTATATCCTATTCAGCACTGCCGCTAGTCTAAATAATTAACTGATAACCGTAAAATAGTTTCGTGCGGCAAAATAACGCGAGAGTTCTCCACGTTTTCCTTCTTCATCAGCTTGGTTAGCAAACGCATTGCCACCGCACCCAAATCGTACATCGGTTGTGCGACGGTTGTCAGCTGAGGACGAACCATGGAGGCCATGCGAATATTGTCAACACTGATGACCGAAAAATCATCAGGTACTTTCAATCCCTCATCCTGAATGCTATGAATCGCACCAATTGCCATTTCATCTGTAGCGGCAAAAATAGCACTTGGTTTCTTCTTCAGACCGAGGAAGTATTTCATGGCTTCAACACCGGATTCATAGCGGTAATTCCCGATTCGCACGAGATCTTCCTGATAATCAATTCCGGCTGTTTCCAATGCTCTCTTGTAACCTTGGAAACGTGCATAACCATTTGCAGGGTCTTGAAGCGTACCACTGATCATTGCGATTTGACGGTGTCCATGGCGGATCAATGTGTTAACCGCATCGAAAGCAGCGGCTTCATGGTCAATATCGACCGAAGGATAGCTACCTTTTTCATCACTCGTTGCACATAGAACAATAGGGACAGCAGCTGTGTGGAACGCTTGAATATGCTCGTCCGTTACTGTGCCGCCCATGAACAGAAGCCCGTCGACTTGCTTTTCAAGTAACGTATTGATAACACGGATCTCTTTTTCTTTCCGTTTGTCGGCATTACATAAAATGATGTTATAGTGATACATATTTGCAATATCCTCAATACCGCGCGCAATTTCTGCAAAAATTGAGTTCGATATATCCGGAATAACAACGCCAACAGTCGTTGTCTTCTTGCTAGCCAGACCTCTAGCTACCGCATTTGGGCGATATCCCAATTGTTCAATCGCTTCGTACACCTTCTTGCGAGTTTGAGGTTTTACATTAGGATTATTGTTAACTACGCGGGACACTGTCGCCATTGAGACCCCAGCTTCGCGAGCTACATCATAGATCGTTACCGTCACATTCCTTCTCTCCATTGCCAATAAATTTTCAACCGAATCCTAGATCAACTAATTAGAACCATGATACGACAAAATACTACTTTATGCAACGACAGCACTCATTCTATCTATGTGAGATGATCGTGGAGCGCACGGGCTGTAATATTCGAATGGGATGTATGCCAGACAGCCTCCCCGTCCTTGACTAAAATGGCTTGCGGCGATTCATGTTTCACCTGAAGCTTGTCCGAAGCCGCATTGGACACCGGCCGATCTTCTACTACATAAATGATACCGTATTCAATATTTTCGTCGGGAGCACCTTCCAAATAAGACTCCACTTCCTGGTATGCGCCTGCACTTATCGGACAACGTGTGCTGTGCTTAAAGAGGAGTAACGGTTTGTCTGATGACGCTTCCAGAGCCGTATTTAATTGTTGAATAGTAGTCATTTTCGTCATCGTCGCCATTGGATATACATTCCTTTCTGTGTCTTGTCGTATGGCCTATTCTCATCGTAACAAAAAGAACATGTAAAATCCAATGGTGACCATGAAAATTTTCATATTTTTTAGTTTTTCGTATTCGTGAACACCGATTTACTGGTAAAACCGGATAATTGAACCAATCTTTTCTCTACATCATTCATCCAGTCTTCATCTCCTAGGCTTCTCGCATAGCGATAAAGATCCAGCAAGAGATTAATTCGAAGCTCCATTCGCTCCTCCAAAGCAGATTGCCAATCAACATTGGGATTGTCCGCTTCCTCCAGTACAAGCTTGCGAATAATTTCTGCCAGTTCATTGTTGCGAGCAAAAGATATTCGCCGGGGCGCAGGTTTGCTCCCTAGACTTTGTAGAAGTTCCTTAATGTCCTTCGTCACATGTTGCAGAACCTCACTGGAAAAGCATGACGGGCATGAAAATACAGGAACATGCAAAATTTCAACCTTACTCGCATATATTACCTTTCGCAATTCCAGTCCCATCGGTTCACCGCATTGGCATTGCTTTTGCACTATTACCACCTCATTACATAGGATCAAACTATATAAGGATCTCTTCAGCATCCAGATATATCTATCTACTAGTCTATAAAATATTTGTTAACTCTATAAAATCTATCATACCTTTTTTTATTTCGACTTTGGGGTCTCAAATCCTTCCACAGATTGCAGCAATGAACAAATTACCAAGGCATTAGAGGGTCAAAAAATGACGGCGATTGTTGTAAAAGAGCGACTCCTAACCTGAGAATCTGCGAAGGAATGGACTTCGGGCTTACTTTTTCTTAAGATGTAAAAGTACAGATTACAAAACAAAGGTGTCATATGTGACCCATGAAAGGATGGTTAGATGTCAAGACTTACCGGAAAAAAGGTCATTGCCCTCGTAGATGAGGAATTCGAGGATCTGGAATTATGGTACCCGGTGTATCGTGTTCGTGAAGAAGGCGCAGAGGTACATTTAGCCGGTGCTGAAAAGGGGAAAAAATATATTGGAAAATACGGCGTACCTGCTGAAGCAGAATATGCCTTTGAAGAACTCAATAGTAGCGATTATGACGGTATTCTTGTCCCTGGTGGTTGGGCGCCCGATAAACTGCGCCGCTACCCCAAGGTTATTCAACTTGTACAGGAGTTTCATGCCGCACATAAACCCATCGGACAAATCTGTCATGCAGGCTGGGTACTGATTTCTGCTAAAATATTGGATGGTGTTACAGTCACCTCCACGCCAGGTATCCGTGATGATATGGAAAATGCAGGAGCAATCTGGAAGGATGAAGCTGTTGTGACAGACGGACACATTGTATCCGCTCGTCGACCGCCCGATCTTCCACCTTACGGAAAAGCGTTCTGCGATGTATTAGCTAATAGCGCTCGGAAATAAGATATGTAGTCCGCACATTCAGGACTTGAGTAACCTTATCTATGGCTATATCGAAAAAGCACCTTCAAAACCACTTTATTCATGGTTTTGAAGGTGCTTTTTTGTACGAGCCAAGCTAAGCATTGCGGATATTAAAATATTACGGCCGCCCGGGTCCGGCCGGGGTACAGCTGATATTAGCTGCAGTCAGCTTGTCTTCGATCGCTGCACCAGTGGACATGCCAAAGCAAGCACGAGCGATTGCCATTGCTTCAGATGCAGTCGTATTCAGCACACGATGCTTGACCCGCAACAAAGATTGGGGGGACATACTGAGCTGATGTATTCCCAGTTCCAGCCAAAGTGGAACGGATCGTTCATCTCCAGCCATCTCACCGCAGACACTCACATCAATTCCGGCATGATGTGCCGCTTGTGCAGTCATGCGCAGCATTCGAAGTACAGCGGGGTGGTATGGATGGTACATATGCGCAATCTGCTCATTCATACGGTCTACAGCCAGCACATACTGAACTAGATCATTCGTTCCGATACTAAAAAAGTCGGTTTCAGCTGCTAATAGATCCGCGATCATCGCTGCAGCCGGAACCTCAATCATAATCCCTCGCTGAATTTTAGGATTATAGGCAAGTCCTCTTGCATCCAAATCCGCCATAGCTTCTTTCAAAAGAGCATCTGCCTGACGGACTTCCTCCACGGATGAGATCATCGGATACATGACCTTGATATTCCCCATTGCACTGGCTCGCAAAATTGCAGTCAACTGAGTTTTAAACATTTCCTTCCAATCCAGACTAATCCGTATAGCACGATAACCTAGAAAAGGATTTTCTTCCTCTGGGAGCTCAAGATAATCCAACGGCTTATCGCCGCCGATATCCAATGTACGGATGACTACGGAGTGATTGCCTGCCTTTTCCGCTATTAGTCGATATACTTGATACTGCTCCTCTTCATTAGGAGCAGATTTACGATCCATATATAAAAATTCCGTGCGGAACAGCCCCACACCTTGAGCTCCATGCTTCAAAGCGGCCTCCAGCTCTTTAACGGAGCTAATATTGGCTGCCAGCTTCAGCGTGGTTCCATCCTTGGTCACAGCTTCTACTGAAGCGAGTACCTGAAGCTGCTCTTTTCTTCGTCGCTGCTCGTCACGCAAAATGATATAGTGGTCTGTTACAGATTTTTCCGGATTCACATACACCCTACCCAGGTCTCCGTCCACAACCATCATATCTCCGGTTTGAACAGGCAAATTCATATTGCTCTCCAATCCAGAAACGAGTGGAATACCAAGCGCACGGGCCATAATCGCGGAATGTGATGTTTTACCACCATTCATAGTCACAATCCCTAACACATAGCTGGGATTCAAGTGTGCCGATTGGGATGGTGAGAGCTCTTTGGCTACCAGGATATAGGGCTGAGTGTCCTTGGGTAGAGTCACTTCCGGTGCGCCCAGCAAATGCTTGAGCAGTCGGTTCCCCACATCCTTGATGTCGATTGCCCGCTCCTTCATATATTCATCATCCAGCAAATCAAACATTGTCACAAAATGATCAATAGCTTCCTTCACAGCCACCTCGGCCGCCTTATACTGACGCTGAATAATGCCGCTAATTTCATTCATGAACTCCGGATCTTCCAATATCGCTAGATGAGCATCAAAAATGCTGGATTCCTCCGCTCCCACCATCTCTCGGAACTCATCCTTAATAAACTGGATTTCACTTTTGGATGTACGTATCCCTTCATACAAACGTTCAAATTCCTTCGCTAGATCTACCGTATCCATTTTTTGATCAGGTAAATCCCATTCCCAGCTCGGCAGGACAAATGCCTTCCCGATGGCCACACCTGCTGCGGCGCCGATGCCTTCTATCATGTTTCTACCCCTCCAACATTCCTGTCATGCAGCACAACGGACATTACCGAGGCCTGACCTTTTTTCACTGTTTTAAACGGAGCAAAGCTCCACGACTTGACGCGATCCGGATTCGTGATGACCATAGGAGTCACCAGCGATGGAGCTTGCTCTCGTAGCGCCTGCAAATCAAATTTGATCAGCAATTGCCCCGGTTCCACCGTATCGCCTGCTTCTACCATAGCAGTAAAATTCCCTTTTAGCTGTGAAGTATCAATCCCGATGTGAAGCAGAACCTCAAGTCCTTCTCGTGTGGAGATGCCTAAAGCGTGCATGGTCGGATACAAGTGCATCACAGTACCATACACCGGAGACACAAGTTCACCGCGTTCAGGAACAAAAGCAACACCGTCCCCAACCAGCTTCGTTGCAAAAATTTTGTCAGGCACTTCATGAATCGGTAGCATTTTTCCATGTACAGGAGCATTGAACAAAATTTGAGGGAGATCACGCTCCATCAGCTTTGCAATTTCCTCACGAATCAGTTCTGAATAGGTTCCAAATACGACTTGTAAATTCCCCCCGCCCAGATTAATAAGCCCGGCCGATCCCAATGCCTTCATCGCTCCGGTATCAATCAGCCTGTCATTATGGACAGTCAGCCGTAAACGGGTGATGCAGGCTTCTACCTGCACAATGTTCTCCTTCCCACCGAGTGCTTCCAAAATAAGTGGAGCACTGTATGGAATATTACCGGCCCAATCCTCCAGAACCGAGCCTTCCTCACGTCCAGGAGTTGGAATCCGGAAGCGACGGATTGCCCATCGAAACAGTACATAATACACAAGCCCGTATGCCACTCCGACTGGAATTAACAACCAGGCGTTATGTGATAGATGGAAATTAAGGACATAATCTATAAAACCCGCCGAATATGAAAAGCCATGATGAATGTCCAGCTCAAAGGTAAGCCACATGGCCAGACCGGACATAACCGCATGAACGAGGAACAAATAAGGAGCAGCAAACAAAAAGGCAAATTCAATCTGTTCTGACACACCGGTAAAAAAGCAGACCAATGCAGCTGTGAGAAACGTTTTTTGCACCTTTGGCTTCAAATCTTCACGAGCTTCCTGAATGATCGCTAAAGCAATCGCAGGGATCGCAAACATCATAATGGGAAACAACCCAGACATGAAATAGCCCGCTGTCGGATCGCCAGCAAAAAACCGGGGTAGATCCCCCTGCACAACGTTGCCAGACGGAGTTTTGTATGTACCCAGTTGAAACCAAAATATATTGTTAAGCAGATGGTGAAGACCAAAAGCGGCCAACAGCCGGTATAGAATGCCGTAAATAAGCAGTCCAAAACCGCCCAAGCTCGATTCCAGGCCTACAATAAATTCCAGTCCTCGTTGAATCAGCGGAGCAATAATCAACATGAGCCCTGCAAATACAGCAGAGAACAGACCAATAAGCAGCAGAACAAATCGGGTTCCCCCAAAAAACTGAAGCACTTCAGGCAACTTAATGCTTTTGAAGCGATTATAAGCCAACCCTGAAATGATCCCCAAAATGATACCAATGAGCGTCGCTGGCTGAATGAGTCCGTTTCCAAATCTCAATGTGACCTGATCATATATAGCCATACCAGCCAATGCAGCAAGTCCCGCCTGACCTGCTTGATTCGACATACCCAGTGCAACACCAACCGCAAACAAATACGGCAAAAAATAAAAAATCCCGTGTCCCGCCGCATTTGCCATATCGGACACCATAGGAAATCCCCACGTGGCCCAAGGAAGGCTGCCGAGACTTAGCAATATTGCAGCTGCCGGTAGCACCATCGTCGGGAGCATGACAGCACGACCAAGCTGTTGTAAGGATCCGAGCCAATTCATGGCATTCCTCTCCCTTCTATCCCTGATGGTAAGCCGAATAAATACTTTTGTCAAAGCCATGGTTCCGTCAGCCAAAAATATTTATTTACGCTTTTACAGGTCATATAACTTATTACTCAACGATAACCCTATGAATTTAACTAGACCACATCACATTCCAAGCATATATACATTATATGGATTCCTGAAAGTATAATATACTGTATCATGATTCTGATTTCACACCAAAAACCTTCAACCCTATGAAACAAGGGAAGAAGGTTTTCTTCATGTGCATATAGCATGGGTCAGAGGTGTGATTATCCTTTACGAACAGCTTGGGTCACTGAATCCTCCACCTTAATGCAACGATCCATAATAACCATCATTCCATGCTCCTGCGCAATGTCAGCGGCTTCCTGGCTTATAATTCCTTGTTGCAGCCACAATATCTTAGCTCCAATAGCAGCGGCTTCACGCGCAACCTCTGCGCAGTATTCGCTACGACGGAATACATTAACCAATTCAACGGGCTCTGGTACTTCAGCAAGACTGGCATAGCAAGTCTCTCCAAGAATTGTTTGCCCTGCGGCCGCAGGATTAACCGGAATAATCCGGTATCCCCGCTTTTGCATAGCATAAGAAACCATGTATGAGGTGCGGTCTGATTTATCAGACAAACCTACAACCGCAATATTGCCTACTTGTTCCAAAATATTCTTAATCTCTTCTCTGGATGGATTTTCAAAAGCCATTCTATCTCCTCCTGTCTGTATCTTAATTTACCTTTATTTTACCCATTCTACGGAAGCACCAAGCGTCGTCAGATGGTCGAAATACTGTGGATACGATTTGGCGACATGATGCGCATCCTTGATCACTAGCGGCTTCTGCGCGCGCAAACCTACAACCGTCAATGCCATAATGACACGGTGATCATAATGCGCGTTGATTTCCACTCCACCTTCGACACCCTCCGGTCTACCATGCACAATGATTTCCGCTTGACGTTCTTCTACCCGAGCCCCAGCCTTGCTCAACTCATTCAAATAATCCGTAATTCGGTCACATTCCTTATACCGTAAATTTTCCACGTTATAAAAACGAGATGTACCTTCGGCAAATACAGCCGCAGCTACCATGGCAAGTACAGCATCTGTCGCGGCATCACCATCAAACTCGATGGCCTTCAATCGGCCGTTCCCCTTTACAACAACGGTATCGTTCTCATGTGTCAGTGGTACTTCCATCATACGCAGTACATCTACAATAGCGCGTTCTCCCTGTTTGCTCTGCTCTTTAAGACGATGGATGGTAACATCGGAATTCGTTACTGCAGCCGCCGCCAGCACCGCAGCACTCCCTGGATAATCCCCCTGTACAGTATACGTACGTGGCTGATAGGATTGCCGACCCGGGACGCGGAAAGACATGTAGTCATCACTTGCATGAATGGTAATACCAGCCTCTTGCAATACCTCTAGAGTCTGCCCAATGACCACTTTGGATTTCAAATCATGCAGTACTTCAATTTCACTATCTTCCTCCAGTAAAGGTGTAAGGAACAACAGAGCGCTTAAATACTGTGAGCTAACCGAGCCGGACACCTCAATTTTACCGCCCTTCGCCTGACCACCCTGAATACGTATTGGCAACTTGCCTTCACGATGATCTACTTTAACACCTAGTTGGCCCAATGCATCAATTAGATCGTCATGGGGCCTTTTCCCCAATGAGTCGGGATATGTATTCACAAATGTAACATCCGGACATAGGGACGCAATTCCCATCAAAAAACGGAGCACCGCTCCTGCATTGCCTACGTTCAGTTCCTTCACAGCTTGAGGATGGCTACCAAAACCTGTAATCACTATTTTTTCATCATCCTCTTCCAGCACTGCTCCCAGATCGGTGATACAACGACGCATAGCGTCACTGTCCTCACTATGAGCTGGATAATAAATAGTACTTTGTCCATCGGCTAGTGCAGCCGTAAGCAGATAACGAGTAGTGTAGTTTTTGGAGGACAAAGCCCCAATCTCTCCTTGCAAGGAAGGGGTAGGTCTAACGATAACATCCATATTATACATGCTCCTTTTCGATTCAAACCATCCTAGTTTACGTTAATTATACAAGTTGTAACGTTCATTTCTCCACCTAAAAAATAAGGAATATTCATCTAGGTCTATCGAGGTTTAGCAACCTGGTTGACTAATCTTTATTTGATTTTTAGATTTAGGCTAATTGACAGCTTAGAGATCGCTTCGCTATCATACATAGAGAGTGTGATGTTTCTCACACGCCAACAATACAAGTAATACCCATTTACATTAGAAAAGAGGTCCAGCCATGACGCAAATCGCTCTGATTGAACCTTCTGAGCTTCGCGCACGCCTGCAAGCAGGAGAACAATTGCAATTGATTGACGTCCGTGAGGCAGAAGAAGTAGCGGAAGGTATGATTGAAGGTGCCAAGCACATTCCGCTCGGACAGATTCCGGGCCGCCTTGAGGAAATTGAACGCACCGGTGAAATTATCTTCATTTGCCGGAGCGGTTATCGCAGTGAACGTGCCTGCGAATATTTGCAGCAGCTAGGTTACGAGGGATGCACCAACATGACTGGTGGCATGCTGCAATGGTCACAGGAGCAGTAAAACAGCTAGTCTATAAAAGAGACGGAAACTTTCCGTCTCTTTTATTTAGGCTCAGGCTTAGACGCGGTAAAGCATTAAAATATTATGCTTCTATCATACCACAGCGTCAAAAGATTACACAATCCTTTACCGCATCCAAAATCGTATCTAAAATACCAAATTAAAAAACGGAAGCTTCTTCTACCCCAAGGGCAAAAAAGCTTCCGTTGTGTTACATACTGCATCCTTACATATTCGTCAGTTCATTAGAACCATTGATGATGGAATACGCCTTCTTTGTCTACACGCTTAAACGTATGTGCACCAAAGTAGTCACGTTGCGCTTGCAGCAGGTTTGCTGGCAAACGCTCAGTGCGATAGCTGTCATAGTAAGCAAGCGCGCTGGAGAAGCCAGGCACTGGAATACCTTGAGATACAGCCACGGAAATCACTTGACGCCATGCATCTTGATACGTTTCTACTACATTTTTGAAATAAGAGTCCAGCAACAGGTTTTTCAGAGCAGGATCACGGTCATACGCATCCTTGATGTTTTGCAGGAATTGCGAACGGATAATGCAACCACCGCGGAAGATCATTGCAATTTTTCCGTATTTCAAATCCCAATCATACTCATCGGAAGCTGCACGCATTTGAGCGAAACCTTGAGCATAAGACACAATTTTACTTGCGAACAGTGCTTTACGTACGCTTTCGATAAATTCTTTTTTGTCGCCGCTGAAGGATTCAGCTTTAGGACCGCTCAGCACTTTGCTTGCCGCAATACGCTCGTCTTTCATAGCAGACAAGAAACGGGAGAATACGGACTCAGTAATCATGGACAATGGCACACCCAGATCCAGCGCGCTTTGGCTTGTCCATTTACCAGTCCCTTTTTGACCTGCAGCGTCCAAGATCACATCTACCATAGGCTTGCCTGTTTCAGCATCATACTGGGAGAAGATGTCAGCTGTAATTTCGATCAGGTAACTGTCCAATTCACCTTTATTCCATTCTGTAAAGATTTCATGAAGCTCTTCTGCACTCACATTCAGAACTGATTTCAGCAAGTGATATGCTTCACCAATCAATTGCATGTCGCCGTACTCGATACCGTTATGCACCATTTTTACATAGTGACCAGCACCGTCGGGACCGATATATGTACAGCATGGGTCGCCGTCCACTTTAGCAGAGATTGCAGTCAGAATCGGCTCTACCAGTTTGTAGGCACTTTCTTGTCCACCTGGCATAATGGCAGGACCATTCAAGGCACCTTCTTCACCACCGGATACGCCTGTACCAATAAAGCGAAGTCCTTTTTCCTCCAGCTCCTTGCTGCGGCGCTGTGTATCAGGGAAGTAGGCATTGCCTCCGTCTATAATAATGTCGCCCTTGTCCAGATGAGGCACAAGCTGTTCAATCGTGGCATCTGTAGCTTTACCAGCTTGAACCATGATCAGGATTTTACGGGGTGATTCCAGTGAGTTCACAAATTCTTCAATGGAGAAAGTACCCGTCAGTTTTTTACCTTCTGCTTCTTTGATAAGATCGTGCGTTTTTTCTGGAGAGCGGTTAAAAACCGAAACGGTGAAGCCTCTGCTCTCAATATTAAGGGCCAAGTTTTTACCCATTACCGCCAGGCCGATCACACCAATTTGCTGTTTTGCCATCTGGTTCCTCATCCTTTGCAACATATTTTGTGTTCTATATCGCCGCTTTACCGCATTACACTTTATGTGAATCGGAACACGTGCACTTCTATTTTAACGTTTTTAGTGTCAGAAGTGAACCCCTGTCTAATCGCAGATCAAAACACCCCATTTTGCATGAGGTGTTCTGATGTACTACGCTTCCATCATCAGCAGTTGGTGAGATAGCGTTTGCAGGCGTTTATGGCTATTCTCGATTTTAATCGTATCTTTCTCCGTCATCGCCTTGAACAGCTTCTCCAATTCATCGTCTACTTCCATCTTAAGCAGCAGCAGCCGGGTTTCCCCTTCATTGGAAGCATACATATCCTCCATTTCCTGAGCGGACAGCACCGGTCCCTTCTGATAAATAACGCGCTGCTTAAAGCCAGTAACCTCGACCAGACGAATGACCTCGCCGAACAAAATATTTTCCACCAAAATATGATGATCCTTGACTCTTTTGACAATGGCATGACCTCGGGTGCTTCCAATCAGCTTCTCCAACCACTCAGCCAGCTTGGCATCGCGGATTACATAATCTCCAGCCAGCTTGTAGTGTCCAGTGCGCAATTGTTGAAAACGGAGCTTCACCAGCTTGCGCCCGGTTCTCACCGACAAAACCAGATACGACTCATCCTCGCTCCAGTACAGCGAATACCCTTCCGATATCAAATCCTTGATCAGATTATGGATATGCCGACGGCTAAACCGGAGCTCTAGATTGCAATATTCTACCTCACAGCCCTTGTTCACGGCATTCCCTCCTTTTTCAAGTCCGATTCAAGAAGTCCGGCTACAGCAAGCCTGCGGCTTTCCCGCTTGATCTTCCCTTGCTCTATTTTATACTTCATTTTATGTAAGGGTACTTGGTTATTTGACCTATTTTTATGAGTAACAACGCACAATCCTACTTTTGCCTTATATGCTTGTACCGAGCCCGGCCTAAAGTCGGCCAAGCCCGCTGACATTATGCTATAATCGGACATATTATGCCACACGATATGATACAACCCAGTTACAGGAGGAATAGGAATGACATTTAGTGGATTTACTGCAAAGGACTTTGATGTTTTTGAGATACCAGGCTTGGAACCTCGCATGGAGGTGCTGATTCAGCAGGTTCGGCCCAAGTTGGAGGCGATTGGCGAGGAGTTAGCCCCCTTCCTGACGGACTTATGCGGGGAACCCATGCACGTTCACGTGGCCAAGCATGCACGACGCAAGGTCAATCCCCCGATCGATACATGGGTAGCCTGGGCGGCAAATAAACGCGGGTATAAGGCGTTGCCGCATTTTGAGGTAGGTATGTTCGCTTCCCATATATTCGTCATATTCGCAGTCATTTATGAAAGTCCGAATAAAATCACGTTTGCCCAGGCGCTTGAAGCCAACCTGAGCGATGTGCGCTCTAACATACCAGGTCATTTCTACTGGTCCATGGATCATATGGATCCAAAAGGTACAGAACAGCAGCAAATGGACATGGAAGAGTTTCAAACCATCATTAACAAGCTGCAGCAGGTGAAAAAAGCCGAGGTCATGTGTGGGCTCCGTATTGATCGTAATGACCCTCTTGCCAGTGACGGAGCTGCGTTACTGCAGACGGTGCGTTCCACCTTTGAGCATTTACTGCCACTGTACCGGATGTCTTTTCCAAAGGACTAGCTTCAGATAAATGCGTCCCTGATCGCTACTAAGAGCACCGTTCAAGCCTTAACAACGGTTTTTCTCCGTGGATTGCGCGCCAAAGCCAGATGGCAGCCAAACATGAGCAGCATCACGATCCCACTGATGATAAAGGGAGCTGTGTGTCCAGCACGGTCCCATAGCACTCCTGAAACGAGCGGGCCAATAACCATACCAGAGCCTTGGAGTGTTAAAAAAAAGCCCCATACTGTTGCACGCTCGCTTTCCGGAATCAGTTGGGCAAGAAACGTGTTCCATGCAGGCAAAATGAGCGCATACCCCAAGCCAATAATGGCTACAGATACAAACACAAGTGGAATGGTCTGTACTGTTGAAAAGAAAAATAGCGTGGTCCCGGCAAGCAAAAAACCGATGTGCAAAAAGTACTTGGTTCCAAGGCGATCCACCAGCTTGCCACAAGGGATCAATGCCAGCACAGTCACCCCACCACCGGCAATCAGAAGCACGCTATACAGGTTCGGTGAAATTCCGAGATCCGTGCGCGCGTACAGCGTTAGCACAGGGCTGATCAAGCCGATGACAAAGGACTGCAAAAACAGCGCAGGATAAATTAACGGATTTACATTAAGCTTTGTTTTGAGCGTGTTGATCGTCTCCTTGATACCTCTCAACACTTGCCGCTTCTGCTTGGAGTTCCCACCAGAAGATATGAGAGCGCTCTGTTCGAGGTCGTCTTTGCCAGCAGACCTGTTCGTTCCAGGCAGCATAAGAGCAACCAGCAGTAATACAATACTGCATCCTATCAAAATCATGAACACCATACCGTAAGAGTGTCCGTAATGGGATATGGCGAAATTCATAATGAGTGGACCGAAGCCCGTTCCGCCCATGGACGCAATTTCCAGTGTCCCCATCGCTGCACCGTTATTGTTATTAGGACCAGACATTTCGGTCGTTCCAGTCATCACACAAGGCCAGAGCGGAGATGTCCCCAGTCCTAGCAGCAGACACGCGATGACGAGCCACACAGGTTCTGTCAGGGTGCTTAGCATAATGATCGCTACAAGGGTAAACAACAACGCGGTTGACATCGTTCCACGATAACCGAGCCGTTCAGCCATCCAGCCCGCCGGTGCCCGGAATGCATTGTCTCCAAAATACTGAAGCGAAAAGGCTAAACCGATAATTCCGGCCGACAGCCCTAACGTTTCTCCCATATATACCGGCAGGATGGATACCAGAAGAGATCCCTTCATGAATTCGACCAGAAACACCAGTATCCATAATTTGGCGAAAAAAGGAGTCCACAGCCGCTGCGAAGCTTTTTTTCGTCTTATTTGCTTCATTTATCCCACATCCTCCGCCTTCGTTTATTGTCTATACATTCGGGGTTCTCCGCCTACTCCGCTCTTTCGCAAATAAATGCGCCCTCAATCGCTTGCATTCCTACTTCAAACTGCTATACTCAATTTTGTTCTATTATCAATTGCACAGGATTGTCGAAATCCTGCATGAAAGGTTGTGACAACACTAATGAATCAAAGCAACACCCCGCTTTTTACTGCTTTGAAAAAGCATGCTCAGAGCAACCCGGTTCAATTTCACATCCCAGGTCATAAAAAGGGAGTGGGCGCAGATCGGGAATTTCGCGAATTTATGGGGGATAATGCTTTTTCCATAGATATGATTAACATCGCTCCATTGGACGATCTGCATCAGCCATCAGGCGTCATTGAAGAAGCTCAAAAGCTTGCAGCAGAAGCCTTCGGAGCTGATTATACTTATTACAGTGTACAGGGGACAAGCGGAGCCATTATCACCATGATTATGTCCATTTGCATGCCAGGTGATAAAATTATTGTACCCCGAAATATACACAAATCCATAATGTCTGCCATTATCTTCGCTGGTGCGAAGCCGGTATTCATTTCTCCGGTCAGTGATGAGAATCTCGGTATTCACCACGGGGTTACAACCAAGTCCGTACGCCGGGCATTGGAACGTCACCCTGACGCCAAGGGCGTCCTTGTCATCAACCCGACATATTACGGTGTGTGCGCCGATTTGAAGGAAATTGTAGATCTCGCTCACAGCTATAATGTGCCGGTCCTGGTCGATGAGGCTCACGGAGTACTGATTCATTTTCACGCTGATTTGCCGATGTCCGCTATGGAGGCGGGGGCAGACATGTCAGCTACAAGCGTCCACAAACTGGGTGGTTCCTTGACTCAAAGCTCGATACTGAATGTCAATACAAAAAACGGATTCGTTAATCCGCAACGTGTACAAACTATTTTCAGCATGCTGACAACGACGTCCACTTCGTATATCCTGCTGGCTTCGTTGGACACATCCCGACGCAACCTGGCCCTTAACGGCCATGAAATAGCACAACGTGCTCTGGAATTAGCTGAATATTGCCGCGCAGAGGTCAACAAAATCGAAGGGTTATATTGCTTTGGCAGCGAAATTCTTGGCACAGAAGCTACCTATGATTATGATCCGACCAAAGTTACAGTTCATATTCGCCATTTAGGCCTTACCGGATATGATGTGGAAAATTGGCTGAGAGATCACTACAATATCGAGGTTGAGCTTAGCGATATGTATAATATTCTCTGTTTGGTGACCCCTGGTGATACCAAAGAGGAAATTGACATTTTATTAAAAGCTTTGCGAGAGCTGGCTGCACTGCACTATTCCACAGGTCAGCAGCATGAGCTGGTTGTAAAGATACCGGATATACCGCAGCTCTCCCTCATTCCGAGAGACGCTTTTTACGGAGATACAGAAATCGTGCCCTTCAAGGAATCTGCTGGCCGTATCATTGCAGAATTCATTTATGTATACCCACCGGGCATCCCGATCCTATTGCCGGGAGAAGTTATTTCGCAGGACAATATTGATTATATTGTAGATCATGTGGAAGTAGGCCTGCCTGTTAAAGGACCTGAGGATCGAACGGTACATCAGGTGAAGGTTATCGTTGAAACTGACGCTATTTCTTAAACATGATCTGTTAACACCTGCTTGCAAAAAATGTTGATAGTCAACAAAAAAAGCCCCCATTTGGGGGCTTTTCTATTGTGTGATGAGCAAGAACAGCTACTGTATCCAATCCTATTCGTATTGGGCAACAAGCTCGCTATATGCAGCTTCTACACGCTTCCACTCATCTTCGTCCTCAATATTGTAAAGCACCATTTCTTCGTTTTCTTCTTCCATACGAAGAATGATACCATCCGCTTCGGGATTGCCTCGCTCAAGCAAAAGAGCATACACGTGATCTTCTACGTCAAAGGTCTCTACCAGCACCATTTCTACATCTTTGCCATTTTCATCAGTTAGCGTAAGAACCATTTCTTCATGTTCGTGGTCATGATCGTGGTTGCAGGCTTCACCGTGTTCATGTTTGTGATCACTCATGGAAATACCTACCTTCAAATTGTTTTATTTTCCCTCGTATCGTAACATGATCAAGAGTGCAGGTCAATTTGTGGTATGCCTAATTTATCGCTGTAATGACTTTTTCGGACACGAGGGTATAACTGCCATCTTTACTTTCTTTAATGTAGAAACCGACCCGATAGTTTCCTGCTGTCTTGAAATCATACGTAAAGTCGTTTGTACGGAACCAGAAGTTATCCTTTTGCGCTCCTTTGATATCTTGGGACTGAATATCCTTTACATTGCCCGAAGGGTCGGTAATTGCTACTTTCACTCCGGAAATATCTGTTTTCAGGGTGTCAATTTGACTGAAAACATTAAACTTCACTTTGTTACCTTTATTCACGTTACCAAACACAGTATCCCCCTTGAACAGGAACATATGCACGTTCGGCTGGTCGAAAACAACTTTTCCACCAGAGGGATCAAAATTTACAAGCCCATTAAAATCACGGATAGGCACATAAGTTTTCCCATCAATGACAACTGCGCCATCTTTTGACACTTCTCCGTTAATAATCAACTGCACTTGGTCCTTGGCGGACTCCGCCGAAATGACGGTCCCTCCCATTATTGAAAAGGCCATCACTAGGGCCATCACTTTTCTCCATTTCATACTACATATCCCTCCATCATTATCTGTTAAAAACCATCTGTCGTACATTTATACCTAGCTCAGCCGCACAAGTTGCGCTGTGTTTCACAAATTGTCCAAAGTTTTTACATGAGGAGCCAAATCTTTAGTTCTCGCAGCCTAGATGTTAAAATACGATTGTAGAATGTCTTATAACACATCGTCTGGAGGGTGAATCCATAATGGGCCTAACGATACAAATGCTTGGTACAGGCAGCGCCTTTGCCAAGCATTATTACAACAATAACGCACTGCTGGATAGCGGGGAAGGCAAGCTGCTGATCGATTGCGGTACAACCGCATCGCTGGCATTACACCAGATGGGTGTCCCTTTGCCTGATATTGACGCTATTTTAATCACACATATTCACGCAGATCATGTCGGAGGCTTAGAGGAATTTGGTTTTCAAATGAATATCCTCCATCGTCGCAAACCTCTACTTTATATCGCCGAACCATTAATCCACCCTTTATGGGAGCATACGCTCAAGGGCGGCATGTCCCAGCAAGGTATGATTGACAAGCTTGAGGATGTATTTGAGGTAAATGTCATAACGCCTGGCGTATCCACCACATTAGTACCCGGTATCCAGGTAGAGCTGATCCCTACACAGCATATTCCTGGTAAACACAGTTACTCTTTGTTCATAAATGATCGTCTTTTTTATAGTGCGGACATGGTTTTTGATCCCGATTTACTTCATCATCTGGTGCATGAACGGGGATGCCGGAGCATTTTACATGAGGTTCAGTTACAAGGCGCTGGAGAAGTACATACAACGTTAGATGAGCTGCTAAGCTTGCCAACACCTCTGCAAGAGCAAATTCATCTGATGCACTATAGTGATGATATGGAACAATTTAGAGATAAGGCAGGGATTATGTCCTTTCTGGAGCAGCAGCGAGTTTATCCGCTAGCAGATTTGGAACGTGCAGAGTAGCCGAGCTAATGAGAGCTTAAATAATTAACAAAAAGCCGCCTGGCTTTCCTACAAAGGATAGCCGGGCGGCTTGCTGCATATTTTTTGTATACAATGATAAGCTTGGACGTTAATGTTGCGAGTCAAGGTCAGAACAACGGCAGTTGATCCAGGTTATTAGAAGGATCTCCATCGGCATCTCCTCGAATTCGTTTGCTTCCATCCTTGGCCTTGAACACGTTGACGCCTGCAATGGAGCCTGCTTCAATCTCGTTCAACGCTTGGCTATAATCCAAAATCCGTCCAGTAGATGTCTGAAATGACGTAAGATCGCCATCCCCGTTTTTACGTACTGCCGTAATTTGTTCTCGTTCTGTATTCGCCATGCTGCATCGCTCCTTATCCATAGTATAGTGGAGGAACTTTTACTAGCATGTGCATTGTACAGCTTTGTATACACCCCGTGCCTCAATTACAACTTTTTACGCATACGTACGTGCGGTATTCCCGCATCGTCAAAAGGTTCATCAGAGATCGTTTCATAGCCTAGCTTTTCGTAAAACTTCTCAGCTTGACATTGAGCATCTAGCAACGAGTATCTCAGCCCCAGTTCACGTGCACGTTCCTCCAGTGCTAGCAGTAATACGCGTCCATAACCTGCTGCACGATGCTCCTTGAGAACGGCAATACGTTGCATTTTAGCTGTATCCTCATCATAATATGTCAACCGACCAGTAGCCACCATTTCCCCATGTTCACAAATTAGTAAATGATGGGCGGTATCTCCCAGCTTGTCATAATGATCAATTTCAAGATCTAGAGGAACCTTTTGCTCTTCGACAAACACTTTGGTCCGGATTAATATTGCCTTCTGCAGTTGCTCTTCTGTTGTTACAGTTATAATTTCTGCGGCCATCATCTGTTCCTCCATCCCTAATTTCAAATGTAAACTCGCTAAATTTGAATTATATATATAAATGGTTATGAAGTACAGGCTGATTTGTATTTTTTCACTTTACATATATGGTTAATACATGATATTATCTAGTAACTACAGGACGGTAGCTCAGCGGGAGAGCATTATCTTGACAGGGTAAGGGTCATGGGTTCGATCCCCATCCGTCCTATACGCCTAAAGCCTTGATATTCAAGGCTTTTTTTGTTTATTTGGAGATACAGCGAATTTTGCTAAAAAGAGAAACAGGTCATTGTTTAAGATTTGAGCACAAAAAAGCCAACCTGAAATAAGGTTGACTTTTTTATATACTCTACCACTACAATTAAGCTGTAATATCTCTTTATTCAGTAAGATTGAATTCTAGAGAATCGTTGGGCAATACATATCTCTTCTATTATATAGAAGAACAACTAAGCCCAGCACCCCAAGCACAATAAACTCAAAGCCTCTAGATTATAATAAAAACAGCTCCATTCTCACTATCAATCTCCGTCGGGTAAGTGGTCACACATCCAGTATCCGGATCTCGCACCTGGCCGGTGGATAGGTCGACTTTCCAGTCATGGAGCGGACAATGGACTACCGATCCACAGATCATTCCTTCAGATAACCGTCCCCCTTTGTGCGGACAACGGTTCTCAAGCGCACGCACGCTGCCGTCACTAAGGCGGAATACGGCTATCTCTGTATTTAGAATGCGAACTGTTCTTGCTCCACGTTGGTCAATTTCGTTCAGATCTGCAATCCTGATTCTGCTGGTTATCGTATTGCTCTCCATTTGGTCAGCCCCCTATTCCATTACTGCCTTAAGCTCTGGCAGCTGCACAAAATTTTTGCGCAGCTCTTCGTTATGAATGATTTCGTGCCACGGATCCGTCGTTGTGCTTAACGTCTCCTCAATTCTGCTTACCAGTTGCTGCCTCATCTCCGCATTTGCTAGTACCTGTTTGATCGAGTCTACGCCTACCCGTTCTACCCAATGAGCTGTTCGCTCGTTCCAATTCGCCTGCTCACGGTAATACTGTAAATAGGCACCAGTCCATTCCATCACTTCATCCTCGGTTTTTACAGTACACAGCAGTTCTGCTGCCCGCACCTTAATACCGCCATTACCTCCAATGTAGATCCCCCAGCCACCATCAATAGCGACAACGCCCAAATCCTTAATCGTCGCTTCTGCGCAGTTACGCGGACAGCCCGACACAGCCAGTTTGACTTTGGATGGTGCATTCAGACGCTCGAATGCCTTTTCCAACCGGATGCCCATACCCATAGCATCCTGTGTGCCAAAGCGACAAAAGGTGTTTCCAACGCACGTCTTGACCGTTCGCAATGTCTTTCCATATGCATACCCTGACGGCATATCCAATTCAGACCAGATTCCCGGTAGATCTTCCTTTTTCACACCAAGCAAGTCGAGACGTTGGCCACCCGTAAATTTAACCAAAGGCACGTTGTATTTCTCCGCGACAGCGGCAATCTTCTTCAGGTCGGCAGGTGAAGTAACTCCTCCATAAATTCGGGGCACCACAGAGTAGGTACCATCCTTCTGGATATTGGCATGGTACCTTTCATTCGTGAATCTGGATTCCTTCTCATCCTCATAATCCAGTGGCCACAGCAGACCTAGATAATAGTTGAGGGCCGGCCGACATTTGGTACACCCTTCAGGTTCGTTCCAGCCCAGCACGTTCATCACTTCTTTGACGCTCTTCAGCCCCATTTCCCGGATACCATCAATAATCGCTTCCCGATCAAGCGTTGTACAACGACATATCCCTTCTTTAATCGGTTCTCCGGTTTCTGCACCTGCGTACAGCTGTAAGAGCCCCTCCACTATTGGCTTACAGCCGCCGCATGATGCCGATGCCTTCGTACAGGCCTTAATCTCCCCAAGACTCCTGCAGCCTGCCGCAACCGCCTCTCCAATGTCACCCTTGGATACACCATTACATCCGCATACAATTTCATCCTCAGGCATCTGCTCCAGCATCATGGTGCCACTACCTTCTGGTTGGCCAGGGTTAAAACCAAGTAACAACTCTTTCTCTCGACCAACCACCGAATCACCACTTTTGATCAAAGAAAACAACATGGCTCCATCAGATGTATCCCCAAACAGGACGGCTCCGGTCAGTTTTTCTTCCTTGATGACGATTTTTTTGTAGACGCCACCAATATCATCCTGATACCGCAGAGATCGCGTTTCTGGCTCATCCTTGTAATTGCCTGCTGAAAACACATCGACGCCCGATACCTTCAACCTTGTCGAAGTAACGGAACCACTGTAGCCGGGAGTCTCCATTCCCGCGAGTCGCTGAGCAAGGACACCCCCCTGCTCATATAATGGGGCAACCAGACCGTAAGTGATTCCCCGGTGTTCTGCACATTCTCCAACGGCGTATATGCCAGGAATGTTCGTTTCCATGTTATCATTTACGATGATGCCACGGTTTACGGGAATTCCCGCCGAAACCGCCAGTTCAATATCTGGTTTGATACCTACCGCCATAACGATCAAATCCGCTTCCAGTTCGCTTCCATCAGCAAACTTCAGCCCTTCCACGCGACGACGCCCGGTGATAGCCGCCGTCCGCTTATTGACCAGAAAAGTCATTCCCTGTTCCTCCAGCTCGCGCCGTAACATAAGGGAAGCTGCCTCATCCAGCTGTCGGTCCATAATATATCCATTGAGATGAATAACTGTAACGTCCATCCCCAAATTAAGCAGCCCCCTGGCTGCCTCTAGCCCAAGCAATCCGCCGCCGATAACGGCTGCTTTTTTGTGCGTCTTCGCAGTCTCTATCATCGTCTCGCAGTCACGGATATCCCGGAAACCAATCACACCATCCTTGTCGGCTCCTGGAAGCGGCAGGATGAAAGCTTTAGAACCTGTTGCCAACAACAGTAAATCATAAGAGACGCATACACCGGATCGTGAAGTCACCTGCCGATTTTCCGTATCGATAGCTGTGACAGGATCATCGGTATACAATCGGATATTATTCTCTTCATACCAACTCCAATCGTTGATGATAATATCCTGCAAACCTGCTCCTCCAGCCAGAACAGAGGACAGCATGATCCGATTATAGTTGGGATGGGGCTCGGCCCCAAATACCGTAATCTCATAAGCACCTGGTGCGATCTTCAGCAAATGTTCGAGAGTGCGTATCCCCGCCATTCCGTTGCCGACCAGCACTAATTTTTGGATGTAGTTCATTAGGTCACTCCCTCTCCATTTCTATCCTTAAAACATAAAAAGCCTGCTTCACATACGGGGATGAAAAATATCCCTCCACATGTAAAAACAGGCTCCATTGCCGTTTCATCGAATACGCCGTTGTATCCATCAGAGTATGAATTTAAAGTACTGTAGCCAATATATAACGATTCAAATCACATGTCAATATTCCTTACGCATTATCTTATAAAAAATTATATTTTATCACTAAGTAACATATCCATGACGTATAAAATATCACTCTTCTGCAAAATTAGGATTGATTTTCAGTCCAAAACACGCCAAAATGGTTTAAAAGTCTGTTTCTACTTCATTATGATGGAAAAGTAAAACCATCTCGCAAAGTTCTATGTCACATTTCTTATCAAGACATACAATCCTCATGCTTATTTACCCTTGAGTTAAAGAGAGGAGGAGCCCGCTTGCGTTCCTTGTTGGTAATCCACTTACACGCTGACCCTGCATCCGAGCAGGCAAACGCCATTCCCTCATGGCAGGCAGGACCTGAGCACCTTTTAGAATCCAACGGATACCTACCTTTGCCCTGCCGCAATGAATCTGAAATCAAACAGCTCATCCATAATGCAGATGCGGCAGTACTTAACATACCTGTCGGCACAATCAGCATGTGGAGCAGCAGGTTAGAGCAAACCAAAGCAATTCCGTTG
Source organism: Paenibacillus polymyxa M1 (assembly GCF_000237325.1). Classification (NCBI taxonomy): domain Bacteria; kingdom Bacillati; phylum Bacillota; class Bacilli; order Caryophanales; family Paenibacillaceae; genus Paenibacillus; species Paenibacillus polymyxa. The sequence continues at coordinate 3,671,545 of NC_017542.1, forward strand.
CTCTGGTGGTGCAGCCCGATATCAGCGCTGTCATCGACGGAGGCTTGCGAAGCAGATGTGATTGTCGACGGTATTCTAACCCCTTCCATGGCAGCTCATGAACTGAATTGGGCTCTTCATTTTAGCGCCAAACACTTTTTTGAACGCCAGCATTGGCAAAGTGAACGCAAACAACTGACCGCTCGGCTGGAAGAACGCAAATGGATTGATATGGCGAAGGGGATACTTGGCGAAGTAAACGGCATCCCGGAAGCGGAGGCATATGATCTACTGCGTAAAAAAGCGATGAATGAACGCAAACGAATCGTTGATGTGGCCATCTCCATTGTGAAAGCACAGCAAATGCTAAAAGCATAAATCTGAAAGGGGCCTGAACATGAATATCATTGAAATATTAAAAGAAGTTGGGCGCGGCAAAAGAGGCGCCCGTGATCTGAACTACGCCGAAGCCGAAGCTGCCGCCGAACTGATTATGACCCGGTCGGCAACCCCTGCTCAAATCGGAGCCTTCTTTGCCGCGGAACGCATCAAAATGGAGAGTGTTGACGAGCTGGAAGCATTCGTTAATGTCTGTCGTAAATATTCCCACCACTTTCCCATGGAGGAAGGCATTGATTTCGCTGGTCCGTACGACGGTAGAAAGTCATCATTTATTGCCACCTTCGCAACTGCCTTTCTGCTTTCCTCCTACGGAATACCTGTAACGATGCATGGCAGTGCACCTCTCCCTCCCAAATGGGGGGTTACACTCCCACTTTTGTTGCAGGAGATGGGGGTAGCAACTGCGGACATAACACACGAAACCGCCATTCATGCTGCGAAGCAGACAGGCGTGCTTTTCGTCGTTTCCGAACAATGGTGCCCGCCCCTGCGAGATCTGCGGCCTATTCGCGAAGAGTTGGGGCTTCGCACAGTACTGAACACAGCCGAGAAACTAGTTGATTACGGTTCTTCCCCGTACATTGTATTCGGCGTTTTCCACAACACCGTATTCGACAAGACGGCGAAAGTTATGCAGAATCTGAATTATCGCAGGGCTTTGATCATTCAGGGGAGCGAAGGATCGGAGGACCTGTTCATTGATCGACCGACCCGGACTTACCTGTTTGCTAACGGTGAAGTGTCTCTCCAGGTTATAGATCCCGAAATGTACGGGCTGGATTCGGTAGTACCAGAACACAACTGGACCCCCGCTGAACAACTGCGCATATCAGAGGAAGTGCTGCAAGGTACAGCTCCTACTGCCTTCTCGAATCAAGTGTTGCTCAACGGCGCGGTCCGACTGTTCGTTGCAGGGCGAGTAGACTCCATTGAGGAAGGCTTATATACCTGCAAACCACTGCTTGAAAACGGGGAAGCCTGGGATTTGTACTGCCGTTGGCGTGAAGCTATGTTGAGAAAAGAAATAAAAACGGGAGTCGGCACATCCGAAACCCGTTCGTATTTATAATATCGGTCTTATACAGTCGTGCTCTAGAATTGAGACCACTCCCCATTATGTCCACTGGTCGCAGATACAGCTAGGCGAAGGGGACGGATGCGTACAGCAGCCGTTTTAAAGCCAGGCATCCGGCAGAACGGATCAAGGTCGGGGCGGGTCGCCCGATTTACATTTTGCGCCCCGCCCCAATGCATAGGTACGAAAAGCGTATCTTCGCGAATATGCGGCCTGATCCGGCTGCGGACAGTAAAGCTACCGCGCTGGGATACTATTTCTACCCACTCCCCGTCCTTGATATACCAGCGCTGTGCTGTACGCGGATGAATTTCTACATAATTCTCAATCTCACGCGCGGCCAGCGAAGGACTTCTGCGTGTTTGTGCGCCGGTCAAATAGTGAGCCAGCACGCGGCCATTCGTCAAAGTAAGCGGGTATTCCTCGGATATTTCCTCTCCTGCTCCACAGCTTTCAACCACTGTAAAAACAGCCCTTCGGTCGGAAAGAGCAAAGCTTTCCCGAAACATCGTATCCATACCAGCTTCATCCGTAGATGGGCATGGCCAATATACTCCTTCCTCGCGACGCAGCCTGTCATAAGTGATCCCGTAATAATCAGCAACCCCTCCCCGGCTAGCGAGGCGCAGTTCTTCAAAGATATCCTCTGTATCCTTATACGCGAAATATCCACCCTTGTTCAGTCTTGAAGCTATCTGGCATAAAATGCTCCAGTCATCTCTAGCTTCGCCCGGTGCAATCCGCACCGCTTCCCGCAGCAAAACGCGGCCTTCTAGATTAGTCATCGTCCCCGTATTCTCCAAATAAGACGTCACAGGCAAAACAACGTCGGCCATTCGCGCCGTTTCAGTGAGAAACATATCCGCCACAATCAACAAATCCAGCTTTTTCAGCGCCTCCTCGACCAACCGGGCATTCGGGTTAGATACAACAGGATTAGAGCCCATCACGAACAGAGCTTGGATTTCTCTCTGATGAACCAGTTCCATCATTTCATAGGCCGACACTCCTTTTCCCGGCAAACTGCTTGGTTCAACTCCCCACACGGACGCAACATAGGCTCGATCTTCTTCATTCTCAATCGATCTGTAGCCAGGAAGCTGGTCAGCCTTTTGACCGTGCTCTCGTCCCCCTTGCCCGTTTCCCTGACCTGTGATGGCCCCATACCCACACCCTTCTCTTCCAATCTTTCCGGTGGCCAGCACAAGATTAAGAAATGCACGCACTGCCATGTGCCCATCCGTCTGCTGTTCGACACCCCTGGCAGTAAAAACGATACCCGTTTCCACACTGCCAAAGGCACGCGCTGCCTGCCGGATCATCTCTGCCTCGACTCCGCACAGCGCAGCTGATTCGTTCAGATCCACCCCATCCAAATGAGTCAACAACTGTTCATACCCGTTGGTCCGCTTGCGGATAAATTCTTCATTTACCAATCCCTCATCCACGATGACCTTTAGCATGGCATTGGCCAGCACAGCATCCGTACCCGGTCTGATTTGCAGGTGCAGATCGGCTATTGCCGCTGTGGGTGTCGCGCGCGGGTCAATTACGATGACAAACGCACCATTTTCCTTCGCTTGGTGAAAATAAGGCATTAACGTCGGCTGACATTCAGCGATATTCGTACCTGCAAGCACAATACAACGAGCTAACGGAATATCAGCCAGCCTGCAGGTCAGTCCGCGGTCAATACCAAACACTTTGCTGCCAGCAGATGCTGCTGCCGACATGCAAAAGCGCCCGTTATAATCGATATAGCGCGTGCCAATAGCCACCCGCGCAAATTTCCCGAGTAAATAAGCCGTTTCATTCGATAGCGAGCCTCCGCCGTAAATGCCGATTCCGTCAGGGCCCTGCGTGGACAGCAGCGAAGAGAAACTGCTACCTACAGCATCCATCGCTTCCCCCCATTGAACGGGAACAAGCTTGCCCTCTTTGCGCAGTAGGGGCTGTGTCAGCCTTTCTGCATGAGTTGCATGCTGATGCGCATTCATACCCTTGATGCATAACCTACCTTGTGAGGCTGCGTTAGATTTGCCTTCCGCTTTATACACCGTTCGAATGATACCCGCGAGTGTCTCCGTTTCCGTACTAACGGTCATCTTACATTGCACGCTGCAAAATGGGCATTGTGTCTCCACCACAGGGAGGATGAATTGACCGACTTCCAGTTTGTTTTCTCCTGACTGACACATAAAAGTCACCTTCTCTCTCCATTCGCTGCAATGTTACTGTCCTCGCACACGTATCTATCACTACAACTCCCACAATCCGTTAACCTGTCAGCATGGTGGACCGCAGACTACCGGTCAGTTCACTTCGCAGAGTAGCGTCGAGCACACTTTCCCGCAGCGCCAGAACGCCAGTCCGTTCAATCCATTCCCACATTTTCTCCCCATACCTAGCACTATGCCTGTATATTTGCAAGCAGGTTACAGCCATCAGCACTACTTCTTCTGGATTCTCCTCCAATCCAAGCAGCAACCCCTGACGAACCGGGTGCCCTGCATGCCCACCGGCATAAACCTCCCAACCTGCTGGTGATCGGGATATTCCAATGTCATGGACAAGCACGCCACCGGGATACTCTGAACCCGGACTGACAGCAACCGCAACTGGTGACGGTAATGAAAGACTGCCCCATACTGCCGCTAGCCGCTCTCTTAGCCAGATCACTCCACCACAAGCCTGATCGATCGGGGCAGGATCAACACAATCCCGACGTTCAGCATTCAAATTTGTAAAACTCAGGCCCACAGAACCCACTTCCCCTTCGTACGGTAGGGTGGACTGAACCGCAACGTCTATTCCCAGTTGGTTTGTTGCAGATCCGTTCCGCAAACCTAGAGATTCCAGATAATAAAGTACAGCTGGACGACATAATTCACACCCCTGCTGTCTGGTCCAACCAAGACGGGATACTACTTCCTCTGGAGTTCGACAAACTGCGTCCACCATCGCTGTCTTAAGCGAATCATGATCATAATGCGTACAACCACACACAGAAACAACTTCTTGAGCAGTCGGAGTTACCACAGGTCCAGAAGCTGTTTCTCGGGACAAACCATTTTTGACCAGTGCAGCCACTAGCGGCCGGCAGCCTCCGCAGGAACCGGACGCTTTGGTACGGCTCTTCACCTCTTCAACTGTTTTCAACTTATCCGTGGCAATCGCTCGCAAAATATCCCCCTTGCTCACACCATTGCATGCGCATACCGTCTCTCCTTCGGGCAATGCTTCCGCAGCATCCTCCGCTTTGCTTTTGCTATTATTCTGGGATGTAAGCTCTGTAGTTGGCGCGCCGCGCCGTACCATTCCAAGCAGCGAGGTGCTTTCCGCCGTATCTCCAAACAAAATTGCTCCAGTGATATTGCCGGCGCGCATCATCACTTTTTTGTAAATCTCCTGCATACCGTTATATTCCATGATCGCGATCTCGCTGCCCTCTTCACGAATGTCTCCTGCCGAAAACACATGAATTCCCGCCACCTTGAGCTGTGCATACGGGACCGTCCCTTCATAGGGAGCCGTTTCACGACCACAAATCACCTTTGCCAGCACTTTGGCCTGCTCATATAGCGGCGCCACCAGCCCATATGAAATCCCGCGGTGCTCAGCACATTCGCCAACTGCGTAAATACCAGGAATACTCGTGCGCATATAATCGTCCACGACAATGGCACGGTTTACTGTCAGACCACTGTCCTGAGCCAAACCAATATTCGGCCGGATACCAACCGCCAGCACAACCAAGTCCGTTTCCAATCTGTTCCCGTCCGCAAACATCAATCCTTGTGCCCGGTTGCGACCTATAATGTTGACTGTATCTTTCGCCAAATGAAACCGCATGCCCTGTTGCTCCAACCGTCGTTGTAAAAGTACAGCCGCAGTACGGTCAAGCTGACGATTCATCAGATACTGCGCATTATGAACAACGTCAGTTTCCATCCCCAGATTCAGCAAGCCTTGAGCAGCCTCAAGCCCCAATAACCCTCCTCCGATGACAGTGGCCTTGCGGTACGTCTTGGCATATCTCGCCATGGTTTCACAGTCATTTACATCACGAAAAGCAATTACTCCCTCTTTTCGAACTCCGGGAATGGGTGGCATGAAAGGCAATGAGCCAGTTGCCAGTACGAGAATGTCATAGGGCTCTTGAATACCGGATTCCGTTTCCACCATACCAGTTGCCACATCAATACGACACACACGTTCACCAGCTTGCAACTTTACCCCATTTTCTTCGTACCAGTCCCAGCTATGGGTAACGATATGTTGGAACGTACTCTCCTCCTGAAGCATTTTGGACAGGAGCACACGGTTGTATCCGGGCCGCGGTTCAGCACCAAATATTGTGATTTGGAACCGTTCCGGCTCCAGACTGAGAATTTCCTCCACACATTTGATGCCTGCCATACCATTACCGATGACGACCAGCCTTTTTATCATAATGAATCCAGCCCCATTCTCCGTACTAAAATAAGACAGAAAAAGCCCTTCTCCATTCGATGGAAAAGGGCACCGTTGCCGTTAATGTCGGCACATCGTTGTACCGATATGTACTTAAGATTACTGAATTGTGAGCGTCATGTCAATATTCAATACATGAAACCTGTATTTAAACCTTATTTTAAATTTATTATAATTTTAATGTTATGTATATTGACATATATAGAATGTCTTTTTATAATTTGAATTAAAATCACTACGATGTGATCATATCAAAGCGATGCACAATGAGGTGTGTCAAACACGGCAATGAAGCCGCAAAGCGTTTCCCAGATACGATGTCGGGACGATTTGCGGTTTTTTTATGTTCAACAGAAAATTGAGGACTGAGCTCTACAAACCACAATAAGAAGAGGAGAGATCGAGAATGAAGAAAAAAAGTTTCTGGCAAAGCGGACACAAGCCCACCCTATTGGGCTCCTTTCTGTATTTTGATATTAGCTTTATGATATGGGGAATGATCGGACCGTTGGTCGTTGTCATTGCTAATGACTATCCAATGGACCCTGTACAAAAAGCCAACCTTGTCGCTCTCCCAATACTTAGTGGTTCCCTGCTGCGACTCGTGCTTGGATTCATGTCAGATTATATCGGTCCGAAGCTCACGGGACAGATCGGTATGCTTGTCACAATTATCCCTCTCCTGCTTGGCTGGCTGTGGGTTGATTCGCTGGAGCAGTTGTACGCTGTCGCCCTGCTTCTGGGTGTGGCCGGAGCCTCATTTGCAGCTGCACTGCCGTTGGCTGGCCAATGGTACCCCAAAGAGCATCAAGGGCTGGCCATGGGAATTGCCGGTGCCGGCAACAGTGGGACCGTCCTCGCAACTTTGTTTGCCAACCGCATTGCCCAACATTTTGGCAGTTGGGAGGTCGTTTTTGGCTTAGCCATCATCCCGATTTTCATCGTTTTTGTTCTATTTAGTATTTTTGCCCGCAACAGCCCTCATCGCCCAGCACCAAAAAGTCTTTCACAATATGCTTCGGTGCTCAAACAGAAAGATGCCTGGGTGTTCTGTGCCTTTTATTGCGTGACGTTCGGCGGGTTCGTTGGCCTTTCAAATTATTTGACCATTTTCTTCAATACCCAATACGGTCTCTCCGCGGTCCATGCTGCTGATTTTGCAACCGTTTGTGTCATTGCCGGAAGTTTCTTTCGCCCTGTAGGCGGCTTTTTGTCCGACCGGATTGGTGGTTCACGCATGTTAATGTACTTGTATGCCGGGGCCGGGATTATGCTCGCCAGCATTGCATTTTTACCACCCCTTGCCGTGGTCGTAGTCCTGCTGTTCGTAGGTATGATGTGCCTTGGTGCTGGCAACGGCTCCGTATTCCAGCTCGTGCCGCAGCGATTCGGCAACGAAATCGGGCTCATGACTGGCATCGTCGGTGCTGCTGGCGGCATAGGCGGGTACTTTCTTCCCCTGATTCTGGGACATCTGTACAAATTAACGGGTTCTTACATGCCAGGCTTCATCTGCCTAAGCCTGATCACATTCTGTGCTCTTGTCCTCGTGATCATCATGCAATTGAAATGGCGCAACAGCTGGATGCGACGTTCTGCTCCAGTTGCTAATGAAGCCGTTAGATTTTAAGCCTCAATTATCCCTTATAATCAAAAATAGCTTAACTTCGTTTATAGAAAAATGAAGTTAAGCTATTTCCTCATACATATTCAATCTAATTATAAAATCTATGAAAAAAGTCACATTTAATGAATATTTACCGAAAACATTATGAAAATTTAATGAATTTTTCAGTTGAAAATCATTGAAAATCGCTTTCATTTTCATATTTTTTCTTATGTAAACACTTATATAACCATTTTTCACACAACATACTTGTTCACTTGGTTTAAAATAAGGCGTATACTTGTTCACGAATTGTTCAAGGGTTAACCAAATGTATTTTTTTAGGAAAGAAGGAATTGGAAATGCGTGCTTTTCATGTTACGGAAGATGGAACTATCGAAACCAAATTAACCGGAAAGGATCTTCTTGCCAACCCACTGCTGAACAAAGGAGTGGCTTTTACACTGGAAGAGCGTCAGCAACTTGGACTTGACGGCCTTCTTCCTCCTACCATATTAACGATTGAGGAACAGGTTCAACGGGTGTATGAGCAATTTCAAAGCCAACCAGATAATTTACGTAAAAACGTTGCCTTAAATGATCTTTTTAATCGGAATACCGTCCTTTATTATCGTTTGCTTTCCGAACACCTGAGCGAGATGCTTCCGATTGTTTATACCCCAACAGTCGGTCAGGCTATTCAGGAATACAGTCATGAATATCACAAACCAGGTGGTATGTATTTATCTATTGATAACCTTGCTGGCATCAAAGAAGCTTTTAAGAATTTGAACTTGGGCCCTGATGATATCGACCTGATTGTAGCCACAGATTCCGAAAGTATTTTGGGAATCGGGGACTGGGGAGTTGGCGGTATTAACATCTCTATTGGTAAGCTTGCTGTATATACAGCTGCTGCTGGAATTGATCCTAGCCGGGTGCTGGCCGTTGTGCTTGATGCAGGTACAAACAACGAAAAGCTGTTAGAAGATCCTTTGTACATGGGGAATCGTCATAAGCGTGTACGTGGAGAACAATATGATCAATTTATTGATACTTATGTTCAAGCTGCACTTTCTTCATTCCCGAACGCACTGCTGCACTGGGAAGATCTAGGTAACGTCAATGCTCGGAATATTATCAACAAGTACGGAAATCATATTTTAACGTTTAATGATGACATTCAAGGTACTGGCGCGGTTACGCTCGCAGGTGTGATGTCTGGTGTCCAATTGTCCGGAATCCCACTGAGCAAGCATCGGGTTCTAGTGTTTGGTCCAGGAGCTGCCGGAATCGGCAATGCAGACCAAATTAGTGCGGCCATGATGCTGGAAGGATTGTCAGAAGCTGAAGCAAGACGTAACTTCTGGGCATATGATTACCGCGGTCTGCTTACCAATGAAACGGAAGGACTTTTCCCATTCCAGGTCCCTTATGTGCGTGATGCTGCCGAATGCCGTGACTGGGAGCATGCTGAAGATGGCAAAATCCCTCTGCTTGAAGTCATTCGCCGTGTGAAACCGACGATTATGATCGGAACTTCCGGTGTTGCTGGAGCATTTAGTGAGGAAATCGTGAAAGAGATGGCCAAGCATACAGAACGCCCTATTATTATGCCAATGTCCAATCCGACTCCTCTGGCAGAGGCAACTCCTGAAGACCTGATCCACTGGACGGAAGGAAAAGCCCTTATTGCAACAGGAAGTCCTTTTGAGCCAGTAATCTACAACAATATTAAGTTTGAAATTGGACAATCCAATAATGCTTTCGTATTCCCAGGTCTTGGTCTTGGAGCAATCGTAGTAAAATCCAAAATTATAACAGATAGCATGTTTGCAGCAGCTGCCCATGCAGTAGCTCAAATGGTTGATTTGTCACAGCCTGGTGCTTCCCTGCTACCAAAAATCAACGAACTGCGAGAAGTATCTGAAGCTGTTGCTGTAGCAGTTGCTAAGGCGGCAGTTCAAGATGGAGTTGCGCGTCATCAGCCGGATGATATCGTACAAGCGGTTCGGGAATCCATGTGGGAATGCAAATATAAACCCATCAAACAGTATGGACAGGAAGCCGTTCTGGTTTAAAAATAGCGAACAACATCAAAATTTATACTTGCTGTAAGCAAAGTGATTATTTAACTGATGTCCGCCATTTTTGGCGGACATCTTTATTGGAGGCGACATCATGGCTACAGGTCATATCTTTATTATCTTAATTCCTATTTTCTTTGTCATTTTAATTGGTTATTTTGCAGGTTTTTTTAAGGCTTTTAACCCAGCTTCATCTAAGGGATTAAATACACTGGTAACCAAATTCGCTTTACCTGCACACTTGTTTATTGGTATTACGACGACACCAAGAGAGACGTTAATCCAAAAGTGGCTCTTTCTTGTTGCATTGCTGCTTGGAGTGATCGGCTTTTACATTGTATTGCTCATCTTATATCGCTTAATTGCAAAAAAAGGTCTGACAGAATCCTCCATGTTCGCATTGAATTCAACACAGCCCTCTTTCGCATTCATGGGGATTCCGGTTTTGGGAAGCTTGTTCGGAAGTGCGGCGGTCGCCATTCCTATTGCGATTACCGGCATCGTCGTTAATGCGATTCTTGATCCGCTTGCAAGTATTTTGGGAACGGTCGGCCAGCGTAAATCAACAGAATCTGATGACACTAAAGGTAATTTATTTACAGTCACTATAAAATCTGTCCTTCATGGACTCAGCGAGCCGCTGGCTTGCGTACCCTTGATTGGTGTTGTATTGACTTTATGCGGATTCCAAGCTCCGAAGCTTTTGCAATCTATGTTTGATCAAATCGGCAATATTACTGCTGGTACGGCTCTATTTGCCATCGGGGTAACTATTGGAATTAAAAAGATTACGTTCAGTCCAAAAGCGCTTAGTATCGCTGTACTGAAAGCGATCGTGATGCCTATGGTTATGCTCGGTATTGCTGTTCTGATCGGACTGTCCCCTGAGGATGTAACTAAAGCCGTACTGCTTGTCGCATTTCCCGGATCTGCTGTAGCCGCTATGATCGCGACCCGCTATGAATCACTGGAAACAGAAGCGGCATCTGCATTTGTTATAAGCTCAGTATTATCGCTCATTTCGCTCCCTCTGCTCATTTCACTACTTGTATAATGACAGAAAGCTTTCAACCTTCAGCGAAAGACTGTTATATATAATAGTTAAGGGCATTCGTTCGCCCTCATTTATGTTATTTTTTAAATATTGTCCAAACAATAAAGTGATTTAGTCATATTTGAGCTGAAAACCAGTATGATATTCCGTTTTGCTAGCAAGCGGCAACCTACATTTATTCCATGTGGGTTGCCGCTTTTTATTTTTGGTAAGCTTTCATACCTTTTGTTGGTTCTTATCATTATTTTCACTATCCATCAGTAAGTATATCCCAATTGTAATAATTCGCTAACATTTATAAAGGAAATTGACGAAATATATAAGGGATAGCTGTACTGTAGCATTAAATTAAAATTTAAAGGAGAAGAAACTTGTGAAAAACTTGAAGTGGAGCACTATGTCCTTTTTTGGTAAAAATCTATTAATATCTTTTCTTAACATCGTATTAATAGGTGCTATTCTCATCACATCTAGCTATATACTTCAAAAGAACATTCTCACCACGCAGCTGCAAGATCAGGTAAAAGTGCTGACCAAAAAATGGGCAGAAGATGTTGACAAAACAAAAGTACAACAAGCATTAAGCGAAAAAGATTATAACGGTTCTGCTCAACAAGAAATACGCAAATTTCTAGATTCCATTCACACATTTTATCCTAATGTCGCCCAAGCTTACATATTTGGGACAGAACTAAAAGAAGGAAATCAAACCTCCATTATTGGCGTTCCCACTAATTTGGTTCAAGCTTTCCAAAACTCGAAGATGAATATTGGGGATATGTACACGTTGCCTGACGAAAATGCAGACGCCGTAAATAAAATGCTTCAATCCAATGAATCAGCATTGAGCAGCTTTTATACGGACGAATATGGCACATGGACTACTATTGTTTATCCGATTACAGATGCAAGCGGTAAAGTCACAAGTGCAATTTACTTTGACGTAGATGCGAGCTCTGTACCTACGGGTCTTCATAAGTTGCTTGTATATGGTGTTTCACTGCTCATTCTGTTTCTTGCTATCTTCTTGACAATTCAATACTTGCTGGTAAAACGCACGCTCTCCCCGATTCGTTCCTTGATGAAGGGCATTGAAGAAGTCAGCGAGGGTAATCTGAATGTAAAAATCAAGACAGGCCTAGACGATCTTGGTATTATCAATCAAAAATTTAATTCAATGATCAAGCGCCTTAACGATACGATGGTGAAAGTACAGGATACGACGCAAGAAGTAACAGGATCAGCTCAGGAATTGTTAAGCATTAGTGAGAAAAACAGTACGAATACAAACATCATTAACAGCAATATTCGGGAAATAACTCAGGGACTTGAAGCTCAGGATCACGCAGCACTTGAAAGCTCCAGGGCTATGAATGAAATGTCTACAGTGATCCAAACCATTGCTGAAAGCTCCTCTTCTGTAGCGGATCAAGCTTATTCCATGGAAAAACGCTCCGTTGAAGGCAATCAGGTAGCCCAAAAGCTATCCACTCAAATGGACTCTATCTCCACTACAATGGGCAGTACAGTTGATTCGGTTAATGCACTGCAGAACCGTTCTAACGAAATCAGTAATATTGTAAGCATCATTACCGGCATTGCCAGCCAAACGAATCTGCTTGCTCTCAACGCTTCGATCGAAGCTGCCAGAGTGGGTGAAGAAGGCAAAGGTTTTGCAGTCGTAGCGGGAGAAGTGCGTAATTTGGCTGAACAATCTCAAGAGTCCGCCAAACAAATTGCAGAGCTTATTGAAGAAATTCAAAAAGAGATTGAACAAACTGTAAAAGGCATTAGCCTGGGTACACAAGAAGTTCAGGTCGGACTGGAAGTTACGAAGCAGACAGGCGAAATGTTCTCTGAAATTTTAGAAGCGTCCAATAAAGTGTCATCACAAATCCAGGAGGTATCCAGTGCAACTGAGCAAATCTCGGCCAGCACGCAGGAAATGTCAGCTACCTCGGACGAGTTGTCTTCCACAGTTAGCAAAACAGTCAACAGCAGCAAACAAATCGAACAAACCATTGGGGAACAAACCGAGTCTATGGCTTCAATTGTCCAAGCTTCGGACAAGCTTACATCAATGTCCGGGGAGCTGGAAGAGCTTATTTCATTCTTCAAAGTAAACCGTGAAGTCTAAAACTATAACTATCCAATCCTCATAACAATAAAGAACCTCTAGTCTGCATAGAATGCACATTAGAGGTTCTTTGATATTTTATACACTTCTTTAGTTTAGAAAGCCTTCCAACGCTGAGGTTGGCTTACCGTCAGCCTGCCAAGCACCTTTGTTATAACCTTGATTATAACCTGGGGTTGCAGCCGGCTCCCAATAAAATACGCCGACACCTTTGCCCCCTCCGATACTCCGAACCTTCGTTTTGATTGCAGAAATAAATGCCTTGGAGGCAGCAGGTTCATTATATTCCATTCCGATTTCACTGATGACAATGCCTTTGCCATATTTTGCAATGAGACTATTGGCATTGGTAATCGTCTGATCCACCTTACCCTGCCAGTCAGAGGAAGACGGATATAAAGACAGGCCAATAAGGTCGAACTGAGCTCCGTTTTCAATCAGTCCACCAATGTTCCAGTTTAAAACGGAACTGTTATCCCCATTAGCTAAATGCACGATTGTCTTGGTACTGCTGCTTACGGATTTAACAGCGTTATTCCCTGTATTGACGAGCCACGCATAGTTTTTCATATTCACCGAGGCTTTGCCATCATCCCAGAGCATGCCATTGTTCGTCTCATTGCCGATTTGCACCCAATCCGGTGTCACACCCTTGCTCTTCATCGTGTTCATTACATAGACAGTATGGGACCAGACCGCATCCATAAGTTGTGTAAATGTAAAATTGCGCCATGCGTAAGGCTTATTCTGCTGGCCTGGATCAGCCCAGGAATCGCTATAATGCAGGGTCAGCATAACGCTCATGCCTAACTTTTGGGCTCGCTGCGCAAGTTCTGCCGCCTTCTCAGCATTCATGTATCCGCTTGCATAATCCTTCATGTCAGGATTTACCCAGACGCGAATACGAACCGAATTGATCTGATAATCGTCCCGTAAAATTTGCAGCACGTCCCGGCGAACCCCTTTTTTATCCTTCCAGGTCATACCTTGGGCTTCCATCCCTGCGACCCAGCTTATATCTGCTCCTTTGGCGAAAGCAGGGGCGGCCGAAGCCGCACCCACTCCCACAGAGCCCAATGGGTACAAAAAGCTGGATAACAAGATCAACATCGCAAATACCATAGTACGTTTACCTGTTTTCATAAGTCATCCCCTATCTAAATTATATACTCACATTGCCTCTGGCCAATCCACTTGCTCCCTCACTCGGGAAACGGCGGCGATCACATGTATAACGTGTTCTAATTATTGCGCTCTGCCTTTAAAACCTTAACAGCATAGGCACCCAGTTGAACGCTGCTATCTGCTATCACATGATTTTCAAGCAGATCCGAATAAGTTCGGCCATCCAGTGTAAGCTTTTGCGGCTCATGCGTAAAATTCATTACAAAAATATAGTCATGAACTCCATCAGTACGAATCGCTGTATTCACCCCATGTGGCAACTGCACATCGAGTGCTTTACTGAGACCTGCATCATCAATTAAACTTTTGTAAAAATGACTATGGAATAGTCCAGTGTTGCGTGAAGCGATGTAATAAGCTTTTCCCTGTCCCAAACGGTTCACCGTCAAAGCCGGACGGCCTGCATAAAAGTCTGCTCCGTACTCAGCCAGTACCTCTGCACCCTCCGTATGAATGAGATCACACAATTCTACAGCTTCATATTCCCCTTGTAGATCCAGCTCATTGCCTTCAACCGGTATAATGTAATTACGATCATGATCATGCAATCCATCAATCTCTTCCGACCAAATCCCCAGCGTCTTACGAAGCGGTCCTGGAAAGCCTCCAAGAAAGCATAAATCATGTTCATCCACGATGCCGGACCAATAGGTTGCTACGAATATGCCCCCGTTTTCAACAAACTTCTGTATGCGCTCTCCTACACCGCTGCGAACCATATACAACATCGGAGCTACCAAAAGCTTATATTTGGAGAAATCTGCATCCATATGAATGACATCTACTGGCACTCCCTGCTCCCACAATGCCAAATAATGTGCTTCAGCTGTCTCCTCATATTTCACCCCTTTGTTCCGCGGTCCCTGTGAATCGTTGATTCCCCAACGGTTCTCCCAGTCAAAAATGACTGCGGCCTCAGCCGGTACGGATGTACCGATAACCTCTTCCAGTTTTTCCAGTGCATGACCGACATCTGTCACATCCCCGAATACCCGAGTATGCTCGTGTCCGACATGATCGACGACTGCACCATGCAGCTTTTCACTTGAACCGCGGCTTTTCCGCCACTGAAAATATTGAACGGTGTCTGAACCGTGCGCCACAGCCTGTAAAGACGATAGCAAATGCATACCTGGTCGCTTCAGCTTGCTAACGTCTTGCCAGTTCGTTAAGCTTGGCGTACTTTCCATGAGCATCCAGGGTTTCCCACCTTTAATGGAGCGAATAATATCGTGCATCATAGCCACTCTCGCAGCCTGACGGCTGTCATCCCCTTCACGGTCATGCCACGTCGGATAACTATCCCAGGATATAACATCGAGCAGATCAGCAAACTTCCAGTAATTCAATCCTTCAAAAAACTCCATTAAATTGGTTGTGACTGGAATGTCCGGATTCTCAGCCTTGAGCGGCACAATCTCATGTTTGATAAAATCTGCGGTCTGTTCGGTTACAAATCGTCTCCAGTCCAAATTCATGGCATGAACCTGCGTTTCACCATGAGGTGCCGGAGATTCAACTTGGCTCCAGTCCGTAACTGTATGACTCCAAAATGTCGTCCACCATGCATGATTAAGTTTATCTAACGCACCATATTTATCCTGCACCCAAGCGCGAAATGCCTCCTGACAGTGATCACAGTGGCAATCTCCACCAAATTCATTGGAAATGTGCCAGCCAATAACAGCAGGATGATTAGCGTAACGCTCAGCCAGCTTCGTATTCATGATACGTACTTTTTCCCGGTAGACAGGCGACGTATAACAGTGGTTATGTCTAAACCCATGTAAGTTACGGACACGGTTAGCCTCCACTCGCAGTACCTCGGGGTATTTTTGCGACATCCAGGCTGGTCTTGCTCCGCTAGGAGTAGCCAAAAACGCATAGATTCCGTTTTCAGCAAATGAATCCAAAATACGATCCAGCCATTCAAACGTAAATACGCCCTCCTCAGGCTCTAATGAAACCCATGAGAAAATGCCGACAGACATCACGTTACATTTGGCTAGTTTCATCAAGCGAATATCCTCCGCTAATACCTCGGGATATTGCTGCCATTGCTCCGGGTTATAGTCCGCTCCATGCAGCATACGTGGAACTCGCTTACTAATGGGAGGGTACTTGGTTATGTTTGAATAGGTCATTACAAATCATCTCCTTGTATTAGTTCTATTACTCTTTGACGGAACCTAGTGTCATACCTTTAACAAAATACTTTTGTAAAAAAGGATATACAACAAGAATAGGCGCTGCACCAATGAAAATTTGTGCTGCATTAACCGTCGTTTGTGACAGTAATTCCATCTCTTTGGGACTCATGCTCATGGAACTCATGTCCTTCTGTATAATTACAGTTTGCAGGAACGTCGCTAGCGGATAATCCTTTGCATTGCTCAAATAGAGCAGACCGTCAAACCATGAGTTCCAATGAAATACCATACTGAACAGCGCAATCGTTGCAATGGAAGGCATGGATATTGGTAAGAAAATACTAAACAATGTCCGAAAATGCCCTGCTCCGTCGATCAATGCGGCCTCTTCCATCTCTTTGGGAATTCCTCTAAAAAAGTTCAGCATAAGAATGACCAGAAATGTATTGACCGCTCCTGGCAAAACAAGTACCCAGAAGCTGTCCATAAGATGGATCTTTTGAATAACCATATAGAATGGAACCAGACCACCGTTAAAAATCATACTGAATACAAACAGCCATGAATAAATGTTGCGACTGCGGAACACCGTTGTTTCCTTCGAAAGCGGATAAGCAGCTAAAAAGGTAATAAGTAGCGTCAAGCCGGTTCCCAATACAGTCCGACAGACAGAAATCCAGATGGAGTGCAGAAAAATCGGGTTATTCATCGTCTTCTTATAGGCTTCTAATGAAAACTGCACTGGCCACAGGCCAACCAGATTGGCATCTGCTGCTGATTTAGCACTAAATGATACTGCCAACACATGAATCAATGGAACGATACACATGATAGACAAAATCACTAGTAAGCAAATATTGAACACATTGAAAATGCGGTATGGCGTTGTTTTATGATACATGACTCTCCCTCTTTCAGCCTCGTGGAATCAGAATATGCGGTAACCTGCCCATTTGTAAGCAAGCCGATAAGATATCAGAATGAGAATCATACTGATAACGGATTTGAACAACCCAATGGCGGTAGCAAAGCCCATCTCCCCATTGATCAATGCTGTCCGATAGACGAATGTGTCAATAATATCGCCTTTTTGGTATACCAACGGATTATAAAGGTTGAAAATCTGGTCAAAACCGGCATTCAGAACATTACCAAGGGCGAGCGTCCCAACAACGACCACCATCGGAATCAATGAAGGTACAGTAATGTGCAGTGTCTGTCTCCATCGGCTCGCTCCATCCATTTCAGAAGCCTCATACAACGAAGGATTGATACCCGCCAGTGCAGCGAGGAATACGATGGTATTGTAGCCAAACTCTTTCCATATGTCCGATACAATGACGGTAAAACGAAACCAGTTGTTATCTCCCAGAAAGAAGATAGGCTGGATTCCTATACTTCCAAGAATTCGGTTCATAAATCCATCAGTAGCCAACAGATCAATCAGAATTCCGCCCAAGATAACCCAGGACAGAAAATGTGGCAGATACACCATTGTCTGAATGGAGCGCTGAAGTCCGACCTTGCGAATTTCATTCAGCAGTATAGCAAAAACAAACGGAACCAGCAGATTGAAAAACATCTTTAACACAGCAATAATCAGCGTGTTCCATACGACCTGAAGACTGTCCTCCCGTTGAAACAAAAAGCGGAAATTATCCAGTCCAACCCATTCGGAACCAGTTATGCCTAGCCAAGGCTTGTAATTTTGAAAGGCCATCACGATGCCACCCATCGGAATGTAGCTGAATACAATTAAGAAAATGATGGCTGGCAGCAGCATGATATGAAATGGCCACGTACGTTGCAGACTTCTCATTGCAGTTCCTCCTGTAACTCTCATGGTATACCTCAATTATAAAAGCGTTTTCGCAGTCTCAACAGTTCAAAAAACCAACATACATGGCACAAAAGCAATCATTTTTATTAATCCGTGTGAAGCTTAAGTAAAAAGGCTGTCCACCTCGGGACAGCCCTCCTAATTTGTTTTACATCATCAATAACTTTTACTTTTCTACGCTCTTATACCATTCGTTTACTTCATTTGTAATTTGTTCGCCACCAGCGGCTTTCCACGTCTGTACAAAGGTATCAAAAGCAGAAATCGGCTGTTTGCCATAAATAATTTCATTGAAGGTCTGGCTTTCAATCTTATCCAGGTAATCCTTTTTAGCCTTCATGGTTGGCGTAGTTGGTCCTGTAAACTGATCTTTCATAGAGATATCCTTTTGTTCCATAAGCACTTTGGCCGCAGCGGGAGTGTCTTTCCCGTAATTCACCATTACATCTTTCTCCAGTCTAGTTTTCGGTTCTGCACCGTCAGCCAAGCTTAACAAAGCCTTCATTTGGGCATCAGGGATACGTGCACCATCACGAACCAGCAAATAACGAATAGAGTTTACATAACCGCCTGGTATTTTATCAATAGACATCAGCTTTCCATTGGCATCTAAATCATAATCGTAGCCCTTAAACAGCCCATTCGACAAGTCACCGTCCGGTTTGGCATTTGCATAATGGTCAAACAAGTAATTTTGATACGTGAAGAAAGCTTCAGGATGCTGCATTTGTTTGTTGATGAGTACGACACCATTGGTGTACTGCGTTCCATGGCGCATAGCTTTGTTGTCAGGTCCCGCTGGAATCTTGATCGGCTTCCATACAGCACTCGGCGCATTTTTAACCGTATCCTGGAGCGGCCAACCGCTCATCCAATATGGTCCTGGAATCATCCCGGCTGTCCCTGCAACTGTAGGTTCAGCCGTTTTATTTTCATCCCACAATGCTGCTTCCTGAGGAATATATCCTTTTTTGAGCCACTCGCTCAGCTTTTGCAGACCCGGCTTCATGCCAGGCTGAACAGAGCCATATTCCAAGCTACCGTTTGCACCTTTGTTCCACTGTTGGGGTAGTGTGCCATAAGCTCCGAAAATCCAGGACGGGTCACCCATCCATGTGTTCATGGATGTTTTGAAACCGATGCTGAGCGGAGTCACTTTGTCCGGAGCCAGTCCGTCTGGATTTTTGTTTTTAAAGGCATCCATCACTTTTTCCAGATCATCCATCGTCTCCGGAGCCTTCATCCCCAGCTTATCCAACCAATCTTGTCGTACCCACAATACATAATCATGGTTATAAGCGAAATCAAGCACAGGGATACCCATTTTTTTACCATCTCGGCTATACTGATTCCATACGTTCGTATCCTGACTCATTGCCTGCTTCCAAGAGTCCGAAGCATATTTATCAAATAATGGGCCAACTTCAGCGAACATACCGGAATCGATCATATCCTGGGCCAGCTGCTCATTCTCTGTCCCCAGTACAACGACATCAGGCATCTCCTGACCGGAGGACATCGCCAACCGCAGCTTGGTAGCAAAAGCACCATTTGTATCCGTGACAGACCAGAGTGATTTTACATTAATACCAAATTTCTCTTTGGCCCATTTTGTCGCAACGTTATTTTCGATAGATTCGCCATTTTTAAATTTTAAGGCGGGATCTACACCCCATACCGTGGATATTGTAACTTCTGGGTTGTATTTTTCTTTGTATACGTTTTCAGTTTTAGCTGTGTTGTCCGCATTCCCATCATTTCCTGCACCTGAGCAGCCCACAAGGCCAACCCCTAATACCATAGTTGCGGCGAGCAACGACAATAGCTTTTTTTTCGAATGAACTCGCATCTTGTTCCCCCTCTAAAAATCATTTTCTACTCTTTTATTATAAGAGGGCTTTTCTTAGCAGCCTATGTCACAAAATAAATATTTCTGCACCTTTCTCAACTGATCTTTACTCATTTGTCTTTACTGGTCCCGAAATTCATGCGGAGTCATTCCATAATGCTTTTTGAACATCTTGCTGAAATATTGGGGATTCTGATAGCCGAGTTCAGTGGTTATTTCATATATTTTTTTGTTGGAATATTTGAGCAAATAAAGAGCCCGTTCCATTCTCATTCGGATAATATAATCTCCCAGACCTTCTCCAGTTTCAGCTTTATAGATTTTAGACAAATAGACGGGATGAAGATAAACTTGGTCGGCAATCGTCTTAACAGACAGCTCCTGCCCTTTATCCTGGGCGATCAGCTCCTGGACCTGCTTGACCACATAGCTTTTGGCGCTTTGCTCGCTTGCAGACCACTCGGCTTTAAGCTTGTTCATCATGGAAAATATCCACTCTTTGAGGTGTGGGAACGAATGAACCAATTTCTGCGCATGTAACGGATCAAAGCCTACTTGGTCCATCTGTGTAATGAAACGTCCTTGTTTGTGAGCTGTATACATAAAGGCGCTCGTTACCGAAATAAACAGTTCATATAAATGCTCGCGTGTATATCCCGCCTCTTCCATTTTGCCAAATACACGGCTTACTTTTGCTTCGGCCTCTTCCCATTGCCTGGACTCTAGCAGATGAGTAAGCGTAGGGTGCGTATAAAGCCCCTCCAGCGACTTCACTGAGTTGTGTGACTGTTCTGTCTGCTCTTCTATGAATAGGAGTGGATTCGTCTCCTCCTGTTGGTTCCAATATAAGGATCTGATCGCTGTCTGATATAGCTTAGGCAGCTCATCCGGGAAATGAAACCAATTGGTTAATGTGACGTAAATTTCCCCTTTCAAGTAATTGCTCACATTTTTTCGAAAGGTTTCAATCGCTGCACGCAAAAAATGATTCTGCTCATCCACAGTCCGTTCAGGAAACAAATGCCAATTGCCTTCTATTAATACGATTAGGCAATCATGTGGCGCTTTGCAATGCCAAACATGAAAATCAGGAGCGAACACTTCTTCTGCAATATTCCCAATCGCATACTCAATTAAGGACACTGAGTGATAATCCATGTCAGAAAATTGCTTGCCCAGCTGAATAAGCAACATACTGGCAGGATGTTCTGTGCGTAGCTTGATTTCGTACTCGGACATTTTGTCCTTTATTTTTTGTACAGTCAAATCACGCCCGAGTAACAAATCGTGCATCAAATGAGTGCGCAGCACACCGTAATCGTTCCTACGACTGTATTGTAATTGATGAACCTTGTCGAATGCTTCCCATTCTTCCTTTAGCGAATCCATGGCAGCTGACACACATTTGAAAAACTCTTCATCATCCACCGGCTTTAAAATGTAATCAAAAGCCTTAAGCTGGAGCGCTTTTTTAGCGTATTCAAAATCAGCATAGCCTGTCAGTAATAAACTACGGATATGCGGCCAACGCTCATTTACTTCAACAATCAACTCCAATCCCGTCATGCCGGGCATACGAATATCCGTAACCAGAATATCAATATCGTATGCTTCCAGCACATCTATTGCTGCCAAGGCAGAAGCTGCTTGATGAACCTTTTCGATTCCCAACGTCTCCCACGGTATAGTAGCCGCCAGGCTTTCAGTAACATAGCTTTCATCATCCACTAGTAATATCTGAACCATCAGTATCCTCCAATTTACTATTTCTTGAATTTGACGAAGAATGGATCAAACCGTCTTCCTGCCCTTCTTCAATTGACAGTGTCCATTTTAAAATCACTCTCAATCCTCCCAACGGAGACAACGAGAATTCCAAGCCCGCGTTTTCACCAAAATGTAATCGCATTCGTTGGTGCACATTCCATAAACCATAACCACTTTTTTCTTCTACAGGTTTCTCTAGTGCTAATGTAAGGGACGTTATACCTTCATCACTCAAACCGAGCCCGTTATCATCTACAATCAAGTACATGGATGAGCCGACACACTCAGTCATAATACGGATGATCCCCTCCTCCGCCTGAGGTTCTATTCCGTGCAACACCGCATTTTCCACCAGGGGTTGCAACACAAGCGGTGGAACCAGCAGAGGATTGGCCTGTGAAGAAATATCAATAGTGAACGTTAACCGTGGCATACGCATCTGCTGAATTTTCAAATAATATTGCACAAACTCGACTTCATCTGATAAAGGAACCAAATCTCTTTCCTGTCTTGTCGTATAGCGATAATATTTGGATAAATTATGAGCCATGGCCACGACTGCCTCATGATTGCGCAACTTTGCCATACTCGTAATAAAGGAAAAACAATTATAGAAAAAATGGGGATTGATTTGAGACTGGAGCTGCTTTAGACGTGCTTCCTTCACATGCAGCTTCTCAACGTAAACTTTCTCAAACAGCTCCTGAATCTGTTCGACCATCAGGTTGAATTGACGTGACAGAAATGCAAACTCGTGACTGCCCTTAGGACTCAAACGAACAGCGTAGTCTCCATCCTTTAATCGCCGAAATGCCCGCACAAGCTGAAGAATCGGGACTTGTACCTGTGAGTGAAGGAGATAAGCACCAATGATGCCTACCAGTAGTGAGCCAACAACGGTTATATAAAATAGTCGGTTAGATGAGTAAATCGGAGACATCATATCGGACAAAGGCATGTAGTCAATCAAATACCAGCCTGTCGTTTGCGAAAGAACGGCGTGAACAAGGTAACTCTCTTCTCCAATTTTCACGGTCAAATTATCAACTTCATGTAATCCCAATTTCTCCAGTTTCGCAATCAGCTGGCTTGACAATTCTGCATTTGCAGAGCGATTATAAATCACTCCTACGCCTTTTTTATAATAAAAAGGCTCCTTTCGTCCATCGCCTTTAAAGCGGTCAAGCATGTCCTGAATATTGCTGCTATCGAATTCCACTTTAATAATCGTGTTAGCGGTTTCCGGATTAGCTAGAGAGGAAAACGGGGATAAGGTATACAATGAAAATATAAATTGATCCTTACCGTACACTCTTTTCTTAGATACCTGCCAGCCGTTTGTAATCGATTGATTTAATACCTTCTGATCATAATAACTGGCTCCATTTTCCGATACAACTCGTCCAAGTGAAGGGGAATATATACTCAGCCCTGTTCTCCAGTTAGAAGAGCTTTCCTGAAGCCCAAGCTTGGTTTGAATCCGCTTGACCAGGTTAATTCCATCCAGATTGAGAGTCTTGTCCTTTAAAAAAATCGCTTGGAAACTGGCAACATCAGGATCATGAATCAGCAGGTGCGGCCAGGAAGAAATCATTTCAATATTCGTATTCACCTGGTTTTGAAAAAAAGTTAGCTGATTATAATTGGATTGATTCAGTTCCTCACGTAATACACCTGTCGTTGTCTGATTAGAGTAGACATACAGAAGCAGCACAGGTATCAGCAATACGATAACGATGGACACGATTTTAGTATAAAAATTAAATTTAAACATGAGTTTCACACATCCTCTGCACAAAAAACAGGCATACTTAAAAGGTATGCCAGAGCCCTGACCTTCGTTGCCGCCACTACATACTATACATTATTAAGGGTTGGCGGTGATAATATGTTTGACGCTAAGCAAATGGAATGGTTAGACCAACTATCTGCTGAAGACCTGGCCATTTTAGCTGCCGGCTTCAATACACTAGGTGATTTTTTTGATTTTCTGGCGCTGATTAAAGCCAAACAGGAAACATCTAAGGAGCTAAAAGGTAAAAACACGAAATCAAAAACTATTTAATAACGAATTTTACACGAGTTCCATCCTCATACTGATCTAACTGGTGACTGACCCATGATCCTGCCCCACGGTTATCCTTAGGAGCTATGTATTTGACATTTGCACCCTTGCCCCCTTCTGAGCACATAGCCATCGGCCATTCATCACGATCAAACCCTTTACGAGTAGGAACACCCGCAAGCGAATGCTTACGATTTTGCTCGGCTCCTTCCCGGTCAATTGTGCATACTGGTGATTTTCCCGCTTGAATGGCTTCCTTAATATGCTGCGCCGTTTCAGGATAACGACCTGACGGAAATTGCAGCGTTACCTGAGCTGATGAAGGCGGGTTTTCTCCTGTTATTTTTGTAAAAAGATTGTCTCCTTCAACCCAGTACGCGCCCACAGCTAGCAGCACTAAGGCTATAAAACTTAGTAACTTTTTCTTCAATTTCCCTCTTCCTTTCAAGCTATTCCAGTAAATGACCTTCAGCTAAGGCAATCCCCAGATTTTATTTTTTGTAACCCCTTACCGACTATAAAAAAAGATTAAATATCCGACGACAAATAGTATAGAGAGGAGGTTGTACGAATGAACGATGAGATCCAACTGGCCGTGAGCCAAATGCAAGCTGTTGTAATCCGGTTACTGAATGGAAATACCGTAATTGGCTGGCCTAAGCTCCTATCTGACCAAGAAACTCAGCAATTCAAGCTCTACGATGACGAACACGTATATACGATTTCCGTTAATGACGTGGATACAGTCGCAAGAGTTATTGTATAAGATACAGGAAGCACTTAATGAGTCATCCAGCGGACAAGCCCAAACAAGGCGCACCACAGGAGAAGACTGATCAGAATTCCCCAAAATAAACCTTTAAAAAGCTTCATACCATACTGACAACCTTTCCGACTGGGCTTTTTCCCCATTATAACATGTCAGAAAGACAGCTGTCGCAGCACGCTCTTACATTGTCTTGGTATCATATATTTCAAATTTTGAAATCACGATACCAAGGGAAAAGCGCAAAATTCCGAAATTATGCCTGATCACCAATGAAAATGCAATCATGACATAATAAAAGTCACAATTTAATCGAAATTTAATGAAACTTTTCCGAAAATGATGTATAATTATTGACATAACAAAACGCACGAGGTGATCATCATGGCATTATTAAACAGAGTTAAAGAATTAAAATTACAACTGCCTAACGAGCATCATAGCATTTCACAATACGTGGAGCATGCACTGCATTCGATTGACAGTTTTGTAGAACAACATCGTCAATTTGTAGCCGCTCAAGCTTTATATGGTGAAAAAATCAATGGTACGGAAGAAAGATTATTTCGCGACACAATTGCTGAGATTAAAGCCCAACTGGTAGCTACGCTGGAGAAAACAGTTGAAGATTTCGCACATAAAGGCGATAAGCACTGGAAAAATCATTATCAGGACGGCGTAGAATAAGCTAAAAATAAACCCCCGGTCTTTGGACCGGGGGTTTATTTGACATACGCCAGGTGTGGTAATGTGCGTTGACTATTTTAAAACTTTGGCAGATGTCGTTACCTTCTTACCACCATAGACTACTTTAATACTGGAGCTTCCGCTATCCAATGCCTTCACCTGACCAGCTGTAACCTGTACGATCGACGGTTTGGAGGATGTCCATACCGCTGAATTGGTCACATTTGCAGTCGCTCCTGAATCATAAACGGCACTCACGCTAAGCACTTGAGACGAGCCTTTAGGCAGCTTCAGGTTTTTATTGCTCAATACCAGCTTAAGCAATTTAGGTGTAACCTTAATCTCCACGTTAAACGACTTATCCTGGTACGTACCCGTAATGGTTGCTGTTCCAATTCCAACAGCTTTAATGGAAGACCCTTTTACGACCACTACAGAAGCATTTGATGTTGTCCATTTCACTTTACTGCTCAGGGTAACTTTTTTACCATCTGTATAATTGCCGACGACTTTGATGGACTTACTTCCCTTCAAATTCATCTCAGCATTCGAAAAGCTTGGTGTCAATGTAGAAATGGCTCCCTCCACAATGACAGGCACTTTCACGTATTTATTCATATACATTGCCTTGATTCCCGAGTTGCCACCACTCACCGCTTTTACTTTTCCATTTCCTACTGTAACTGCGGCTGTTGTAGCTACCCAGCTTACCTGGTTGGTAACATCCAGTACTCCACCACCAGCCATATGTGCTTTTACGGTCGGAATACTTGTTTCTTGGCCTGCAACCAATACATATTTTTTCTCAGAAGCCGTTAGCTTGAGAACTTTATATTGTACGGTCACTGGAATGTCCAACTTGAGCGCACCTACTGTCGCCGTCAATGTTGCACTACCTGGGTTTACTGCAACCAGCTTACCATTTACAATCTTGACTGCACTCTCACTGCTTAAGCTCCATTTCACATCGGATTGAACTGCTTTTTTGGCTCCATTGACCAAATAAGCAGATATACTTGGAAGAGAAGTTTTGCTTCCAGTTTCGAGAGTCAGACTGGCTTTGCTTGAGACCAGTTTTTCAACAGTTGGAAGTACATTAATCTTCAGAGTCTTACTCAAACCATGATAGGAGGCTGTAATCGTCGAATTCCCTACATCCATCGGTGTGATTTTACCTTGCTCCACCGTAGCAACCAATGAATTAGAGGAAGTCCATTCTGCCGTGCTGGTCACATCTGTTTTTCCGCCAGTCAGGTTCACATCGGTTGCAGTAACCTGAAACGGGGAGCTACCCAGATAGACCGATTTGGAGCCAGATGCACTCAGTACCAATGCCTGGGATGAAGAACGCACATACACGATCAATTGTGCATTAAGTCCATCTTTGGTGGCTTTAATGTAAGTCACGCCTTTGGCAAGAGGACGTACAAGTCCATTTTCTACGGTAGCAACAGCTTCATTCGTAGATGTCCATTCCACGCCAGACACATTTTCCGTGCCGCCTCCGCTAAGCACACCTTGAGCAGTCAGTTGCTTCGATTCTCCGCCAATGGTCAGATTGAGAGGACCCGTCGGATTGAATTGCAGCTTGCTGTAAGGCGATTTTACCGTAATCGTCGTACTTACTGTTTTCTGATCATATGTGGCAACAATCTTAATCTGCCCTTTGGACACTGGAGTAATGAGTCCCTTTTCTACCTTTAAAATACTTGAATCTCCGGAGATCCATTCAGCTCTTTCGGTTACATCCGTTTTACCAGTCTGCGTCACAGACCACACTTTTAATTGAGCGGGGCTTCCACCCAGATTAACTGTGGTTGGATTTTGACTGTCCCACTGTACTGTGGAGGTCGTTTTCTCCTCAGCCCGGATCAAACCTGCTGGCCATGCTGCGAATACAAACATCAGCAAAGCAAGTAAGAAGGTACTCCGTTTGCTCATACGTTTCATACGCTCCATTCGTTTCTCTCCCTTGGTTTCATTCTATAAAACAGGATATTATTAACAATCCCAATATCTTTTATCGGTAAGCAGCTAACTAAATTGAACCCTTCATCAAAAAAAGGTGAATTATTACAGTTAAAGTTCTCCACGCAGTGACCTCACTACAAATAAATGCTCTTCCTTGGATAAGGTTTGTCCATCCTCAAGAGTCACATGGTCTGCCGAGTGACTAACCAGCTTTACATTGTAAGCAATCAGTTGATCATCTCTCCAAATCGTCACCGCTGACTGAAAATGAATGGCATTATCAAACTGTAACGGAACGTTCATTACATAACCGAAAGTGTTCAGCCTAGCTGGATGGCGGCTTTTACGCTCACGTCCCGGAGGAAGCATGGTAATGTGCGTAATATTTTCAAAAGGAATAGCCAGCATTTTCGGGCCCAAAATAACGCATTTTCGTATATCATCCCATTTTTCAAGTGTGCCGCGCACCTTCTGGGTATGACCGTTGTTGCCGTGATATAAAATGACCTGACGTCCCTTCCATTGACGCATGTCCTCACCTCCCGTGCTAGCGGTTAGGAATCTCCCACTGAATCGGTTCCATTCCATGCTCCTGCAAAAATGCATTGGTACGTGAAAAAGGCTTGCTGCCAAAAAAACCTCTGTGAGCCGCCAATGGACTCGGATGGACAGATTTCAGCACCAAATGCTTGCTGGTATTCACAAAACTGGCCTTTTTCTGAGCATGACTCCCCCACAAAATGAACACTACCGGCTGTTCACGTTCATTAATCGCTTCAATGACAGCATCCGTGAAACGTTCCCAACCTATTCCCTGATGAGATTGCGGTTGTCCTTCACGCACAGTCAACACGTTGTTCAGCAGCAGCACACCTTGCTCAGCCCAAGGAACGAGGTATCCCTGATTCGGAATGGGAGTGCCGACATCATCGCGTAACTCCTTATATATATTTTGTAGAGATGGCGGTGTACGCACACCAGGTCTAACAGAAAAGCTCAAGCCGTGAGCTTGTCCCTCTCCATGATATGGGTCCTGTCCCAATATAACCGCTTTGGTCAGATGATATGGCGTTAATTTGAGTGCTGAAAACAAGTCTTCTTTTGGAGGATATACCTTATGTAACTTGTACTCTCGAGCTAACGTATACCTTAATTCATTAAAGTAAGGCTTTTCGACCTCTTCTCGTAGTACATCATCCCAGTCATTCCCAAACATACCGCTGTCTCCTCTCAATATGTAAATCTGTGAAAGCTGTAAACTTTTGTCCAAACAAATAAAGCTGACCCCTCATCCGGAGCCAGCTTATTTATTCGTTACTTGTGTTCTATGCCGAAGGACCAGAAAAGTATTCTTACGATAGTCAACTACCGCGGGGTCTAAATTCGATTTCCTTATTATAGCATTCACGGTATTGATGTCAAGTAACTGAAAGCTTAAATTCCTCAGAAGAAAAGCGCTTTGTTGCTGTATTGGTTACGACTTTGGATGAGCATTCAGGTATTCCAATGCATTGTATAACATAACAGCAGCCTCGGCACGCGTAATCGCACTTTTGGGATGAAAGTTTCCCTTCCCATCCAGGACATTGACCTTGTACACTAGCGAGCGTTGAATGCTACCTTGGTAAGAAGGCTCCAGTTCGCTGTCATCCGTAATATTTGCAGGTGCGATTTTAATCATGGGAAGAGCACCTGCTTTTTCCATGCCCTGAATCAACATGTGGGTGAACTCTTCCTTGGTCAGAGCTTTGGCAGGATTGATATCTTTTGGAATGTCTACGCCATTATAATACGCGTTAATAAAAGCTTCAGCGTACCATGCGGTATCTTTAACCTGGGTAAACAATCCACTCGCCTGTGGCGCCTGGTTCAAATCAATGGCAGCCAAACTGAGCTGAAGTCCACCCGAGATCAACTGAATGCCTTGGGCAGCGGTCACTTTAGATGAGGGGAGAAACTGCATGTCTGAGGCACCTTTAAGCAATCCCCGCTCTTTAAGGGAGAGGATTTTTTCTTTGCCGTTTACATGGTCCAAATCCCTGAATTGACTATCTGCCGCAGACAAATGACCTCCTATCGAGAAGGACAGCAGAGCTACAGTCGCAAGGGCTGCGATTGCATTTTTTCTCATGCGCATGTTAAGTTCCACCTTGTAGTTGAATTAGGCCGCTTGGCCATTAACAACTTCTTGACGTGGTTCAAGCTAGAAAGGTTGCAGCAGACGCTACTAACCTAAAGTGAACGATCTAAGCTAAATAAAAAAACTCTCCTCTGCTTCTAGCAGGGAGAGTTTATAGCTCACTCCATCGGATTTAATTGCGTGCTGGATTCAGCTTTGCTTGCAGTATCTTGTTAAATCCGTTTATTCTGTTTGTGGCTGAGCATTTGCCAATTTGATATTAACATCTCTCAATTGTTTGTCAGTAACCTCCGAAGGAGCTCCCATTAATACGTCCTGTGCTTTGCTATTCATCGGAAAAGCAATAACCTCTCGAATATTCGATTCATTTGCAAGGATCATCACAATCCTATCAATTCCAGGTGCTATACCGGCGTGAGGGGGTGGCCCAAATTGAAAAGCATTAAAGAGTGCAGGAAATCTACTCTTGATCTCTTCATATGTATAACCCGCGATCTCAAAGGCTTTTACCATAATCTCTGTATCGTGGTTACGGACAGCACCCGAGGACAGCTCAATCCCATTACATACAATATCATATTGGTACGCCAGGATATCCAGAGGATTCATATTCAGCAGCGCATCCATACCACCTTGCGGCATCGAAAACGGGTTATGACTGAACTCTATTTTATGGGTATCAGGATCCAATTCAAACATGGGGAAATCAACAATCCAGCAAAACTTAAACGTATCCTTTTCTAATAAATCCAGCCTTTTGCCTAATTGACTTCGGACAGCACCAGCTATTTTTTCGACATTTTTAAGCTCATCGGCAGCAAAAAACAGTGCATATCCCGGACCAGCTTGCGTTACATTCATTAATTCGTTTTTTACCTTCTCCGGAATAAATTTTGCAATTGAGCCGCTGAGAGACATATCATCATTGAACTTAATCCATGAAAGGCCCTTCGCTCCAGCCTCCATAGCAAAGTTCACTATATCATCGTAAAAGCTTCTTGGCTGCCCTCCACAACCAGGAGTTGCAATAACTCTTATCGTTTTATTTTTAAACACTTTAAAATCAGTCTCTGTAAAAAGCTCTGTAACATCATGGATAATTAATGGATTTCTTAAGTCAGGTTTATCGCTCCCGTATTTGAGCATGGCTTCTTGATAGGGAATTCTACTAAAAGGCTTTGAAATTTTATAATTTGTAAATTCGGAAAAAACTTCATACAGCATATTTTCAACTACATTAAAAACATCTTCCTGTGTAGCAAATGCCATTTCCAAATCCAGCTGATAAAACTCGCCAGGCGATCTGTCTGCCCTTGCATCTTCATCTCTAAAGCACGGTGCAATTTGAAAATATTTATCAAAGCCGGAGACCATTAATAGTTGTTTAAATTGCTGAGGTGCCTGAGGCAAGGCATAAAATTGACCTGGATGCACTCTACTAGGAACCAAATAGTCTCTGGCGCCCTCTGGAGATGAACTTGTCAGAATCGGTGTCTGAATCTCTAAAAAATCCAAATCAATCATCTTTTTTCGGATACTTTGAATTACTCTAGAGCGAAGTACAATATTATCATGCAGATTTTCATTGCGCAGATCCAGAAAACGATACTTTAATCTTAAATCTTCCCGAGCTTCATGTGCTGAAGATACTTCAAAAGGCAATGGATTTATGACCTTTCCTAACACTTCTATCTCCTTGGCAACGACCTCAATATATCCGGTTTTCATATGGGGACTGATCGTACTTTCGGATCTGTGACATACAGCTCCTATGACAGAGATGGTTGATTCCCTGCTGATCTTGGATACAAAATCCTTTAATTCATTAGAATCAGAGACAACGATTTGCGTAACCCCATAATGGTCCCTAAGGTCAATAAAAACAATCCCGCCAAGGTTACGAATATTTTTAATCCAACCTGCAATTCTCACGATTTCTCCGACATGCGTTTGATCCAGTTCTCCACAGTTATGAGTTCTATACCTATGCACGAAAACACCCTCTTTCTTTTACCCTAGTATCTAAATGGTTTTAATGATGTAACCCATGGTCTGATTGCAGAGATTGTCACTCTATCCTGCATGTATCCGGCCATGGGCTTATTCAGCTAGAACGTACTGCACTTCACTATTAGCTTCTCGTAGCTTCTCGCCATTGCTTGAATCCAACTAGATTGTAAGTAGACTAGCAGTTAAAGCTTTAAATCTTTCATTCAGGTGTTCTGCAGTCTCAACCATTATTTTTTGTCCTATATCGTCAACATGTCTATTCTTCCAATCCTCAAGGGCTGTCCCCTTAACCCATTGATTAAAAGCACCAAGGGCTGGTCCGCAGTGTACTTGATAATCGACCCTGTTGTTTTTGTCCCCATTAATGGCAAGTCGGGTAGAATAAGTAAAGTACCATCTAAATATCAAGGCCATCTTACGTTTTGGGATTCTTTCAGCTTTTTCAATGATTTCAGCCGGGTAATAAGCTTTAATATCTTCATAGACTTGTTCGATACTCTTCTTAAAATATTTTTCTTCAATATAATGTTTGGTTTCTCTATCAATTTCATCTATGGAATTATAATTCCGGTAAAGATCATATAATTTATTCGCCCTCGCCGGGAAAAACACTCCTTTTTTCATAACCTGAACTTTTGCCCCCATTTCAAACATATCCCCTGCTGGAGCGTAGTCCGTATCCTGAATGTTTAATTGCTGGAGCAAATCTTTTACTTCATCACTCGTCCCTGCTTCAACCGTACACTGATTGATAGAACCCGTCATGATAAAATCAGCACCTAATATAAACGCTGCCGCTGCAGCTTGTGGAGTCCCTATTCCCCCCGCTGCCCCTACCCTTATGCTTTTATTGTATTTATACTTTCGAATCGCTTCATCCCTCATCTGAAGCATTAGCGGAACCAATACATATGCAACTGCATGGTCGGTATGCCCGCCTGAATCAGCCTCGACGCATAAATCATCAACCATGGGAATTTCCATTCCCATCATCGCCTCTTCCCGGCTGATCCTATTTTCCGCCAGCAGCTTATTTATAATATTCTGAGGCGCAGGACTCAGGAAGGCTTCAACAACCTCGGGTCTGGATACTTTCGCTATAATTCTGTTCTGTGGCGTTACGTTTCCCTTTGCATTCCGCCTCAGTCCCTTCAGCCTGTACCTAACCAAAGAAGGCGTGATACTCATAAACGCAGAGGCTTCAATATTTCTAACACCGTATTTTATGTACAAATCAACGATGTTATTTTCTATGTCTGGGTGGTCTGGCACATGAATAAGATTCATTCCATAGGCTTCGCCATGGTTCAATTCCTTTTGAATATACTTTATGGTTTCCTCCAGAGCATCAATCTTCACTCCCCCAGCTCCAAAAAATCCCATCATTCCTGCCTTTCCTGCTTTTACGACCATCTCTTTTGAAGAGATGCCCTTGTACATAGAGCCTATAAGATACGCATACTTAATTCCGTAATCTTGTTTAAATTCGCTATGCCCAAGAGACTCCGCCGTAAATCGTTTGCTGGATTCCAGTACGTCATGACCTGATTTTGTTCTGGGAGCCTGTCGCTTTTCGGATATCGATTCATCATTTCTCAACGTATCCTTCGACATCCTCTTCTGTACCTGTTCGTTCCGGTCTTCAACCTCTGTCACGATCAATGGCTCGGCTTCTCGTTGTATGGCATTAACCAATCCTGCCACAACATTTCCAGGCCCGATCTGAATAAACTGGGTTACACTTTTACCCATCAGATAGCGTATACTTTCCGACCATTTGACCGGGCTCACAATCTGGTTGATTAGCGTGCTTCTTAAATCCAGCTGCTTGTAGGGTCTGGCATGGACATTTGAAATAACGGGTATTTTGATTTTTGAGAATTCGAATGACGCCGCATAAGCCTCAAATTTCTGTCTCGCACTTTCCATATACCTGGAGTGAAATGCTCCACTTACATTCAAAACCACATAATTTCTGGCTCCAGCATCCTCAAAAATCGGTTTCGCCTGCTCAATCAGTTCCTTTGGCCCTGAAATGACAATCTGGCTGGGCGAATTATAGTTGGCAACATCGAGCTCTACTAATTTATTTTTTTCCATTACTTCCCGAAACACTTCTTCTTTCAAGCCTAAAACTGCCGCCATTCCGCCGCCAGCAGCCCGAGCCATCAGCTCTCCTCTTTTTTTGACCAGCTTCAAGCCGGTTTCAAAGTCAAACGCTTCCGCGGCAAATAAAGCATTATATTCACCCAAGCTATGTCCTGCAACATAGTCGGGTTTTCTTCCGGTTTCTCTTATTTTTTTCAGGTAACTTAAGGCATTTACGACAAATAGCGCCGGCTGGGTAAAATCCGTTTGTCCGAGTTGCTTGGCAGGGTCCTCAAGGCACAGCTTCTGAATAGAATAACCAAGAACTGCATCCGCTTGGGCAACCCATTCTGGAAATTCATCAAACAGTCCTTCGCCCATGCCTTTCACTTGAGCTCCTTGTCCAGGGAACAGATATGCGATCATTGATTTCCTCCTTGTTAGTAATGGATGCATATTAGTCAAATATTTCGAACAGACGATCCAAATTTTTTATATCCTGTTGAAAAGGAGAGAGCATGGAATAAACGCTTGCCTTTTTCTTGGGACCAAAATTATACTTTACAAAATTAGCAAGCGTGCCCGAGGGACCGAGATCAATATAAACAACCCCGTCACTATCTCCCAGACACTTTAGAGCGCTCTGAAATTGGATAGGCTTTCTAGTGACGTCCCAAAGAAAACGGTTGTCAAGCCATGTCGTCTTCCCGCCGTACATAGATGAAACCATATTTATTTTAGGTTTTCTTATGGTCTTGAGCTTTAAAAATTCTGTATATTCCAATGCGATTGGGTCCATTAAGGAAGCATGAAAAGCATAGTGTACTGGCAGTCTTTGACAGATTATCTCATTTACCTTCAAATAGTGTTCAATCTCTGATAGACCTTCGCAGCTGCCTGAAATAACAAAATGCGAGTCAAAGTTGATGGATGCCAGTTCTGAGTTGGTATTCAATATGGGTGCTTCGTCGTACAGACTGGGATTGCCAATGACGGCCATCATGCCCCCTTTCGGACAGTAGGCCTTCACCAACTGTGCTTGCTTGATAATACATTGAAGCGTGTCCTCATAGCTCATGCAGTCAGCCACAGCAACAGAAACAGACTCACCCAGACTAGAGCCTAAAACATAATCAGGATAAATTCCCTTTTCCAATAACACCTGTGTGAGCGAATATTCAACCATGAAAATTGCAGGGTGAGTATATAGCAGGGTATCAAATTCTTCTCCCCTGCGACGCGTATCATCGTACAGCGTTTTTAATACAGAGCTGCCTGTAATATCCATATGAATCTCATCCAACCTGGTCATCCATGTTCGGAAAACCGGGTTGGACATATATAATTCCTTTCCCATGCCGTAGTATTGCGAACCCTGGCCTGAAAACATAAAAACCACTGATCTGTCCATCCGAGTAACCCCCACAACGTATTGATCAGACTCTCCTAAGCAGTTCCTCTATCATTCAAAGTTCACAACAAATTGCGCACTAATTGCATTTGGGATGCCGTAGGATTGCTTTCGTTAAGAACATTCTCCATATGCTGCCTGATTGCAGGTTTGAATTTCGGTTCTGTGATGATATATAGCTGCCCTTTTCGGATGCCCTCAAAAATCTGATTGGCCACATCCTCCGGAAGTATTCCATTTTGGACAGCCTTGCGAGCCAATTCGGTAATAACTTGTCTTTCAGGTGGAAGATTGCCGCTCCCATCTGGCTTACGCAGCTCTGTCGGGCGGTTCCGCTCTGCATCCATGATTTGAGTACGAACGAATCCCGGACATACAACCGACACTCCCACATTAGAACCGATCAATCTGAGCTCCTGATATAACGTTTCAGACAGGCTTAAAACAGCATGCTTTGACGCGCTGTATATTCCATTTCCAGGACCGGACAGCAGACCGGCAATAGATGCTGTATTTACAATATGGCATGGAGTTTTTTGTTTCACCATAATAGGAACAAAAATTTCGGTGGCAAACAGAATTCCCCAAATGTTTACGTTGATTACCCACTGCCAATCTGCCACCGTATTCTCCCATAATAAGCGGCCTGTGCCAGCATCCACGCCTGCATTATTGAACAAAAGATGCACAGCGCCAAAGGTCTGAACTGTTTTTTGTGCTAATAAACGAATATCAGCTTCTTTGGAAATATCGGTCACAACGGAGAGGGTAGCTGCACCCATTGCTTTCAATTCTCGTTCAGTCCTTAGAAGAGCTCCCTCTTCAATATCCGCCAAAACGACCTTCATTCCTTCTTTGACACATCGGTCTGCAATAGCTCGGCCAATTCCGCTGGCAGCTCCCGTAATCACAGCTACCTTATCTTTGAACTCCCTCATTTGTACCTCCGGATTATTCGTATTTTTCGTCAGACAGTGTTCAGTTCCCCAATTTGTGCTCAGAACGGAGAGGTCGGTAAGGGAATTCTGCGAACAGCTTGCCCCTCATGGAGCGCCTCCCACGTAATTCTGCCTCCCTGGGTCCAATACATTGCAATATTTTCCAGGTTCCTCTCCTCTAAAAGAATTTGGGAAACTTTCTCGCCTACTTTTCCTAAAAGGAGTGCACTTGTATTCGAATCTTCTCCGCCTTCCCCAATAAATATCGGAATAGACGCTCCCTCTGGCTCGTTGCCTTTGCCGACGGATTCGATAAGCTCTCTCAGACCAGTGAGCAGTTCCTCTCGCGAGCTCGCTACGATTGCCGTTCGGCACTTCATCGCTTCGCGGCCTGTCTGAAGTGTGAAAGCCACATCATGTAAGCAAAGCTCGTTCTGCTGCTCCACATATTCAAGCAATTGACTCGCAAGAGCCTTCAATCGCTCCCAGTTTACGTCCGAGAGAACCACTACTTCTGTCTGATCTGCCCCTTTCAACTGAACAGCTTCTTTTGGCGAAGGAATGTATTCTTCCAGAATAAAATGGACGTTAGATCCCCCAGCACCGAAGGAGCTTACTGTTGCCCGCAACGGAAATTCCCGCGCTTCTCCTTCCAGCTCTATTACAGGCCGCTTCCATTCCTGAAGCTCCCGCTGCAGATAAAATGGAGTATTGCTGAAAGTAAGATTGGGATTCAGCTTCTCCGCTTTAATGGTGGGAACCAGTTTTCGATGCCACAATTGCAATATGGTCTTGGTTAGCTGCGATATCCCCGAGGCTGCTTCTGCGTGGCCTATATTGGATTTAACCGATCCCATGGCACAAAAGTGCTGCTCGTCCGTAAATTTCTGGAATGATTTTTTCAAGGCGACTAGCTCAATTGGGTCTCCCAATGTAGATCCATTGGCTGCTGCCTCTACATAGCTGACTGTCCGGGGGTGAATGCCGGCTTTCAAAAAGTTCTCTTCAACAAGTTGTGCCTGTACATTGGGATTAGGGACCGTATACCCATTGCTGTGTCCTCCATGATTAGTTGCCGTAGATTTGATGACTGCTAAAATACAGTCTCCATCCTGTTCTGCCTTATGAAGCGGCTTTAAGAGAACTGCCCCAACTCCTTCAGCGGGAAGATATCCGTCTCCATCTGCAAAGCTTCGACTATCTTCATGGCTTCCGATCAAATTGTTCTGGCTGGATTCGATATACTTTTTGGGGCTTGTCAACAGATTTCCCCCGCCAGCTACTGCGATTTGACACTCTCCTCTGATCAGGCTTTCACATGCCATATGGACAGCCACTGCAGAGGAAGAGCTCATCGTATCAATAGATATGCTCGGACCCTGGAAATTGAAATAATGCGACATGGGGTTGGCGACAGCAACAGAACCAAAGGATGTGATCCGAGGGGCATCCGTATTTGT
This sequence comes from Paenibacillus polymyxa M1, assembly GCF_000237325.1. Classification (NCBI taxonomy): domain Bacteria; kingdom Bacillati; phylum Bacillota; class Bacilli; order Caryophanales; family Paenibacillaceae; genus Paenibacillus; species Paenibacillus polymyxa. The sequence goes on from NC_017542.1 coordinate 3,708,685, forward strand.
ATCACAGTCGCAGTATTTATGATACGTAGCACCAACGTAGACCCCCACCTTGGACTGGTGTTTTTTCTGTAGCACCTCTCGCGTATATCCCGCACTTTCCAGCAGGCTCCATATCATTTCCAGGAAAAGCTGTTCCATTGGGTCCATCAAACTCACCTCATGAGGGGTCAGGTGAAAGTAAGAAGAATCCAACGGATTTATTCGGTTTAGGAAGCCCCCCCATTTGCAGTAGGTTTTTCCCGGTTTATTTCTTTCTTTATCAAAGTAAAGATCGTGATCCCAGCGATCTTCGGGAACTTCGGTAATGCAGTCCTTGCCCTCTTGGAGATTTCTCCAGAATTCTTGAATATTTTCCGCTCCAGGATATTTTCCGGACACCCCGATGACAGCAATGTCCATCGCTCCTGTTCCTGTGACCGCCTCCTTAGGCTCTACTCGCACTGACGAAATGGGTGAGTGCCGAAATATTGGAGAGGGAGCTTTTGCATGTTCTACGATGCCAATGGATTTCGTGCTGGCTCCCGCAACTAGCTCTTGTTCAGCACCAAACAAAGCGTTCAATTCATCCCAGTGTGATTCCAGGAAGTAATCCGTTAAACTCTGGATATTTGGATATTCAAACAGTAAGGTTCTGGACAGTGATCCAAACGTTTCTTCCAGTTGATCGGTTATTTCCATAGACTTTATGGAGTCAACTCCATAGTTCTCTAGGTTTTTATCCTCTTCAATGCGTTGTTCCGGCAGTCCGGTGGACGAGGAAAGTAAGCCCTTTAGATACCCTGTCGTCTGATCACGCAGCCGCCCTTCTCTAGACAGGGATTTTGTCTCATTGGCTACAGAAACCGTGTCAGCTATTGCACTTACAGTCGCTACCTGATCCAGACCAAACAAAGTGCTTAATTCGTCTCGGTGAGATTCCAGAAAATATTCGGTTAAGCTTCGGATATTCGGATATTCAAACAATAGCGTTCTGGACAGTGATCCAAACGTTTCTTCCAGCTGATCGGTTATTTCCATAGACTTTATGGAGTCAACTCCATAGTTTTCCAGGTTTTTATCCTCTTCAATGCGTTGTTCCGGCAGTCCGGTAGATGAAGATAGCAAGCCTTTTAGATAACTTGTCACCTGATCACGCAACTGTTCTTCTCCTGGTCGAAGTTCTGTAACCATTGCTGCCGTGGCGGTGGCGGCTTTTACACCTACAGTTGCTGCCTGCTCCAGACCAAACAGAGCGATTAATTCGTCTCGGTGAGATTCCAAAAAATACTCGGTTAAGCTCCGAATATTCGGATATTCAAAAAATATCGTCTTTGACACCTGATCGAACGTCTTCTCCAACTGGTCAGTCAGTTCCATGGACTTGATAGAATCCACCCCGTAATTTTCCAACGGCGTATCCTCTTCAATTCGATATGCAGGCAGTTCGATTGACGAAGACAGCAAAGTCTTCAAGTAATGGGCCGTCTTTTCACGCAGCAGATGTTCATCTTGGACGGACACTACCTTATTTGCTGAGAAGAGAACCATGTTGTCTTCTGATCCGAGTCTCTGATCTCGGGCTGCTTCTCCGCTTTCTTCAAGCTGTCCTTCCATAATCATCATTCTGCTGATCAGCTCAATGTCTCCTTCTACCACCATCGCTTGATTCGATATGCAGGCTATACTTTGATACAACGCACTAATACCAGTCTCTGTCCTCATCGCAAACATACCTACATTCTGCAAGGCCTTCTCCGTCTCCTGGTCAGGCCGCATTCCGCCTTCTTTCCATAGCGGCCAATTGATCGACAGCGTTTTGCCCATACGCTCCCAGGAGGATACCAAGGTATTACGATACCAAGCATATGCATCCATGAACGCATTCGCGGTAGCATAGTCAGACTGACCCGCATTTCCGCCCACTCCCGCAGCTGATGAAAAAAGGATAAAGAAATCTAGGGGCATGTCCTTACTGGCCTGATCCAAATGGGCTAGGCCGGCCACCTTTGGCGCCAGTACTTCCCTAAATTCTGCGCTCGTCTTTTTGATGATATAGTTATCTTTGATAATTCCAGCACTGTGCAGAATGCCATTAATTCCGCCGTATGCCGTTTGGATGTCCTCAATCAGGCCAACCACCGCTTCCTTCTGCGTAACATCCACCTGTCTATATTCCACCTTGGCGCCCAAAGCCTTCAATTCTTCCAATGGGGCCAGCTTGTCCTCGTCCAGCATGGAACGCCCCGTCAGAATCAGAGTTGCATCCTTGGTCTGACGCGCAATTTCTTTGGCAAAAATAAGACCCAGGCCTTTGGCACCTCCAGTAACCAGATAAACTCCATGATCTTTCCATGGAATTTGTGGTATCGACGGCATTTCGACCTTGTTCCAGGCAGGAATCCAACGTTTGCCTTCTACAAACCGGATGCGGCTGTCCTCTGGACGCCGACTGCTCGATCTTAATATTTCAATGAGTCTTTCATTTTTCTCCATTTCCCCTACTTCAATCAGTTGCCCATAGAACTTTGGGTTCTCCTTATGAGCTGTTTTGAGTAAGCCGCACAGCCCGGAGAAAAGTAGCTTTTCATTTCCAGACATCATTACAATTTGTACCAACACTTTGCCTTTAGGCTTGTTAATCAGGATACCTTGTATTTTCTCAAAGACCTGAACAGCATATGTTTCAAAGCGTCGGTCGACCTCCTCCATGCGGGCTTGTAGGGTGATACATTCCGCGCCTGTCAAGGAAGCCTCGACATGTAACGCAGCTATGGCATCTGTCTCACAAAGTATGACCACATGCCGTTCGTAGTCGGTTGTTATGGTTTCCTCCCCAACCGCCTGTTCTTTCCAGAATGGCTGCAGCATCATTGCACCGAGCGGTTGCTCACAAGTCTCCGCTTCCTTGTAGGAGACCCCTTTTATGCGCACACAGATTCTGCCTGCCTCGTCGCACAAATCAATGTCAAACTTGTGCGCCCTATGATCAATCTGGTTTCCTCTTCCATGCCGTACCAACGCCCACATGTCGCTCGGACACTCCCGAAATATTTGAAGCCTGTCTATCGCAGTCGGCAGTATTTTTTTCCGAGAGTCAATGCCGGTGAACCGCATAATATTTTCATTATTCGAAAGCAGGTATAACGGCATTTGCAGGGCAGCACTTGTTATGAAGGGATGCACAACAAATAGGCCTTCAGTATTTGCAATACCGGAAGGCAGTGATAGCTTGGCCAGTACCAAGTCCTGACCTATATAAACTTGCTCAGCGGACTGGAATTCCGAACCGTAGTTAACTTCAATCGTCCGCAGTGCTTCATCGTCTCCCCCATGTGAAATACGATCAATGCACTCCATCTGCAAAGCCTGAATATCTAATGTTTCCGTTCTACTTAAAGCCTCCAGCTCGGCACTTCCCTCGCTGTATATGACAGGATCGCCTGCTTCGGTTCGTGTGCTGTAAATCTTAAAATCAATTCCACCTTGATCTCCCGGAAAGAGTCCTATATGTATTTCCGGCCGATCTCCTATGACAGGAGTATGTGTCCATACCATGTCTGTGAGTGTGATGCCTGCCTGACCCTTCTCCTGTACTGTTAACGACTGTTCAACCGCTGCCCGTGCCATTTCAAGACATGCTCCATCTGACAGGACAAGTCTTCCGTCAACGACGGAGCTATTCAGATAAAACTCCTGACCGTTAAAGGTTGAGCTAAATCTTTGCTCAGAAAGAACGGAGGTGTTGTGATGCAGCAAGGGGTGCAGATATGCTGGAGCGACACCAGCGGGCTTTTCTTCATCTACTGATATCCAGTAGCGTTCCCTAGCAAAGGGATATGTGGGCAAACTGATGCGGAAAGGCTGGATATCACTGTAGAGTCTGTTCCAGTCAACGTGCACACCCTTGACCCACAATTCCGAAATTCTGCCGTATTTCTCTGCTAGATTCCAGACATCAAAGGATTCATCCAGCGCTTCTTCCAGCTGAGCTACATCCAAGCTCTCCTTGTCCCGCTTGGCCTGTCCCCGATAAAGCTGTGCAATATCCCGTCTTCCCCCATTGAATTCCCGCAGTTTGTTCCTAAGTTCCTCTACTGACTGAACGACCACGGCAAGACGCTCATCCATCGCCTCACGCCCCATTTGCAAGGTGTAAGCCGCATTCACCAGGTCGTTATCTGAGAAGACATTTTTATCAATTGCAGCAGTCAACTGAACAGCCTGCTCTTTCAATGCTTCATCACTTTTGGCCGACAATATAATGACAACCGGCTTTTGCGGAGTAGAGACAGCCTGTTCTGCCGGAATGTATTCTTCTAGAACGATATGGGCATTAGACCCTCCGGCTCCGAAGGAAGATATGCCTGCAATTCTAGGGTATTCCCGTTGCTCGCCGTTTTTCTCCAAAATCGGACGTTTCCATTCAGCAAGTCCCTGCTGAACTGTAAATGGCGTTTTGGCAAAGTTTATATTGGGGTTCAATTCTTTGGCATGCAGGCTTGGGACAATTTTTCGGTTTTTCATTTGTAGAATAATTTTAGCGACTCCCGCAATCCCTGCGGCCGCCTCTAAATGGCCTATGTTTGATTTTACCGAGCCAATCGCACAGAACCCTGTATCCTGTGTATCCTTCTTGAAAGCCTGGGTAAGTCCGGTAATTTCAATAGGATCACCGAGTTCTGTCCCTGTACCGTGAGCTTCAATATAACTGACTGTTCGAGCATTGACGCCTGCTTTATCCAAGGTTTCTCGGATCAATTCTACCTGTGCTACCGGATTAGGCACGGTATACCCGTTTGTTTTTCCGCCATGATTGATACTAGTTGCCCGAATAACCGCATAAATATGGTCCTTATCGGCAATGGCACGAGATAAAGGTTTGAGCAGCACAACACCCGCACCTTCACCAGGGACAAATCCATTTCCTCCTTCACCAAAGCTCTTGCACCGTCCCTCTGGCGATAGCATTCGCATTGTGCTTAGAAAAACATAGTTGGAAGGATGAAGATATAAGTTGACTCCTCCTGCAATGGCAATCTCGCATTCTCCGTTATGGATATGCTCACAGGCCTCATGGATTGCAGTTAATGACGATGAGCACATGGTATCGACCGAAAAGCTAGGTCCCTTCAGATTCAAGAGATACGATATTCGATTTGCTACCGAACTGAAGGATGTGCGAGGAAAGATCGGTTTGCCTTGCTCCCACAGCTTGGGTCCGTATAAATTGAAGCCTGTTGCGGTAATGCCTGCAAAGACGCCGATTCGCCCATTATATTGCGCTGCAAGCTGATCTCTGCTGTATCCAGCATCCTCGAAGGTCTTCCAGCATTCTTCCAGGAATATCCGCTCCTGAGGGTCCATACTCATAGCTTCCCGAGGAGATATATTGAAGAAAAGAGGATCAAAATCTGCAAAATCCTCCACAAATCCCCCAGATTTGCTATAGCTTTTGCCCTTCTCCACAGCTTCCTTTATGTTAGGAGAGTAAAATCCTTCCCTCTTCCAGCGATCTGCGGGGATTTCTGTAATACAATCTTTGCCCTGTTGTAAATTGCTCCAGTATTCCTCCATATTTTTCGCTTGTGGAAATCGTCCGCTCATGCCAATAATGGCTATTTGTTCGTGTTTTACACTGCCTGTGTCTATAACTGTCCTACTGGCATGATGGTTTTCTTCCTTTGGCAGAGTCGGCAATGATAATTCGCTATCAGTATGCAAAGATGCGGGAACGAAGTTTTCTTCCGGCTCCAGCCGTCTTCCAAGTCCTGTCCACCATACGCATTCCTCATAGTAGTCAGCAATAAAATATTCCGCTACCGCTTCCAACGTCTGATATTCAAAAAACAGGGTCATCGAGATTTCACCAAAAACTCCTTGAAGCTTTTGGTTGAGCCTTGTAATCATGATGGAGTCTATGCCGTAGCTCTCCAAAGGCTCACTGACATCAATCTTTTCAATGCTCAGCTTAGTCACTTCTCCAAACAATACTTTAAGCTGGTGCAAGGTTTTTTCCAGAAGCAGCTCAGGATTTATCGGTGAAGAAGCTGTCTCTTCAACATATAATTTTTCCTGTGGCTGAGGCTCCAATAGATGCTTCCGCAATCTGGGCAAATCCCCCTCTATCACCAGTACCTGCTTCTGGCCAGAGGCTAGGCTATCATATAAAGCCTTGACGCCGTTTGCAGTTTGCATGGCCACCATGCCAATACTTTGCCAAACCATCTCCGTTTCGGCATCCGCATGCATTCCTCCATCCTTCCAGAGCGGCCAATTGACAGACAGCGTCTGCCCTTTGCGTTCCTTGGAAGAGACGAGGCTGTTTCGATATAAGGCATAGGCATCCATAAACGCATTTGCTGCAGCATAATCGGCCTGACCAGGATTGCCCATAATCCCTGCGATGGATGAGAAGAAAATGAAGAAATCAAGGTCTAGCTCCTTCGTCGCCTGATCCAGGTTGACCAATCCGGCTACTTTGGGAGCCATTACTTCCTTGAACTCTTCCTGCGTCTTATGAATGATAAAACGATCCTGTATCACCCCTGCACTATGGAGGATGCCATCAAGCCCTCCATGCTCCTCTTGGATCTTTAGGATCAGTTGCGAGACCTCTTCCTTTCGGGATACGTCCGCTCGTTTGTACTCTACGCGGGCTCCCAGCACCTTCAACTCCTCCAGTATGGTCTGCTTGCCTTCGTCAAGTATTGAACGCCCTACCAGGACTAGCGTAGCTTCTTGGACTCGCCGGGCGATATCTCTCGCAAAAACAAGTCCTAATCCTCCTGCACCGCCCGTAATCAAATAAATCCCCCGATCTTTCCAGGGCACTCTTCCCGGAGTTTTAGGGGCTTTCATTTCATTCCAGCTGAGAACCAGACGTTTACCGTTCTCATACTGTATCCTTTTGTCTTTGGGGTATTGGCTGTTCTCTTTTAATTTCTCAACGATCTCTTCCAAACCTGTAGCTTCCAATTCAACGAATTGCCCTACGATTTTTGGGTTTTCCTTTTCGGCTGTTTGCAGCAATCCCAAAAGCCCAGCAAAGAGCTGCTGTCCGCTTTGGGAGGAAGCAGCAATCTGTATCAGTACGCTGCCCCTCAAGTTCTCTTTGAGGAGCATTTGCACTTCCGCAAGCAGTTGAAGGGCATAGCCCTGAAAGCGTTCATCCATGCCGGTTTGACCGGCATGGAGCTTGATGCATCGGGTTCCTTTTAAGAGCGCTTCAATGCTTCGCTCCGAGATATGATCGAGTTCGCAAAGCACCACCAGATGTTGGCTAAATTCAGGGAGAGTCGCTTTTTGGAGTGCAGCTTGCTCTTTCCATGAAGGCTCAAGCATAAGAATTCCTGTATTCGCCAGGGCCCCCGCCTCGGCCCCTGCTTTGCTTTGCAGGGTACCGTGTGAAGCCATTTGAGCTTGAACTTGGCGTATTCTGAAAATAGCCTCCTCTTTCTGCATCCGTCCGCTTTTTACCTCGCCCAGAATATTTTGAAAAAAGTCCTTCATCTTCGATTGCCTCCCAGCATGTAGAAACTTCTCATTTACGTGTGAATATATTGAAGATTTCGTTGGCAGCCTCATCAACAGACATGGCATCGTTCATCATTTCATCCAAGAGTCTGCCACACAATTGATCATCAAAATCTACATTGCTTTCATTTTGCGGCAGTAATGCATGGGCTTTTAATTGATCCTTGCTTTCAGAAGTCCAGTAATGCTCTTTTGCAAATGGATAGGTTGGCAAGCTGATACGGCGAGGTACCTTGCCAGTATAAAGTTTGTTCCAATCCAAATTTAGCCCTTTGGCCCACAGCTCCAGAAGCTTTGTATATTTCCTTTTGGAAATCCAATGTTCAATCAGTTGCTGCAGGTCTTCGTCCCCCGTAAAAATGGACAACGCTTCTTTGTTGCGCTTCACCTGACCTCTATACAGGTTGAGCATGTGGTGGCGTCCGGCCACAAATTCCTTTAATTTCTCCTCAAGATCTGTGATCGAATCCACAAGCATGGCTAGACGCTCCTCCATCGGTTCGCGTCCCACCTGGAGCGTATAGGCAATATCCAATATGCTAGCAGAGGATAACTGACCCTGAAGAGCCTCAAGCAATTGTCGTCCTTTTTCCTTAAGCTGCTCCTCACTCTTGGCTGATAGCACGATCATGGCAGGTCCCTGAGAAGCAGATTCTATTCCTGATGGCTCCTGGACCTCGGGAATATACTCTTCAATCACGATATGAGCGTTGGCCCCTCCTGCACCGAAAGACGATATTCCAGCCCGTCTCGGATACTCTTCAGTGATTCCATCCGTTGTAATTACCGGTCTCTTCCATTCTTCTAGGCTCTGCTGAACGACAAAAGGAGTATTGGTGAAATGAATTTCACGATTCAACTTCCTAGAATGTAAAGATGGTACTAACTGGCGATGCTTAAGCTGCAACAATATTTTAGTTACTCCTGCAATGCCTGCTGCGCTCTCAGTGTGACCAATATTGGATTTGACCGACCCTATGGCGCAGAACTGCTTGTCTTGTGTGAATTTCTCAAAAGCCCTGGTCAATCCTGCAATTTCAATAGGATCTCCCAAAGCCGTGCCGGTTCCATGGGCTTCAATATAACTGATGGTTCTTGCATCAACATTCGAACGCTGGAGCGCCGCCTCGATCAGCTGAGATTGAGCTTGAGGGCTAGGCACTGTATAACCACTGGTTTTACCTGAAGCATTGAGCATGCTCCCTTTGATGACACCATAAATATGATCACCGTCTGCAATGGCCTTCTCCAGCGGCTTTAACACGATAGCGCCGACGCCCTCCCCATCAACGAATCCATCCGCTTGGTCTCCAAACGACTTACATTCGCCACTTTTGGAAAGCATCGTCATTGCTGACAGCTTGATATAGTGGATTGGGTCTACGATCAAATTGACCCCTCCGACAATAGCGCACTCGCTGATACCGCTATACAGACTTTCCAAAGCTAGATGGATCGCCGTCAATGAGGAAGAACAAGCGGTATCGATAGTCATACTTGGACCTTGGAAATCCAAATGATAGGATATCCGATTGGAAATGGAATTGTATTGAGGTCCCAAACCGTAATTCCCATTCATTACGCCCGCAAATACGCCCACTTTTCGACTCTCACAAAGATTGGCAGGGGTATATCCGGCATCCTCAATACTTGCATATGCGGCTTCCAGAAAGAGCCGTTCTTGCGGGTCCATAGTTTCAGCTTCTGCAGGAGAAATCTTGAAAAATAGCGGATCAAATAAATCAATTCCATCGATAAAGCCGCCTGATTTCGTATAGATGGTGCCTCGTTTTCCTTTTTCTTCGTCAAAGTAGGTCTTCCAATCCCAACGGTCTTTCGGAATTTCAGTGATGCAGTTTTTGCCCTCTTTTAGGTTGTTCCAATATTCCTCTACATTACGAGCTCCTGGATAGCGCCCTGACAAGCCCACAATCGCAACATCTCTGATATTAGAGGAGTGCTCCTTCGGCTTCTCACCTTTGCTGACAGACGGCTTAAGGAAGCGTCCTTCCCGTACAAAGCTCATTGGGGCCATATCGATTACCTGTGGAGCAGGTACCTCTACCACTCTGGAAGTTTCTTCGCTCATCTCTGTCTCCTTCATACCTACCAGCTTCTTCAACGAATCCCTTTGCGTTTGAAGCAGGTACGCTACCAGATCATCTATGGTGTTGTACTCAAAAAACAGGGTGCTGGCAAAATCCTCGATGACCTCACGCAAAACATTGGTGATTTGCACAACCAATATCGAGTCGATCCCGTACTCTTCCAGGGCAACCGTAGAGTCGATGCTTCCCGGTTCCATTTTTAGTGTTTCGCCAAGTAAATTTTTAAAGTAGGCCGTACTTTTGCTGCGCAGCACATTTTCTGATTCTGCCTGTACTGCCTCTCTTTTGGGCTGAGCTGATTGTTTCATTGATCCTGCTTCAACAGTCCTATTCTCTATCGATATGGTTTTCTGCTTTGGATGTCGCTTTTGCCGAACCAAGCCATCGCTTTGGGCTGCAACGATCTGCTGGCCCCAATCATGCGCCTCCTGCGCTGGGAAGAACGCTGTGTGAAAGCCTTCTTTGGCCAATACGCTTTTCCATACGTGAGGATACAGCCCAGGGCAGCCGGGAATACGCAATTCCGAATCCTCATAAGCCCACCAGCCATCCAGCAATCCGAAGGTAAGATGGGTAAACACACTGCTGCCCATGAGTTCATTTAACAGAAGCAGGCCGTTGCTTTTCAAAACCGCTTTCGCATTGCGCAATGCCTGGCGGATATCTTTTGCCGTATGAAGTACATTGGCAGCAATGACAATATCATATTTACCCGCATCAATACCTTGTCCAGCAATAGGTTCTTCCACATTAAATATTCGATAACTGAGATACGGATTGTCTGGCCCATACTCTTTTTCTGCGTGCATCAAAAAGGCCTTCGAAATATCGGTATAACAATATTCCTGAATGTGTTTGCGATATGGCCGTAATTTGAGAAATACGGCGCTGCTGGTTCCTCCGGTGCCTGCTCCGATTTCGACAATTCTGATTTCTGCAGCGGAGTTGTTCATAATTCTCTGCTGAACATAGGCGGCAATCGTATCGGAAAGAACTTCATTAAAATAGTCGGCGACCAGACTGTTCTTATAAATCCCTTCCACCAGCTCCATAGAGGAATTGGGGAACATGATTTCCGTGGCAGGACATTTGCCGGTAATAATTTCAGGCAAAGCCCGCAGCGTTGTCTCAACCAAATGTACCCTTGCTCGCATCTGCGGATATTTCAGCCATGTGTGCTTGTGCTCTTCCCATTCCTGCCAGACATCCTCTCTATAAGTCGAGCTGGAATCATTTCCACCTGTAAGGGCATCATTCATCCGTGCCAAAATCTTTACGCTCTCTCCTAGCCATTTGCCATATAACTCAGGCAGCCCATGCTTATGTTTAAACTCGTCGACAGACTGACGATCTGTCCCTGACAGCCCCATAGACAAAAGTTGCCCCTGCATTAGTTTGCACAATAGGTGTTCCAATTCCCTTTCCTGCAGGCTGCCAGCATCCTCTGCCGCATAGTCCTCGGCAAACTGGACTTTTGATTTGATCATAGCAGCAATACTTTCTTGTATATCCCGAAGATCGGGATCCGTGTTGTGCGGGTACAGGTCAATGGCTTCCGCCGGATTAGTCCCTTCCAAATCTAGATGTTTTGTTGTTTTCATCAGCCCTACTTGATTCAGCGGGGAAGCAAGCAACGTCTCAAGTGCCTCCATCCCCTCTTGAGGCTCAATAAGTCCAACACCGATCTGCGCTAGTCTTGAGTAATTTTCCACCTCTTGCTGCCTGTCTTGGGAAGCATTGTTCTCGTCGTTCCCCCAGTATCCCCAGTTCATGACTTTCACCGGACAACGCCATTCCTGTGAGAGCCGCTGCGCAAACGCATCCTTAAAGGTACATCCGGCAGCATAGCTACTTTGTCCCGGGTTTTTTACATAGGCAATAATGGAAGAGAAAAACAACACGAAATCCAGCGGTTCATTTTGGAAGACCTGAGCCATGCGTACACTGACATCGACCTTTGCCGAAAGCCCGGACCGGAGCCCTTCCTCCGTCAAGTCTTCCAATCCCTTCTCCAAAAAGGCAATGGCAGAGTGAACTACGCCGTTGATCTTGGAGTAACGCTGCTTTATCTCCTCATATGCTCCCTGCAGCGACCTTTCATCTGCTGCATCTGCCGTAATATAGCATGGAACAGGCCCGTGGCCTTTAAATTCGTCCAATTTAGCCTGGATGGATGCATCCTTTGGCCTTCTGCCTATCCACACCATCTGGGCCTGATAGGTCGAAGCCATATACTTGCTCCATGCCACTCCGATGTTGCCTGCACCACCGATAACCACATAGACGCCTCCGGTTTTGTACAGCGTCTGTCCGTTTGAGCCTGGAGTCTGTTTAAACGGAATCAGCTGCTGGCGATACCACTGCCCGCCTCTGAAAACCCACATCCGTCCCTGACGGTCTGAAGGCAGCGTAAATAGTTCGGATAACGGCCAGTCATAGTCGGATTGCAGGTCTATAATACGAACCTTCCAGTTCGGATATTCTTTGGCCATCGTGCCTACCAACCCATGGAAACTTGCGTGGGCCGGGTGGACTGTATCATCCTGATCGATCGACTGAGCCTGGGTGGTTATAGTTGTCCAGCCTAGCTTTTTCGTTCCATACCCCAGTAGGAGCAGCGCCTTGACTAATCTAAAGAAGAGCAAGACTCCTGGCTTCTGTTCGTCAATCAAGGATTCAGCAGTGACCGATTCGACGGAACTACAAGGTGCAATCCACAAAATGTGGTCAACTGCTCCATATTCTTCGACCTTTGAGGCAACCGTTTCTATGGAATCCTGCGCCTGTAGCTCCAAAAAATGCGCCTTCGGATAGTATTCCCGGATAGCCTGTCTATCTTTGTCTGTACCACCTGCAATGACCATTCGGTCTATCGACGATGGGAAAGCTGTATCTTTTTTAAGCGCAACCGGGTCCCATTTGGGGATGAGCATAACGGCTCCTACAAGCGGATCGGCGGCATGATCTCCTGCGACTACACCTTGTGCATGCTCAGTGCGGATATCTCCGTCCAGCGCCCGGGTGGATAGTCCCGTTATTCTGACACAAACGTTCCCTTCCTCATCACATAAGTCGATATTGAGCTTCTGTACCTTGTCCTCTTTCTTACTGCCCTCGCTGTATTGAATCAACGACCACATATTCTGGGTGCATCCCCCATGGATTTCGACCTCTTGAAGAGCGAATGGCATAGAAGGGGTATTTGGTACCTTGCTGTCCGGTAGCCCTCCATCTTGCCCCATGATTAATCCGATCGATGCATGCAAGGCCGCATCCATTAAGCTAGGGTGAAGAACAAAGCTGTCAGCCGAATCAGAGAGCATGGAGGGCAGTGCCAGCTTGACCAGTACCTTGCCCGGACGTGAGTACACTTTCTCCACACATTTGAAGGCTGGGCCGTAATCCATCCCGATTTTTTGGAAGATATCGTAGCAGCGCGCCCCCTCAAATCCGTGTGGATCAAATTCTGCCTGTAATGCCTCAAGGTTAAGCACTAGCTTTTGTTCCACGTTAAACTGCACCGCATTGCCCTGGCTGTGCACGGTATGTCCGATATTGCTTCCTTCTTGCTCACTATACACTTCAAAGCTGATTTTTCCGGCGTCTTCCAAGAATAGTCCGGTGTGTACTGAGAATGGCCGATCTTCCACCACAATTGGCCGAATCCAGTTTACATTTTTCAACCGGATTCCTGTTGCGCAGTTGTCCTCATCTCCTATAGAGCGTTCCACAGCCGCCCGCACTATCTCAAGATAAGCGACACCTGGTAGAACCCGTTGGCCTTTTACCGTATGATCCCTGAGGAAAAACTCCTCGCCTGTAAACGTTGAGCTGAACCGCTGCTTCAAGAAGTTTGAAGTGTTGTGATGCAGTAAAGGTGACAAAAATGTAGACTGACCGAGAGCGGCTGTCATGCCATCGATCTTTACCTGGTTTACGGGCACCCAATAGCTTTCCCTGGCAAAAGGATAGGTTGGCAAACTAATCCTGCGAGGCTTCACTTCCCCATAAAGCCTGTTCCAGTCCAACAGCAATCCCGTCGCCCAAAGCTCGGCGAGTTTTCCATATTTACCTTTGCTCACCCATGCACCCACCATTTTAGCCATATCCTCATCGATTTCCTGAGTGACCAATACTCCTTTGTTGCGCTTTACCTGTCCTCTATACAGCTCTTCTATACCTTCCTTTTTCAGCAGGAAGCTTTCCAATTTCCAATCCAGCTCTTGGATGGAGGTGGCAATGATCGCAAGCCGTTCTTCCATCGCTTCTCGTCCGATCTGCAACGTGTAGGCGATATCTGCGAGACCTATACGCGGGTCATTCAGCTCTCTGATGGCAGATAGCAATCTTTGGGCCTGCTCGTTCAGTCTTTCCTTGTTCTTGGCCGATAGCACAATCATGGCAGGATTAAGCGACGCAGGAGCAGCTTGCAGCTGAGCAGTCTCTGCTGGAATGTATTCTTCGATTACCACATGAGCGTTAGATCCGCCTGCCCCGAAGGCCGAGACTCCTGCCAGCCTTGGGTATTCCCTGATTTCGCCATCGATGGATACGACAGGTCTTTTCCATTCCTCTAATTCCTGCTGAACTTTAAAAGGGCTATCACTAAAATCGATATTGGGATTTAACTTGCTTGAATGCAGCGAAGGTACCAATTGTTTATTTTTCAACTGCAACAGCACCTTTGTCACCGCGGCAATACCAGCTGCGCTCTCACAATGTCCGATATTAGACTTGGCAGACCCGATTGAACAGAACTGCTTGTCTCTGGTATATTCCCGGAACACCTTTTGTAAGCCCGCAATTTCAATCGGATCACCCAGAGGAGTTCCTGTCCCATGCGCCTCTATATAGCTAATGGTTCTAGGGTTGATTCCCGCCTCCTGAATGGCCTGCCCAATCACGCTAGCCTGTGCGTTGGGGTTGGGTACGGTATATCCATTGGTCTTACCTCCGTGATTCACTGCAGTACCTTTTATGATGCCATATACCCGGTCTCCATCTGCTATAGCTTTGGCCAACGGCTTGAGCAGCAAAGCCCCGACTCCTTCTCCTGGCACATATCCGTCACCCTGTCCGAAGCTTTCACACCGCCCATTGCTTGATGCAAAGCTTCCCTGTCCGAGTAGTAGATATTTGTTGGGATGGACAGAAACGTTAACTCCCCCTGCAACCGCCAGTTCACATTCTCCATGCTGCAACCCGTGACAAGCCATATGGATTGCTGTCAGTGACGAAGAGCACATGGTATCCACAGCGATACTTGGTCCATGAAAATTACAAAAATACGATACACGGTTGGCAACCGCCGAAGCATTCCCGAGAAGCCCGAGCATATTCCCTTTGGCTTGTTCCTGGGCTCCATAAAGCTGATATTCGTGATACATCACTCCGACATAAACGCCAACATTGCCTTCCATGCCGCCAAGTCCCCGGTCTGCACAAAGAGTTTCACGCGTATAGCCCGCATTCTCTATGGTTTCATACACGCATTCTAGGAATAGGCGCTCCTGAGGGTCCATCGTTTCAGCTTCTCTTGGCGAAATGTTGAAAAACAATGGGTCAAACCAGTCCACTCCGTCGATAAACCCTCCCCACTTGCTGTAGGTTTTCCCGAGCTTACCTTTAGTTTCATTAAAGTACAGGCTGTGGTCCCAACGCTCCTTGGGAATCTCAGTGATGGAATCCTTCCCATCCCTTAGATTTCTCCAGAACTCGTCGATATCTGCTGCCCCCGGATATCTTCCCGATACCCCGATAATGGCAATCTCCAAGCCCTTCTTTTCACGATGGGGCTGCGTACTTGTCGGGAGAGGCCATGTACGTTTGCGACCCGCAGCTAACGAAGCCAAAGGCTCTATTGCTGCTTTTGCAGGTTTGTTCGCTACTTTGTGAGGAGCTATATTCTTCTCCTGCGCTTTTAAAACGTCTACCAGCCGGCCGCGATGCGATTCCAGGAAATAGCCAGTTAATGAGCGGAGATTATGGTATTCAAAAAATAATGTCTTCGGCAGTGAGCCAAACGTTTTTTCCAATTCATTCGTGAGCTGCATGACCAATATGGAATCAATCCCATACCTGTCCATAGGCGCGTTTACATTTATACTTTCAGCCGGCAGCTTGATTACAGCCGAAAGCAATGTTTTCAAATAGTCTTCAGCTTTTTCTTTTAGCCATTCTTCGCCGATAACCGCGGCTTCCCCGTCTTCCAATCCGGAACGGCCTGAAATTTCTGTTCCTGAAGACTGTCCAAGGATGGCCGCCTTAATCGTTTGAGGATACCCTTCGATAACCATGACCTGGCTTTTACCGGAAGATAAGCTTTGATACAAAGCCTTTATTCCATTCTCTGTTTCCATGGCAATCATGCCCAGACCTTGCATCGCCTTTTCCGTTTCCCCATCGACATGCATGCCCCCGTCTTTCCACAACGGCCAGTTGATCGACAGCGTGTGCCCATGGCGCTGCTTGCCTGCCACCAAGGCATTTCGATAAGAAGCATAAGCATCCATAAAACCATTGGCAGCAGAGTAATCAATCTGTCCTACATTACCAAGACTTCCGGCGCCGGAAGAAAACAGGATAAAGAAATCGAGAGGCAGGGCTCTGCTGGCCTGATCCAGATGGATCAACCCTGAGACTTTGGGAGTCAGCACTTCTCTAACTTCTTCTATCGTCTTTTTGATGATGAAGTTGTCCCGTATCACTCCTGCTGTGTGTAAAATACCGTTAAGACCGCCAAATTGCTCGACGATGCCATTAATTAACTCGGTGACCGCTTCCTTTTGACCCACATCCACCTGTCTGTACTCTATATGACCTTCCCGCGCTTCCAATTCACTTAACAAGGACTGTTTATCCGCTGACAGAGGTGATCGTCCTGCCAGTACGACGGTGGAGTTTTTCACATTGCACACGATGTCTCTGGCAAAAATCAGTCCCAGACCGCCTAGACCGCCAGTGATGAGATAGGTCCCTCCATCTTTCCATGGCCGGACTGGATCTTCGCACAAGGTTTCAATTTCTTGCCACTTTAAAGCCTGTCGCTTGTCGCCATGATATCGTATCCGTTCGTTGTACTGGCTGTATCGGTTCTCTTGTAATTTTTCAATAATCCCCTCAGGGCCATCTTTGGCATCAAGCTCTAGCAGTTGACCCATGATACTCGGGTTTTCTTTTTGGGCGGTTTGCAGCATGGCAAAGAACCCGGAATAGACCTGTTGATCATTTCGGGCAGGGACTGCAATTTGCAGCAAAGTTTTTGGTTTGTGTATGTCCAGCATCATAGTTTGCAATTCTTCAAATATCTGAATAGTGTAGTCTTCAAACCGCGCATCCAAGTCAGTACTTGAGGACTGTAAAACAATGCAGCGAGTACCGTCCATGCGAGCTGCAATATCCTCCCCGGCGATACCTTCAAATTCGCACAGGATCACAATGTGCCGTATATCGTCGAACGCGTTCTCTCCTGCGGGGACTGCCTTCTCCTCCCAGACCGGCTCCAGCATGAGTGTGCCCACATGCTCAACGAAGTCTGCTTGCGCTACTCCTTCTTCCAGCTCTCTGGATGAGAGCCCTTTGAGCTGCACACAAATCTTTCCGGTCTCGTCACAGAGATCGATATGTACCATGCTCAATCCATTTAGTGTCTCCTCATTCGCTTGTCTGGAAATCCGGGCCCACATCACAGAAGTGCATTTTTCGAATATTTTCAGTTCGTGCAAGGCAAAGGGTACTGAGAGCTTGCCCTCAGGCACATGTTCTTCCCGATCCATCACCAAGCCGATTGTGGCCTGCAAGGCTGAATCCATCAAAGCCGGATGCAATACAAATTCACTTTGGGTATGAGATACATTGGATGGAAGGGACAGCTTTGCCAGCACGTAATCCTTTCCCTGAAAGATGGTCTCTATTCCCCGATGTCCCGGGCCATAGTCTATTCCCATGGTTCTGAAAGCTTCATAGCATTGGCTTGAAGATAGTGAACTGCGAATACATTCTGCCTGTAAGACATTCAGGTCCAGATACTGCGACTCACCGCTTCTCTCCAACACAGCTATCCCCTGGCTGTGTATAATACCTTCGGCGTCTTCTCCCACTCTGCTATATATTTCAAACGCAATCGCTCCATCTTCCTGAGGATATAGGCTGGTGTGCACCCTGACTGGTTTGTTAGCTACAACGATGGGCTGAGCCCATACTACATTTTTCAGCTGTATATGAGTCTCACCCTCCATAACATCCCCCGCTGCTTCTTCTACGGCCGCTCGCACCATTTCAAGGTAAGCCACCCCGGGTAATGTCGGTTGGCCTAGGATTCGGTGATCCGCTAGGAAAAATTCCCGGCCTGTAAAGGTGGAGTCGTAGCGCTGCCCAGAGAGATCGGAAGTATTTTGATGCAGCAAAGGGTGGATTTGGGCGGCCATAACCGGGTTTATATTCTCCTGCCCCATGTCTGTCTCAGACAACCAATAGCGTTCCCTCTCGAAAGGATAGGTCGGTAGACTGATTCGCTGAGGCTTAATTTCTCCATAAAGTGCATCCCATTCAATACTTGCGCCATTGGCCCATAATTTGGCCACCTTATCAAGTCTTCTATTCTGAAGCCAGGTCCGAACGAGGGTCCCGGTGTCTTCGTCAGAATCAAAAAGTTCAATTCCGTCTCTAGCATCGTCTACCTGTCCGGTTAACACCTTATCCGATGAGTTTCCATTCACAAAATGCTCCAGCTCATCGATCAGATTTCCTCTTGAATCTGTCAAAAACGCGAGGCGCCAGTTCATGGCATCTCTGCCCACTTGAAGGGTATAAGTCAGGTCCGACAAATTAGCATTTTCGTGCAATTTAACAAAGTCCATCATGTCAGCTGCATAGGCTTTCAAGGCTTGTTCGCTTTTGGCAGACAGTACAAATAGCACTGGGTTGTCTTGATCGACTGGGTCCAGCTTCATCTCAGAGGCTACAGGCACATATTCTTCAATAACCATATGTGCGTTAGTGCCGCTAAACCCAAAAGCACTTACGCTTGCACGCCGGGGTGTCCCCGGTTTTGACTCCCACTTTTGTAGCCCGGTGTTAATGTAAAACGGGCTTTCCTCCAAAGAAATATGTTCATTTAAGGCTTCAAAATTGATCGTTGGCGGCAATTGCTGGTGTTTCATAGCCAGGAGTACTTTCATTACCCCGGCCACTCCGGCCGCAGTCAGCATATGTCCCATATTGCTTTTCAGCGATCCCAGCGCGCAATAGCCCTTTTTGCTCGTATAGGATCGGAAAGATTCGGTAAGTCCTTCCACTTCGATAGGATCGCCCAGCTTGGTGCCTGTCCCATGGGCCTCTACCAGAGAGATGGTTTCAGGATTAATATTAAACCGTTGGTAAACCTCTCTTTCGAGCGAAATCTGTGAATTTACACTTGGAGCGGTGATGCCGTTGGTTTTCCCATCCTGATTCATTCCCCAGCCTCGGATAACCCCATGGATGGAGTCCTTGTCCCTGATTGCATCAGAGAGCCGTTTTAATAAAACAACGCCAACCCCTTCTCCGGGGACAAAACCGTTTGCACGGGCATCAAAAGTAAAGCATCGTCCATCCTTGGACAACATTCCTGCTTTGCTGGTCATAACATGCATCCCCGGTCCTGCCATAATCATTACTCCGCCCGCCAAAGCAAGATCGCTTGTTTCTAAAACAAGGCTGTTGCAAGCTTCAGCAATAGCTACCAGAGAGGAAGAGCATGCGGTATCAATCGCCAGAGAAGGGCCCTTCAAATTCAGTAAATACGAAATCCGGGCCGATAAAATGGAAGGCGCTCCTCCTATAAGAACCTGCGCGTTCAACCCCTGTCCGCTCATGGACCTTCCATAATCACTAGCTGCACAACCTACAAAAACACCGCAACGGCTCCCCGACAGTGAGGCAGGATTTAAACCTGCATCTTCAATGCATTTCCAGCTACTTTCCAGAAATAGACGCTGTTGAGGGTCCATCATCTCTGCTTCCGCAGGAGATATATTAAAGAACAACGGGTCAAATCGATCTATATCCTCTAGCACACCCATCCACTTGCTATAGGTTTTCCCCTCAACCTTGGGATCAGTATCATAATAATCATCAATGGACCAGCGTGTTGAAGGAATTTCCGATATACAATCCCTGCCTTGAGCCAGGTTATCCCAGAATTCAGTCAATGTTTTGGATTTGGGGAACTGCCCCGCCATGCCAATAATTGCGATCGAATCCTTCTCCTGACCATGCGGTATACGGGACACGTTTTTTTTCAGATCAGCCTGCTTGAGCGGTTTGTGCGTATCATCGCTATTCGACTGCTGTCCGTAGGCCGTTTGAATCCGTTCCTTGACTTCTTGCTGATTCACAAACGTTTTGTCCTGCATTTTTATTTCTTTTTCAATCGTCGCCGCCAGCTTTTCTCTTATCGGCTGAGCCATATGGTTTTTCAGCTCAATCAATGATTCTCTTGGCGATTCGGACAATTTTCTTGCCAGCTGCATAGCGTACGGTACCACTTCGTTTCTCGGCAGAACAGGAAAAGGAGTCCCTTTGGACTCCAGTTCTGAACCGCTATATCTAGTACCTGTGAATAAAATTTCCTGCGCCATGCTAACTCCGAATTTTTCAGGAAAAATGAGAGTTGAGCCCGCACCAGGAGTGAAGCCGTATTTCATAAAATTAGTGGTGTAGATGCTTTCTCTACTCATCACGATAAAATCGCAAAACATCCCCATGCACCAGCCTGCACCAATCCCATGTCCCTGCATAGCGGCAATGACCGGTAGCTTGCAATCCAGTGCAATCTTGTAAACATTGGTATCGCTATATTTCGCCTTTCCCTCATGAATTGCCAGCAGTCCCTCCTGTGTACCTCCTGTGGCAAAGTAGGTGTCGTACCCCGTCAGAATCACAACTTTATAATTTTCGTTAGCCTGCACCGTTTCGAACGCCTGATTCAGGCCTATAATCAGTTCATTGGAAAATGTATTTTTGTGCACTGTATCCTTCATTGTTAACAGGACAATGCCATGCTCAAATTCCTGCAGTTGAACCACAGGCGGCACTTCCGTTTCGCCATTGCTCTCCTTTTCCGGTCCGTGAAAACTGTCCAATGGCTGTAGCGAAAGAGACAATTCCTCTAATGATGATTCCTCTGATCGAGCTGCCAATGATTCTTCCAAAAATTCATCCGAGAGCCCGCCCATAAATTGGAGCAATTGTTTTTCGGCATCTTCAGAATTTATTTCCCCTGTTTGTACCGCACGAAAAATATCTTTTGGATCCATAAAAATGCCCTCCTAGCTGTATGAAATAGGACGAATATCGTGTCGGCAATTTACGAGTGTAATTGCTTGAACAACTGATCGGCCTGCTCAACATTTAATTCCCCTTGCAGCACCTTCTGGATCAACGCTTGCATAGGCTGCGTAGAAGTTGACTCTACAGGCACTTGATTTGAGGCTTCCGCCGATTTGCTTAATTCCTTTGCTAAATATCTGGAAAATTCTTTAATGTTAGGATAGTCATACACTCTGGTTGCTGAAATAGAAGTTCCAAACCGTTTGTTCACGTCCTGTACCCACTCTACACCTATAATAGAATCCAGTCCCATGTCGATAAATTTATCGTCCCGGCCAATGTCCTTTTCGTCCATACTCAAGGATTTTGCAAGACTTTCAATTAGTTCCTTCTCCAAGGCATCAACCCGTACAGCCGCAGGCCCATTAGCAGATCGCTTGACCTCATTCTTGACAGCCAGTTGCGGTGAGGAAATGATAGGTTTAGGTTGCGGCGGAGCCGGCTTCACTTCTGCGGGCTTGGCTGCCTTTTTCGGTGTATCGGCTACCTTCTCGATGTCAGAAACTGAGCGCAGCAAAATACCCTGCGGTTTTTCAGGTACTTTCGCCAATGTCTGTACCTGCACATTATCATCGACAGCAGGAGGACTGAAAACAGGCTTTTGTGCCGGGATATCAACTTCAAGAGGTTCCATCTTGGTCTCCTTGGACTGGCTTCCGAACGTAGAGATCCAATAGCTCTCCTGAGCAAATGGATAGGTTGGCAGACTCATCCGACGAGGTCTGGCCTTTCCATAAAGCCTGTTCCAATCGAATAACAAGCCCTGAACCCAAAGCTCTGCCAGCTTTGTATACTTGCCCTTGCTTATCCAGACATCCACCAACTGTTCCATGTCCTTGTCTGCTTCAAGAACAGTCAGAATATCTTTATTTTTCTTTACCTGACCCGAATAGAGTCCGTCGATATCCTCATTCCCCGCCAGGAAGCTCTCCAGCTTTCCTTCAAGCTCCCTCGTAGACTTAGCTAAGACTGCTAACCGTTCTTCCATAGCTTCCCGTCCTACCTGAAGGGTAAATGCTATATCCTCCAAACTGGCTTCTGCGTATTCCGGTGCTCTGAGTGCAGAAAGCAATCTTTGTACCTGCTCGTACAAACGCTCTTGATTTTTGGCCGACAGCACGACCATGGCCGGGTTTTGCAATATCACGGCAGCTTGTCTAGTCTCCTGCACCTTAGGGATGTATTCCTCAATAAGCACATGTGCGTTGGAGCCTCCGGCGCCGAAAGAAGAAATACCTGCAATTCTCGGGTATTCAACGGTCTTTCCATTTATAGTGACGATCGGTCTTTTCCACTCTTCAAGCTCCTGCTGAACTATAAAAGGGCTATTGCTAAAGTCGATGTTCGGGTTGAGTATGTTTGAATGCAGCGAAGGTGCGATTTGTCCGTATTTGAGCTGAAGGAGCACCTTAGTCACTCCAGCAATCCCTGCCGCACTCTCACAATGCCCTATATTAGATTTTGCCGATCCAATGGCGCAGAACTGCGTGTCTTCCGTATATTTCCGGAAAACCTTTTGCAATCCAGCGATTTCAATAGGATCACCTAAAGATGTCCCCGTGCCGTGTGCTTCAATGTAACTGATTGTTCTGGGGTTTATTCCGGCTTTCTTAAATACCCTCCCAATCACACTGGCCTGCGCCTTGGGGTTCGGAACCGAAAAGCCATTGGTCTTCCCGCCGTGATTCACAGCGGTTCCCTTGATGACCCCGTATATGTGATCGCCGTCTGCAATTGCTTTGGTCAGCGGTTTGAGCAATACGGCCCCTACGCCTTCACCCGGCACATACCCATCTCCGCCTTCTCCGAAGCTTTCGCACCGACCCTTGCTTGATACGAATCTTCCCTGCCCAAGCATCAGGTATTTGTTCGGATGAATGGAGACATTGACACCTCCAGCAATGGCAAGCTCACACTCATCTTGCTGTAAGCTTTGGCAGGCTAAATGAATGGTCGTCAATGAGGATGAGCACATCGTATCCACAGCCATGCTCGGCCCGTGGAAATTACAGAAATAAGAAACTCGGTTTGCAATGGAGGCCGGATTCCCTGGTACGGCAATCATTTTGCCTCTAGCCTGCTCCTGCGCCCCATAAAGCTGGTATTCTTCATACATAACTCCGACAAAAACGCCTACATTCCTTTCCAAACCAAGCCCTTCTCGTGTATAGCCTGCATCCTCGATCGTTTCATAGACGCATTTTAGGAACAAGCGCTCCTGTGGATCGATGATTTCTGCTTCTCTAGGAGAGATGTTGAAAAACTTCGGATCAAATTGATCCACGCCTTTGATAAAGCCACCCCACTTGCTGTAAGCTTTTCCGGATTTGTCCGCTTCCTCGTCAAAGTGTATGCTGTGATCCCAACGCTCTTTGGGAATTTCCGTAATGCAGTCCTTTCCATTGCGCAGATTGTTCCAGAATTCCCCAACATTCTCCGCCTCAGGATACATGCCCGACAAGCCGATAATGGCAATATCCCCCGTACCGCCTACTGTTTCCGGCTGCGGTTGGAATTTTTTCTGATCCAGTAATTGTGTCTGAGCCGGCATTTCACGAGCTTCTCTTCGGCTACTGGAAAGTGGCCTTCCTGGGCTATCCTTCACAGTAGAAGACGTAAACGCTTGGACGGCATTAACCTCTTCCTCCATTCCAAGCAGTTGAATCAGCTGCTTCTGGTGAACTTCAAGAAAATATTGGGTCAGCTCCCGGATACTTTGGTATTCAAAAAACAACGTTTTGGGTAGTGTTCCGAATGTTTTCTCCAGTTCACGTGTCAGCTGTCTGATCATAATAGA
This sequence comes from Paenibacillus polymyxa M1, assembly GCF_000237325.1. Classification (NCBI taxonomy): domain Bacteria; kingdom Bacillati; phylum Bacillota; class Bacilli; order Caryophanales; family Paenibacillaceae; genus Paenibacillus; species Paenibacillus polymyxa. Next base: position 3,732,472 of record NC_017542.1, read on the forward strand.
GTCAATTCCATACTTCTCCATAGGGGCATCGACTTCAATTTGCCTTGCCGGCAGTCTGATCGATGCAGCAAGCAGTTGCTTTAAATAATTTGCCGCTTTTTCGGCAAGAAGATCTTGTCCGATTCCTGACTCCTTTCTGCTCTCCATAATCATAGAGGAGGCATCTTCAGCCTGATTCAGGGATGGCTGCTGCAAGAGCGTTTCTCTGAGCTGATTGGCACGCCCTTCCAATACCATGATTTGATCTTTTCCGGAAGCCAGACTTTGGTACAAAGCCCTCATTCCTGTATCGGTCTTCATAGCAAACATCCCCATTTCCTCCATGATTTGTTCCATTTCTCTATCAATACGCATTCCGCCTTCTTTCCACAGCGGCCAGTTGATAGAAAGCGTCTGCCCCTGACGTTGCTTCTGTTCTACAAGCGTATTGCGATATCTGGCATAGGCATCCATAAAGGCATTGGCAGCAGCATAGTCAGCCTGTCCTATATTCCCAAGGCTGCCGGCAACAGATGAATACAGGACAAAAAAGTCTAGCGGAAGATCCTTGCAGGCCTGATCCAGATTGATCAATCCTGTAACTTTTGGCGCCAATACTTTCTGCAATTCCTCCCCTGTTTTTTTTATAATGAAATTATCGCTGGTCACCCCAGCGCCGTGAACAATTCCGTCCAGCTTCCCAAACTCTTCCTGAATATCCCGGATCAAATCCTCAACCGCTCTTTTATCGGCGACATCGGCCTGTCGAAATACGACTCTTGCTCCTAGAGCCTCTATTTCCTCAATCCTTGCTTTGGTGTGACCGCGAAGCACAGATCGTCCAACGAGAATTAAAAGGGCATCTTTGGTCTGTCGTGCCATTTCTTCAGCCAGAATCAAACCAAGACTACCTGTTCCTCCGGTAATCAAATATACCCCTGAGTCCTTCCACGGAATACGGCCCGCTTCCCACGAGGATTGGATTTCTGTCCATGCGGCTGCATATCGTCTGCCCCACTGATAGCGGATATGTGTATCCATGGAGTTGCGGCTATTTTCTTGCAGGATATTTATAAGACCTGCTGCATCTTCCTCCACATCCACTTCGATCAGTTGGCCCACCAGTCCGGGATTCTCAAGCCGCGCTGTTTGTAAGAGTCCGTAAAGTCCCGAGTATACCTGTCTGTGATCCTGTACCGGAATGACAAGCTGAATCAATGTTTTGTGTTTGGATTGGGTTTTAAGCACATGTTGAATTTGCTCAAACACCTGAGCTGCATAAGTTCTAAACCGTGCATCCATGCTTTCCTCTTCGGATTGCAGGATGAGACAATGCACCCCGTTTATTTGTGATTCAATCATTTCCCCGGAAATAGGTGCTGGTTCACATAGAATTACCAGATGCTGCTGATAATTAGGTGCTGTTCCTCTCGGGGCAGGCGCTTGCTCTTCCCATACAGGCTCAAGCATCAAAGTCTCAGGTATCGTCAATTCATCTGATTCCCCTGATCCCCTAGTTCCTCCTTCTGCAATTCGTGATGAGAAGCCCTTCATGCTTACACAAACATTCCCCTGCACATCGCACAAATCAATATCGAGCTTTTGCACTGGACCATCCTGTCTGCTGCCTTCACGATAACGGACCCAAGCCCACATCTCTGATGTGGAGCCGCTAAACACCTCAAGCTCTTCCAATGCAAATGGTAAAGCTGGCTTTATAGAAGCTTTACCGTCAGACATGAGGTCTCCGCCTGTGCCCATAATCAGGCCTATGGACGCCTGCAAAGCGGAATCCATCAAGCTAGGGTGCATCATAAACTGTCCCAGGGTCTGGTAAACAGAAGAAGGCAAGGACAACTTGGCAAGTGCCTGACCCACGCCGGTATATATCTTTTCAATTCCTTGATGTCCCGGCCCATAGGAAACCTGCATCGCTGCAAACGCCTCATAACACTGCTGGGATGAATAGGTACCTAGATTGCACTGCTCCAGCAAGGCTTCAATATCTATGACAGGAATCTCGGCCAACGGAACAATCGCTGCGCTGCCTTCGCTATGCACAACTAGCTCCGTGTCCACTGATTCAGACTTGCTGTAGATTTCATAGGCAATTTCTCCGCCATCTTGCGGATAAAGCCCGATATTTATAGCAATCGGCCGCTCCTCAGCTACCACAGGCCGGAGCCATAATACATCTTTTAGACGAACACAAATCCGACTTTCTTCCAGAGATGTATCGACTTCCTCTACAGCCGCTCGCGCCATTTCAAGGTAGGCCACTCCAGGCAAAAGCTTCTGTCCCTTGATCACATGATCAGCAAGGAAAAATTCTCTTCCCGTAAATGTGGAGCTGAACTGAAGTCCATAAATATCGGACGTATTTCGCTGAAGCAAAGGATGAATGATGGCTGACGTCTCCTGCTTCGGCCCAACATTGTTTGCTCCGCTCAGCTTATTGGTATTGGTTATGCAATAACGTTCCCTGGCAAAAGGATAGGTAGGCAGGCTAATACGGTTCGGCTTATTCTTTCCGTACAGCACGTCCCAGTCAAAAACCGCGCCTTTTACCCAAAGGCGTGCGATTTGGGTATAGTCGCTTTCACTAACTAACGCCTCAATCGTCTCGGCCGCACCCTTTTGTGTTTCCCGGTCTCTATTTTCTTCTCTATAGCGTTTTGCCTGCCCCACATATAAGCTATGGATACCTTCTCGGCCTTCCACAAATCCCTTTAGCTTCTCCTCAAGCTCGGAGAGAGAAACTACAGTGAAGGCCAAACGTTCTTCCATCGCTTCGCGTCCCGCCTGCAGGGTATACGCTATATCTCCCAGAGTGCTGTCTGTGAACTGGCGCACCCGAATTGCAGCCAGCAATTGCCGTGCCTGATCTTGCAGCTGTGCTTCAGTCTTGGCTGACAGCACAACAATAGCCGGCTTTTGGGTAGCGAAGGTAACCGGCTCTTTCTCCTGATTTTCCGGAACATATTCCTCGATGATCAAATGGGCATTGACACCGCCGAATCCAAAAGAGCTGACCCCCGCTCTCCGAGGAATATTTTCCCCAGAAGCATCTTGCTGCTGCTTCCATTCCCTCGTCTCCTGAACGATATAGAATGGACTGTCTTCAAGTTTGATATAGGGATTCATTGCATCGCAATGAAGGCTTTTAACAAGTTTTTTATGCTTCAACTGAAGCAGCACTTTGATGACACCGGCGATCCCAGCAGCCAATTCCAGATGTCCGATATTGGTCTTCACTGAACCTAGGCCACAATGGGGTTCATTGATCCCGGGTCCCTTTATAGTCTCATAAAGCTCTTTAAAGGCTGCTTTCAGTCCGTTAATTTCAATTGGATCGCCTAATTCGGTGCCTGTTCCATGGGCCTCAATGTAAGAGACTGTCCTTGGGTCGATACCAGCCTTTGTATATGCATTTACCAGCAAATCCGCCTGTGCCCTCGGATTGGGGGCTGTCAGAGAATTGGCCCGGCCTCCGTGATTAACGGCTGTACCCCGAATTATGCCGTAAATATGGTCTCCAGCCTTTTCTGCATCCTTCAGCTTTTTCAGGAAAAGCATGCCCGCCCCTTCACCGCGCACGTAACCGTTGGCTTGATCAGAGAAGGTTTTGCATCGACCATCCTCACACAGCATCCCTGCTTTATTGAAGCTGATATGAAGCTCAGGTGTGATAATTACATTGACACCACCTGCAATTGCCATTTCGCAGCTTCCATCTTCTATAGCCTTTACTGCCCGGTGAATGGCCACCAGTGAACTGGAGCAAGCTGTTTCGACAGGCTCGCTCGGACCATGAATATTAAGGAAATAGCTCATACGATTGGGTCCCACCGACGGCGCCATTCCACTGGAGGAGTATGCCTCGACATCCACATTTCCCTGATAGATCATTCCGCTATAGCCGCTATTTGCGGTTCCTGTAAAGATGCCTGTACGGCTCCCAGATAGACCTGCTGCTTGAATCCCAGCATCTTCAATCGCCTTCCAAATATAAGTCATCAACAGGCGCTGCTGCGGGTCCATGAGTGCGGCTTCCCTCGGTGAAATTCCAAAAAATAAAGGGTCAAACTCATATATCCCGTCAATAAACCCGCCCCACTTGATGTTTGTTTTATTGCTCTCATCCGCAGGGTCACCGTAATATGCCTTCCAATCCCAGCGATCCTCAGGTATTTCAGTGATACAATCCCTGCCTTCCTCAAGATTTTTCCAAAACTCATCTACATCCCGGGCCATGGGAAAGACACCGCTTATGCCTACAATTGCAATAGGTTCAGAACCCGCCTGGGTCTGTTGCGGCATAGCTAGCACATTCTTGTTTGCAAATCGAAAACGCTGGCGTCTACTGCGGATGCAGTCTTCCCTATCCTCCTCTTCATTCTGCACAGAAGGCTCAGTCCGGGTCTGGACGAAAAACTGCTCACCAAGCAAGGTGGCATATTCGTCCACTAAATACCTGCAGAAGTCATGAAGTGTAGTGTATTCAAAGAATACGGCAGGTGTCAGCTCAAGTCGGTACAAGTGATTGATGTTGTTGGCAAATTGCGTGAGCAAGATGGAATCAAAGCCATACTCACTCAGTTCGACATAGGCATCAATATCTTCAAGTTTGACTTTCAGCAATTTCGATACCGCCTGCATCATGGCGGTCTGCACCTTGTCCAGCAGGTCCGGTGCGGCATTACTTTCAGTAGAAATTGCTGAAATAGTTGCTGAAGCACCCGCCACCTTTTCAAGCTGTCTGGTTTCCGGAATTGCTATTAAACCTACTGTTCTTTTCATTTTTTCGAGATTGCCTTCCATCACCATAACCTGATCAGCACCCGTAAGCATGGCACGGTACAAGGCCTGAATGCCGGAAGAAGTTGAAATACTGCCCATGCCTGTGTGCTGTTTTACCAGCTTCTCCGTCTCCTCATCAATATGCATCCCTCCTTCTTTCCATAGTGGCCAATTGATAGATAACGTTTGGCCCTGGCGCTGCTGCGATCCTGTCAAAGCGTTCCGGTATCTGGCGTAAGCATCCATAAAGGCATTAGCGGTAGAATAGTCCACCTGTCCCTGATTGCCCAGTCCTCCGGCTACCGACGAAAACAGAATGAAGAAGTCAAGAGGCAGGTTCTTACTCGCCTGATCCAAGTTCACTACCCCTAATACTTTGGGAGCGAGAACCTCCAGCATTTCCCTGCTATTTTTTTTGAGTATACGGTTGTCACGAATTACTCCTGCACTGTGAATGATGCCATTCAAGCTTCCGAATTCTGCCTCAATTTCCCGAATTAAATCAGCCACCGCCTGCTCCCGGGACACATCGGCCTGCTTATATGCTATTCGTGCTCCTAATGACTCCAATTTCTTTATCTCTGCCCGCTTGCCCTCATCCAGCGCGGAACGCCCCGTTAAAATCAACGCAACATTATGAACTTTATTTACAATCTCTTTGGCAAAAATAAGTCCCAAGCCACCAGCACCACCGGTAATGAGGTATACTCCGTTCTCCTTCCACGGGATGTCTACCATTTCCGGAGAAAACGGAACCTCGTTCCAACTGGAAATCCACCGTTTGCTTTTCCCATACCGGATCTGGATGTCTTCAGGACTCCAGCTGTTTTCTTTTAAAATATCTATGATTGCACTCGGGGCCTCATCCTGTTCAAGTTCTATCAACTGTCCCACCAGTTTTGGATGTTCTATTCTGGAGGTTTTTAAAAGACCCGAGAGCCCTGATACAAGCTGCTGCTCCTCCTGGTCGTTAGTGACAATTTGGATTAACACCTTGCCATGGTTTTTTTCGCTAAAAATTCTTTGCATCAGCTCAAGTACCTGAACGGCGTAACGCTGGAACTGTTCCCCGATTCTGTTTTGATCAGGTTGCAATAATATACATTGTGCGCCGCTTATTTGAGCTTCTACTTGTTCACAGGAAATCCCGGACGGCTGGCAAAGGATCACGACATGGCGATCATACACAGGTAAATCACCCTCTATGGTAACTCCCTGCTCTTTCCACACGGGTTCAAGCATCAAGGTACCAGAATTGGACTGCGCGTCTATGGAAATAGACTCTATATCCAAAATTCTTGATGAATAACCCTTTATTCTCACGCAGATCTCTCCGGTTTCGTCGCTCAGGTCAATATCTAGTTTCTGTGCCTTATCTCCCGCTTTACCGTCTGCACTGTATCGAATCAGCGCCCACATGGTGGAGCTGCAATTTTTTATAATTTCAACTTCCTGAATGGCATACGGCAGAGCGGGCTTAGTCTCGCCAGAGCCCAGCGTCAAGCCTATGGATGCCTGCAAAGCGGAATCGATCATGCTTGGATGCAAGACAAATTGGCTTTGAGTGTCAGAGACTGAGGAGGGCAATGATAGCTTCGCCAGCACCTGACCTTCTCCCGCATATACCATCTCAATCCCCTGATGCCCGGGACCGTAATCAATCCCCAAATCTCTGAAAACGCCATACAATGCTGTCGGATAAAAGCTTCTGCTGCATGTATCCTGCAAATCTTTTATATTCAATGCAGGAACCTCCACCGCCGATCTCCGTACCGCATTGCCGTAGCTATATATCATAAGCTCTGTATCACCGGCTCCGTTATTTCCATAAATCTCATATGAAATCTCTTGATCTTCATTCTGGAAAAGCCCGATATGCAACTGTATTGGGCCATCCTCTAGGGTAATAGGCCGTGCCCAAACCACGTTTTTAAGGCACATTCCGACCAGGTGGCCCTCATCCGTCCCTAGTGACTGCTCCACTGCCGCCCGCGCCATTTCAAGGGATGCAGCCCCAGACAGCACCTTGCGACCATTTACTACATGATCCTTCAGGAAAAACTCCTGACCTGTAAAAGTCGAGCTGAACCGCTGTTCAGAGAAATCGGAGGTGTTTTGGTGCAGCAAAGGATGAAGTGCAGCCGCAATGACAGAAGTCGTGCCTTTGCCTGCCTTATTGTCTAGCTCGGGCGCCCAGCACCGTTCTTTTGCAAAAGGATAGGTGGGTAGACTAATCCGGCGAGGCTTGATGTCCCCATACAGCTTGTTCCAATCCATCGTTAGACCCTGTACCCACAGCTCCGCAATTTTTTCTAATTTTCTCTTCTTGATCCAGGTTTCAAGCAAGGATTTGGCATCTTCATCTGCCTCAAAGAGCCCGATACCGTCTTTGCCCTTTTTCACCTGAGCCGTCAGGACTCCAGCTGGCAGATGATGATGAATCAATCCATCCAGCGCTTTTAGTAGATTATCTTTTGAATCTGCCACAAAAGCCAGACGATAGTTCAGCGGCTCACGGCTCACCTGCAGCGTATACGCCATATCAGCCAAATTAAGATTTGGCTGATATGCAATAAAGTTTCTCATGTTTTCGGCATAGGTTACTAATTGCTTCTCATTTTTGGCAGACAATACGAAAAGAACGGGACTATGCGGTTCGTCGTCTACTGGTAATTTTCCAACCTCAGGACGATATTCTTCAATAATAAGATGGGCATTGGTACCGCTAAAACCAAAAGAGCTCACAGCGGCACGTCTTTTGTTCCCGCGAGAAGGTTCCCAGTCCTTTAATTGTGTATTTACATAAAATGGAGAACCATCAAAATCAAAATGCTCATTCGGGTTCTTGAAATTCAGTGTCGGTACCAGTTTCTTATGCTTCATGCATAATAGCACTTTTTGTATGCTTGCTACGCCTGCTGCTGCCGAAGTATGCCCGATATTACTCTTTACCGAGCCTATGGCACAGAACTTCTTCTGATCTGTTTTTTCTTTGAAAGCTTCTGATAAAGCCTCCAATTCAATAGGATCGCCCAGCTTGGTGCCTGTCCCATGCATTTCAACATAGCTAATACTTTCGGGTTCAATCTGATACTTATTGTATATCTCCTGCTCAAGCTCTATTTGGCTGTTTGCGCTTGGCGCGGTAATTCCGTTGGTTTTTCCATCCTGATTGATCCCAGTTCCGATAATAACCCCATAGATGTGATCCCGGTCAGCTTCCGCATCCTTTAGCCGCTTCAGAACCAGCCCCCCTGCTCCTTCGCCTGGAACAAAGCCGTTGGCACTGTTGTCAAATGTCTTACACTGACCATCTGGTGATAACATTCCCGATGCAGACATACCTATATAGGATTCCGGGGTCAGGTATAAGGACACACCGCCGACCAGCGCCATTTCAATCTCTTTATTTGATAAAGCCTGGCAAGCAAGGTGAGTAGCCACCAGCGATGAGGAGCATGCCGTATCCACAGATATGGCAGGTCCTTTCAGATTAAGAAAATAGGAAATACGAGCCGCTGCAATAGCGTTGCTATTCCCGGTAGTATTGCTGAACTGTGCTTCATTCTTGTAGCGCATCATACTATACTCATTATTTAAAATGCCAAGATAAACGCCGCATTTTTTATTTCCCAACTGCGAGCCGCTATAACCTGCATCCTCAAAGGCTTTATAGGCTTCTTGCAAAAAGATGCGCTGCTGCGGGTCCATCCCTTCCGCCTCGGTAGGAGATATATTAAAAAATAACGGGTCAAAATATTCGATATCCTCCAGGGCACCCAGCCACTTGCAATTTACTTTCCCCTCTTGTGCCGGACGCGGATCATACAACGGGTCTACGTCCCAGCGGTTCTTCGGGATTTCAACAATGGAGTTTTGGCCTTGAGCGAGATTTTTCCAATATTGCTGTACATCTTCGGCACCAGGATATCTTCCCGAAATCCCGACAATTGCAATTGCATCTTGATTTTCCGAAGTTGCTGACACTGATTCCTCTTCTGCTTTTATCCGACGCAATGGCACCGTTTCCGCTTTAGGCAACTGCGCTGGAGAGCATTGGATCGTGTCTGTTCGCGGCAAATGGACTTCTGCTATAGGTTTGTCCGTGCCTGTGACTGTGTCCAAGGGCTGCTGAACGAAGCTTTTCTTACCCCCATGCTTATTGATTTCTTGTGCCAAAAACTCGGTAAATTGCAGAATAGTCGGATAGTCGTAGACCTTGGTAGCTGCAATGGATGTGCCGTAGCGCTTATTCATATTTCGAATCCATTCTACGCCTATAATGGAATCCAATCCGATGTCTATAAAGTTTCTATCTGCCTCAATCTCGCTCTGTTCCATGTATAAGGCTTCAGCTAGGCTTGCCGTCAGTTCTTCCTGTAATTGCTCTGTAGAGACACCAGACGGAGTTGTGCCGAATTGCGGCTGCTTTTCAGGCGATATCGGCATCAAATGGACTTGAAGTGAACTCTCTGCCTGCTTATTCATTTCCAATGATACGAGCGGCGGTAAATGCTTCGCAGGTGCCTGATCTGGGATAGACGCAGCAGAAGACGGCATGATTAATTCGGCCTCACGACCGCCCAATTCCTTTTCTAAAAATTTGCTAAACTCCCGTATGGTCGGATAATCGTAGACTTTTGTCGCTGTTATGGATGTGTGGTAGTGTTTATTAATGTTTCGAATCCACTCTACGCCTATAATGGAATCCAATCCAAGATCAACAAAGTTTTTATCCTCATCGATCTCGTCCCGATCTATATATAAAGCTTGCGCCAGACTTGTTGTCAGCTCCTCCTGCAATATTTCTGACGATATGGATAGGGCAGGAGCCACAGGCGTCTGTTCTTCCGCCTTTTTGTCCTTCTCTGATGTAGGCATTACCCCTTCTGGAGAAGTTAAAATAATCGGAGACCCCTGCTGGTTGGCAGACTTACTAAGCTGCGGCTGACTGTCCGACAAATTCCGTAAGGAAATCCCGCTTGGTTTTTCAGAACTACTGGAAAAACCGGATAGCATTAAAGCTTCAGGAGGTGCAGGCTCCATCACTTGAGATTGAACATGAACTGCTTTTTCTTGAGATTCACTAGGGATTCTTTCTACAGATGGGATCGTAATATCCGTGATCCAATACCGCTCCTTTGCAAAAGGATAGGCTGGCAAGCTTATTCTCTGCGGCTTGGCATCTCCATAAAGCATGCTCCAGTCCATCGCCAGTCCCTTCACCCAAAGATCTACAATCTTCGCATATTTCCGTTTCCCGATCCAGGCAGTGATCGTTTTTTCCATATCTTCATCTTCTATCAGTGCGGACAGTGCCTCTTTATTTCGCTTGACCTGTCCTCGGTACAGTTCGGATATCCCATCGTGGCCTTCTAGAAATCCTTCCAGCTTTTCCACCAGTGCTGGCATCGATTCGGCAATGACCGCCAGGCGTTCTTCCATCGCTTCACGTCCTACCTGGAGCGTGTAGGCTGCATCAGCCAGATTGCTTTCTGTGACCTCTCCTTTCCCGATCACGGACAGTAATCTCTCGACCTGCTGTTTCAGTCGTTCCTCATTTTTGGCCGACAACACAATAATAACGGGGTTGTGAGCTGTCACACGGATGGGCGCCTTCTCTTCCGGAACGTACTCTTCAATGATGACATGGGCATTGGCGCCTCCTGCTCCAAACGATGAAATCCCAGCCATTCTCGGGTATTCCTGGGTCTCTCCACCGAGCTCAACTACCGGCCGCTTCCATTCCTCCAGCTCCTGCTGGACAACAAACGGCGTCTGCTCAAAAGGAATGTTCGGATTTAGTTCCTGGGCGTGCAGGCTGGGAACCAGCGTCCGGTTTTTCATCTGCAGGACAATTTTCCCAATCCCTGCGATGCCCGCTGCCGCCTCCAAATGTCCGATGTTGGACTTCACAGAGCCCACGGCGCAAAATCCTTTGTCTGCCGTATCCTTCCTGAAGGCCTGGGTCAGACCGGTTACTTCAATAGGATCTCCCAGTTCTGTACCGGTTCCGTGAGCTTCAATATAGCTGATGGTCCGGGCATGTACCCCGGCTCGCTCTAGTGCTGACCGGATCAGCTCCCCTTGAGCAGTCGGGTTAGGCACTGTATACCCGTTAGTCTTGCCTCCATGGTTGATACTCGTTCCCCGGATGAGCGCATGGATCGGGTCTCCATCTGCTATCGCCTTGGACAGCGGCTTCAATAGCACGACCCCCACGCCTTCTCCTGGGACAAAGCCGTTGCCTCCCTTTCCGAAGCTCTTGCACTGCCCGTCTATGGACAGCATCTGGTTCGCGCAAAGTCCGACATAGCTCAGCGGATGCAAATACAGGTTCACTCCCCCTGCCATAGCCAGCTCGCATTCTCCACGGTACAGATGCTCACACGCTTCATGAATCGCGGTCAACGAAGACGAACACATCGTATCCACCGGCATGCTTGGTCCCTGCAAATTGAACAGGTACGAAATTCGGTTGGCTACCGAGCTAAAGGAAGTGTGAGGGAATATTTGCGCTCCCTTTCTCCATAGATCAAGACCGTACAGATCAAATCCTGTTTTGGTAATTCCCGCAAATACACCTACCCGGCTGTTATGTCGTACTGCAAGCTGTTCTCTGGTGTAGCCTGCATTCTCCATCGCTTCCCAGCAGGCTTCAATGAACAGCCTTTCCTGAGGGTCCATACTGAGTGCTTCCCGCGGTGCAATATTAAAAAACAGTGGATCGAATTCCGCAAATCCCTCGATAAAGCCGCCCCACTTGCTGTAACTTTTACCATGCGCAGCCGCTTCTTCTTTGTCAGGCTGGAAGAATCCTTCCAGCGACCAGCGTTCCTGCGGGATTTCGCCGATACAATCCTTCCCTGCTTTGAGATTTTCCCAATATTCGTTCATGTCCTTCGAACCTGGATACTTACCTGCCATACCAATGATGGCGATCGGTTCTCGTGTTTCCTCTGCGCCAGACTGCACATAGCTTCGAACCGGCTTCACGTAGCTTCGGGTAAGCTTCGCTGTCGCCTCTTCCGCAATCGTTTGTTCCGCAACTGACGCGCTTTCTTCTTCGGCACACCGGGTTGCCGCAGTCGTTTCCTCCACCAGCTGCATGTCTGGACTCATTCCGACCCACTGCATGCACTCCGGTGCGTATTCCGCCACTAAATGTTCTGCCAGGGCACGCAAGGTCTGGTACTCATAAAACAGCGTCTTGGACAGCTCGCCAAAAGATCCTGCCAGCTTGGCATTCAGTTGGGTAATCATAATGGAATCAATGCCATAGCGCTCTAGCGGTTCATGAGCTTCAATGCTACCAACGCTCAGCCGGGTCACCTCTCCCAACAGCGCCTTGAGATGATGCAAAGTTTTATCGTAAAGTAAGGCCGCATCCAGCTTTGGTGCAGATGCCTGTATCGCACGGATACTGATATGCGGAACGGATTTCGTCAGATAGGCCTCGATTTTTTCAGGCTCTCCTTCTAGGACCATCACCTGCTCTTTGCTTGAGGACAGGCATTGGTACAACGCCTGAATGCCCGACTCAGTTTGTAGGGTCGTAACGCCCATGTTCTGTCTCATGAGCTTTTCCGTGTCCGCATCGATCCGCATCCCACCCTCTTTCCACAGCGGCCAGCGGATGGATAGCGTCCGGCCCCGTCGTTGCTTGGCTTCCACCAGGGTATTTCGGTATGCCGCATACGCGTCCATAAAGGCGTTGGCGGTGGCATAATCGGCCTGTCCCGGATTGCCCAGGCTACCCGAGATGGAGGAAAAGAGCACGAAGAAATCCAGATCCTGACCGCTGCTTGCCTCATCCAGATGGACCAGCCCTTGGACCTTCGGTCCCAGCACCTCGATAAATTCTTCCCTGCTTTTCTTGAGAATGAAGTTATCGTGAATCACCCCTGCACAGTGAATAATCCCGTGGACACGCCCAAATTCCTCCCGGATGCTTTTCAGCAAGCCAGTCACCGTGTTCCTGTCGGTGATATCCCCCTGCTTATACACCACTTTGGCCCCTAAGGACTCCAGCTCTTTTAGCCGCGTCTGCTTGTTTCCATCCAGCGACGACCGGCCTGTCAGAATCAAGGTCGCTGCTCGGGTATGCCGAACCAGCTCTTCTGCAACAAGCAGCCCCAGACCGCCAAAGCCGCCGGTAATAAGATAAACGCCACCGTCTTTCCATGGCAACTTCTCATCCGGCCGAGATGGCTCGAACCTGCTCCAGCAAGCGGTTTTCCGTTGACCGCCTTCATAGCGAATCCATCCATCCACCGGACTGCGGCTGTTTTCCTCCAGCTTCGCCCGCAGGCTTTCCTCAGATTCTCCCTGTTCCACTTCGATCAATTGGCCGATGAGTTTCGGATTTTCCAGCCGGGCGGTCTTCAGCAGACCCGAAAGTCCCGAAAAGAGCTGCCCTTCTCCAGCCGCCGCCACGACAAGCTGAACCAGCACCCTTCCAGCAGGCTTGTCTTTAAGAATGCTTTGGATGCTCTCAAAGGTCTGAACTGCATAGGCCTGAAACCGCTCATCCACCCGGCTTTTCCCGGATGAGAAGGCCAAGACCTGCGCCGCTCCGTTCACTCTCGCTTCAAGCCGTTCAGGCAAAGCCTCGTCCGGCTCACACAGCAAGATGATACGACGGTCATAAGCAGGGGCTTCGACCTCCGGCGGTACGTTCTGCTCCTTCCAAACTGGCTCCAGCAGCAGGGTATGGCTAGCTGTAGCCACTGGTTTTGCCTCTGGTCTAGAAATCGTTAATTCGATTTCACTTTCTATACCTATGCTCTTAGCCATTTGAGCTTCATTCCCAGGCGCCCAATACCGCTCTTTTGCAAAAGGATAAGTTGGTAGCGGAATTCTGGAGTACTGTTCATTTGAAAACAAACGCTCAAAGTCTAACGGATATCCCTGAACATATAAATCCGCAATCGTAGTTAAAAACTCCAAATACTCGCGGGCATCACCTGCATTTTGACAGTTTTGGATACATTCATTTCCATATCTTTTCAAGGACGATTGAATGCGTTGGTCTTTTTCGTGTAGTTCAGAATAATAAACTTGAGAAGAACTGCCTTTTTCCAGCCACCTTTTAAGGGACATGACAAGCTCACCTTGATTGCGGGCAACACATGCAAGCCGATGATTGCAGTGCTTTCTCCCAAGCAATAATGTATAGCTCATGTTACCGCAGTCTGCCTCAGGCTCCTGTTCGCAATATGCAATCAGTTGCTCCACCTGGCGGCGTAATTGTTGTGAAGTCCGGGCGGACAGCGGAATGAAATAAGCCGGCTTTTCGGAATGTCTTCGTTTTGTATGTGGAGCCTCTTCGATGACCATGTGGGCATTAGTTCCACTGGCACCAAAGGAGCTAACCGCAGCACAACGTCTGGCTTCAGGCTCAATCAACCAATTCTGCAGTTGCGTATTGACATAAAAAGGGCTATCCGCAAACTGAATATTGGAATTGCCTGATTGGAAATGAAGTGAAGGCGGAATCTGCTCATGTTTTAATGACAATAACAGCTTAATTACTCCTGTAATTCCTGCCGCAATTTGCGTATGGCCGATATTCGTTTTAATGGACCCGATCGCGCAATATTCCTTCTTGTCCGTATACTTTCTAAATGTTCGCGTCAATGCCTGATATTCAATTGGGTCTCCCAATTTGGTACCTGTCCCATGCGCTTCCACCAATTGGATTTGCTCTGGATGAATATGAAAAGTATCGTACACATATTGCTCCAGTCGCTCCTGAGACTTCTGGCTTGGTGCAGTAAGTCCATTCGTGGTGCCGTCCTGATTAATCGCTGAACCTAAAATCACCCCATAGATGTGGTCACCATCGGTAACTGCTTCGTCAAGCCGTTTGAGCACAACCGCGCCAACAGCTTCTCCCGGAACCATACCGTCTGCCCTATCATCAAAGGTATAACAGTGCCCTGTGTGAGACAGCATTCCTGCCCTATCACCATATAAATAGCAGCGAGGGGTAGTATGAATATACACCCCACCAGCTAAAGCCATATCCGTTTCCCCGGACCATAAGCTTTGGCAAGCAAGATGGGCAGCAACTAACGAACTGGAACAAGCTGTATCTACAGCTATCGCCGGTCCATGAAGATTCAAGTAGTAGGAAATTCTGGCGGGAATCACGGAGCCCATATGACCCCACAGTGCTTGCGGAGGCAGGTCTTCACCCAGCAATCGCTGGTAATCGCCTTCGGCACAGCCTACATAAACTCCGCACCGACGCCCATCCATCCCTGTACCCGCATAGCCCGCATCCTCTAGAGCATGCCATGCTTCCTCGAGAAACAACCGCTGCTGCGGATCCATGTAAGTCGCTTCCAGCCCTGAAATATTGAAAAAAAGCGGATCGAACTTATCAATATCCTCCAAAAAGCTTCCATAATTGCAGTAGCTCGCATTTTTTTCCTGATATTTTGAAAGATCCCACCGAGTCACCTCTTTTACTAAATCGTCGCCATTCTTAAGGTGATTCCAAAGCTCATCTACATTGTCAGACCCGGCAAATCGCCCGCTCATTCCAATAATCGCAATCGGCTCTCTTTGCGCTAAATCCTTCCCTTTATTCTCCTGTTTAGGTCTCTCTGGCTCAATGGATGCACGTGCCGTTTGAACCGGATTAAACGTATAATCCTTATCCTTATCCTCAATCGCTTGGATTTCACGGCTTGCATCTTTTCTATCCTCTATTGAATCAGCATTGTGTCCCAAGGCCTGTAAAACGGTATCGCCAAATTGGCTTAAAATGTATACCGTCAGTTGTTTTACCGAACTGTAATCAAAGATGTCTGTAGTCTGCAAATGAATGCCCAGCCCCTGATTGACATCCTGTACAAAGTTGACGCCAAGAATAGAGTCCAAGCCATAATCTGCGAATGACTCATGGACATCAATCATTGAAAAGTCCACATTCAAGGCCTCTGCCAACTTCTCTACAATAAGCTCCCTGACATGCTCTTCAGCCATTTCATCGGTTACATCAGTAGCTGGTTGAATCCCTGTGTCACGCTGTTTCAATGGAAGCTTGTCATGTTCAAGCTCCTGTTGATGCCGAAGCATACCATCACTTTCAGCCACAATAATTTGTTGGCCTACTTCATGTGCTTCCTGAGCAGGGAAAAAGACGGACCGGAATCCCTCGTTTTCCAATACCTCCTGCCAACGTTCAGGGTATAAACCGGGGGAGCCCGGAATACGCAGTTCAGGGTCATTATAAAGCCACCATCCCTCCAACAAGCCAAAGGTTAAGTGGTTTAACAGCGAGTTTCCACTGATTTCATTGATAAGAATCAGGCCGTTTTTTCGCAGCGCTGCTTTGACATTGCCTAACGTATGCCGAATGTTCCTCGTGGCGTGCAGGACATTGGTGGCAATCGCAATATCATATCCGCCCGTGTCGATATCTTGTCCCACAGCCGACTCTTCCACATTAAAAATTTTATAAGTCAGGTAAGGATTTCGCGGGCCATACTCTTTTTGTGCATGCAATAAAAATGCTCTGGATTTATCGGTATAGCAGTATTCATGAATATGTTCCTGATAAGGTCGAAGCTTATGGAAGAGCATAGCACTGGTTCCTCCGGTGCCTGCACCAATTTCAATGATTCGAATCGACCCTGTCGGGTCATGCTTAAGCCGTTCATTCAAGTAGGAAACCACAATATCCCCCAGCACTTCATTAAAGTAATCTGCTGCAGGACTATTTTTATATATGCCTTCCACCAGCTTCATGGAGGACTGAGGAAAAACAATGTCGGTGGCAGGTATGTTTCCGGTCAAAATTTCCGGCAACTTACGCAATGTTGATTCTACGAGTACAACCCAGGCCGAGAGATCCGGATTTTTCAGCCATTCACTTTTCTTCAATTCCCATTCCTTCCATACAGCCTGCACATCAACCGAAGCGGTATCCGTTACGCTATAAGAGTCTCCTTTGCGATAAAAATAATGATTCCGTGCCAATACCTCTATGCTTTCTTCAAGCCAGCGATCGTATAAACTCAGCAATGCTGTTTTAGTTTTAAAATCATCAATCATAGCTTTCTTGTTCATATGTGCATAAGGGAATAATCCCATCAACTGCAAATACCCCCATAGCAATTTGCATAAGACATCATTCATTTCCTTCATCTGTAAGCCTCCTCATCCGATTAGTCCCTCGCGTCGCCCCATCCTGTTCCGAGTAAGCTTGGTTGTCGACCATAGTCGAAGGAATTCTTTCGTATTCAGCCGCTAGATAAGAAATATCTGGCATCTTCTTCATTTTGACACTGGTGGAAATGTGGCTCTGAATATTCTGGATATACGAAGGAATAGCTTCGGAATTTGGATCGTCGCTTTCTTTTCCATTCATTTGCGAAATATTTGCCGCTACCGTAGATGCTTTTTGATCGATAAATATATTCGTTGGCTGTACAGATTTGGTAGATTCAAAGGAAGCCTGCTTGGTTTTAATATCCGTGATCCAATACCGCTCCTTTGCAAAAGGATAGGCTGGCAGACTCATTCTCTGCGGCTTGACATCTCCATAAAGCATGCTCCAATCCATCGCCAGTCCCTTTACCCAAAGATCTACTATCTTCGTGTATTTCCGTTTTCCGATCCAAGCAGCGATCATTTTTTCCATATCTTCATCTTCTAGCAGTGCGGACAGTGCCTCTTTGTTTCGCTTGACCTGTCCTCGGTACAGCTCGGATATCCCGTCGTGACCTTCCAGGAATCCTTCCAGCTTCTCCACCAGTGCTGGCATCGACTCGGCAATTACCGCCAGGCGTTCTTCCATCGCTTCACGTCCTACCTGGAGCGTGTAGGCTGCATCAGCCAGATTGCTTTCTGTGACCTCTCCTTTCCCGATCACGGACAGCAATCTCTCGACCTGCTGTTTCAGCCGATCCTCATTTTTGGCCGACAATACGATGATCACGGGATGGTGAGCTGTCACACGGATTGGCGCCTTCTCTTCTGAAACGTACTCTTCAATGATGACATGGGCATTGGCGCCTCCTGCTCCAAACGATGAAATCCCAGCCATCCTCGGGTATTCCCGTGTCTCTCCATTGAGCTCAACCACCGGCCGCTTCCATTCCTCCAGCTCCTGCTGGACGACAAACGGCGTCTGCTCAAAAGGAATGTTCGGATTCAATTCCTGGGCGTGCAGGCTGGGAACCAGCGTCCGGTTTTTCATCTGCAGGACAATTTTCCCAATCCCTGCGATGCCCGCTGCTGCCTCCAAATGTCCGATGTTGGACTTCACAGAGCCTACGGCGCAAAATCCTTTGTCTGCCGTATCCTTCCTGAAGGCCTGGGTCAGACCAGTCACTTCAATGGGGTCTCCCAGTTCTGTGCCTGTTCCGTGCGCTTCAATATAGCTGATGGTCCGGGCATGTACCCCGGCTCGTTCCAGTGCCGACCGGATCAGCTCCCCTTGAGCAGTCGGGTTAGGCACTGTATACCCGTTGGTCTTGCCTCCATGGTTGATGCTCGTTCCCCGGATGAGCGCATGGATCGGGTCTCCATCTGCTATCGCCTTGGACAGCGGCTTCAATAGCACGACCCCCACGCCTTCTCCTGGGACAAAGCCGTTGCCTCCCTTTCCGAAGCTCTTGCACTGTCCGTCTATGGACAGCATCTGGTTGGCGCAAAGTCCGACATAGCTCAGCGGATGCAGATACAGGTTCACTCCTCCTGCCATGGCCAGCTCGCATTCTCCGCGGTATAGATGCTCACACGCTTCATGAATCGCGGTCAACGAGGACGAACACATCGTATCCACCGGCATGCTCGGTCCCTGCAAATTGAACAGGTACGAAATCCGGTTGGCTACCGAACTAAAGGATATTTGGGGAAATATTTTGGCCCCCATCTTCCATAATTCCGGCCCATAAAGCTCGTAGCCCGTTTTGGTAATTCCCGCAAACACACCTACCCGGCTATTATGCTGTACCGCAAGCTGTTCTCTGGTGTAGCCCGCGTCCTCCATCGCTTCCCAGCAGGCTTCAATGAACAGCCTTTCCTGAGGGTCCATACTGAGTGCTTCCCGCGGTGCAATATTAAAAAACAGGGGATCGAATTCCGCAAAGCCTTCGATAAAACCGCCCCACTTGCTGTAGCTTTTGCCATCAGCCACCGCTTCCTGTTTGTTAGACTGGAAGAATCCTTCCAGGGTCCAGCGTTCCTGCGGGATTTCACCGATACAATCCTTCCCTGCTTTGAGATTTTCCCAATATTCGTTCATGTCCTTCGAACCTGGGTACTTTCCCGCCATACCAATGATGGCGATCGGTTCTCGTGTTTCCTCTGCGCCAAACTCCGCGTAGCTTCGAACAGGCTTCACATAGCTACGGCTGGACTTCGTTGTCACCGTCTCCGCAATCGTCTGCCCCGCAACTGGCGTGCTTTCTTCTTCAGTGCACTGGGTTGCCGCAGCCGTTTCTTCCACCCGTTCCTTGTCTGGACTCATTCCGACCCACTGCATGCACTCCGGCACGTATTCCGCCACCAAATATTCAGCCAGGGCACGCAAGGTCTGGTACTCATAAAACAGCGTCTTGGACAGCTCGCCAAAAGACTCTGCCAGCATGGCGTTGAGCTGGGTAATCATAATGGAATCAATCCCATAGCGCTCTAACGGCTCATGAGCTTCGATGCTGCTGACGCTCAGCCGGGTCACCTCTCCCAACAGCGCCTTGAGATGAAACAAAGTTTTATCGTAAAGTGAGGCCGTATCCAGCTTCGGCGCTGATGCCTCGATCGTACGGACATCTACCTGCGACGCTGCCTTCGCCAGATAGGCCTCAATTTTTTCAGGCTCCCCTTCCATAACCATTACCTGCTCCTTGCCTGAGGACAGGCATTGGTACAACGCCTGAATGCCCGACTCGGTCTGTAAAGCCGTAATGCCCATATTTTGTCTCATGAGCTTTTCCGTGTCCGCATCGATCCGCATTCCGCCCTCTTTCCACAGCGGCCAGCGGATGGATACCGTCCGGCCCCGCCGTTGCTGGGCCTCCACAAGGGTATTCCGGTATGCTGCGTACGCATCCATAAAAGCGTTGGCGGTGGCATAATCGGCCTGCCCCGGATTGCCCAGGCTACCCGAGATGGAGGAAAAGAGCACGAAGAATTCCAGATCCTGACCGCTGCTTGCCTCATCCAGATGGACCAGCCCTTGGACCTTCGGTCCCAGCACCTCGATAAATTCTTCCCTGCTTTTCTTGAGAATGAAGTTATCGTGAATGACCCCTGCACAGTGGATAATCCCGTGAACACGCCCAAATTCCTCTTGGATGCTTTCCAGCAAGCTAATCACCGTATTCCTGTCGGTGATATCTCCCTGCTTATACACCACTCTGGCCCCTAAGGACTCCAGCTCCTTCAGCCGGATTTGCCTGTTTTCGTCCAGTGGCGACCGGCCTGTCAGAATCAAGGTCGCTGCTCGGGTGTGCCGAACTAGTTCTTCTGCAACAAGCAGTCCCAGACCGCCAGAGCCGCCGGTGATAAGATATACGCCACCGTCTTTCCATGGCAGCTTCTCTTCTTCCCGGGACGGTTCGAACTTGTTCCAGCAAGCGGTTTTGCGTTGACCGCCCTCATAGCGAATCCATCCATCTACTGGACTACAGCTATTTTCCTCCAGCTTCGCCAGCAGGCTTTCTGCAGATTCTCCCTGTTCCACTTCGATCAATTGGCCGATGAGTTTCGGATTTTCCAGCCGGGCGGTCTTCAGCAGACCCGAAAGTCCCGAAAAGAGCTGCCCTTCTCCAGCCGCCGCCACGACAAGCTGAACCAGCGCCCTTCCCGAAGGCTTGTCTTTGAGAATGCTTTGGATGCTCTCAAAGGCCTGAACTGCATAGGCCTGAAACCGCTCATCCACCCGACTCTTCCCGGATGAGAAAGCCAAAACCTGCGCCGCTCCGTTCACTCTCGCTTCAAGCCGTTCAGGCAAAGCCTCGTCCGGCTCGCACAGCAAGATGATACGACGGTCATAGGCAGGAGCTTCGACCTCCGGCGGTACGTTCTGCTCCTTCCAGACTGGCTCAAACATCAGGGTATGGCTGGCTACAGTCACAGGTGCTTCCACCGCTGCTCTGGCCCTTGCTGCCCCAGCCTCAACCTCAGGAGCCCAGCAGCGTCGCTGAGCAAAAGGATACGTAGGCAGACTGATTCTTTTCGGCCGGAGATCGTAATACAGCAATTTCCAATCGATATAGAAGCCTTTGGCCCATAGCTCTGCCAGCTTGTTCATTTCACGATTTGAGATCCATTGGCTCACTAATTCCTTGAACACTTCTTCCTGTTCAAACCATTGAACTGAATCTTGCTGATTATGTTCTCCCCTCCAGCAATTCTCGATATGTTCTTGCCCATTCGCGAACGATTCCAGTTTTTGCACCAGCTCGCTCGTATTCTTGACAATAAACGCTACCCGACTTTTCATTGCCGTTCGTCCTGTTTGAAGCGTAAAAGATACATTCGACAAATTGATTTCTTGAGAAGCTGTCAAGAAAGCCGAGAGATCCCCAGCATATGCCTTGAGGCGCTGATGATTTTTGGCAGACAAAGGAATAAGATAGTCAGCAGCATCGTTCATCAAACTGGATTTAGAGCGTTCGGGTTCATCATTGGCTATAAATTGTTCGAAAATGGCATGAGCATTCGTTCCCCCTATGCCAAAGGAGCTTAATGCCGCCCGATGGGGAACTGACGCATGTTCCCATTTCCGCAGTTTATCAACAACATAAAAAGGCGAATCAGACAAATGGATATCGGTATTGGGTGTATCGTAATTAAGCGTTGGAGGAATCTCATTATGATATAAGCTTAAAGCGACTTTAATACACCCCGCCAAACCTGCTGCAGTATCCAGATGTCCGATATTGGTTTTGACAGATCCAATACCACAAAATTGTTTTTTGGCTGTATACTGCCTGAATGTATCATTTAGGGCAGCAAATTCAACCGGATCGCCCAATTTGGTTCCGGTTCCATGTGTCTCAATATAACTGATCGTTTCGGGATGAATTCCGGTTGATTCGATCGTCTTCTGAATAACTTCAGACTGACCCTTAACACTTGGGGCATAAAACCCTAGTTTGTCAGTCCCATCGTTGTTCACGCCGACCCCTCGTAAAATCGTATATATATGGTCACCGTCTCTAACGGCATCCAGCGTTTTTTTCAGTAGAACAACTCCAACCCCTTCTCCGCCAATCATTCCGTCTGCAGAATCATCAAAAGCTTTAATATGACCATCACTAGAAAAGTTCAAGCCAGGCTGATATACATAGCCTAAACTGTTGAAAGGAAAGATTGTTGACGCACCAACCAACGCGTATTTTGCTTCACCGGACAACAGGCTTTGCGAAGCTAAACGCAGTCCGACTAACGAGGAAGAACAGTTGGAATGCACAAATAGGCTGGGACCTTTAAATCCCAATTTATGAGATATCATAGTAGGAATGGTCCCGCCCTGTGCCAAAATCCAGGTTACATATTCATCCGCATTCCTCAGGACATTAGGCGACTGCGATGCCAAATTAGGAATAAATGATTGATAAAAACTGCTGCTCGCCGACATATACACACTGGTTTCAGGAATTTCTTTAGAAACATAACCAGCATCTTCAACAGCCTTCCATGCATGCTGTAACAGCAATTTCATCTGGGGGTCCATAAATTCAGCATTTTTCTGGGACAAATTAAAAAACTCAGGGTCAAAATACTCTTTCCCCTCAATTGTGCATTGTCCGGGCACATAGTTTGGATGCTCGACAATCTCTCTCTCCAGCCCTAATTGAGCTAGTTCATCTTCGGAAAAGTACCGGACACTCTCTACCCCTGCCCTCAAATTACTCCAAAACTCAACGTGGTTTTTCGCACCCGGAAAAAGGGACGAGATTCCTATGATTGCGATGCTATCCTCATAATAATCAGGGTAGGATGGTTTATGTTCATCTTCCTTTGAGTCTATTCCCTGTGAAATGGTATTTTCAGTGGTATCTGTTTGTTCTGTTGCAGAAGCTGGGGCCTCGCCTTTTACTTTCATAATATAAGCACTAAGTTCCCTAATCGTTGGATACTTGAACAGTGCTGTCACCGAAATATCGCATTCCAGCTTGTCCTTGATCTTTCTAACCATCTCTGCGGCTGTAAAAGAATTTCCACCCACGTCGAAAAAGGCATCATCCGTACTTAGATGATCGACATCCAGAAGCTTTTTCCATATTGTTAAAACTTGATGTTCAACATCTGATTGTGGCAAATGGATTTTTCTTGTTGCTGTCGCCAGCTCGACCTTGCGACTCATTAATTCCTTCCGGTCTATTTTTCCATTCGGGGTCAATGGCAGCTTGTCTAGTTCGATAAAGAATGCTGGAATCATATAATAAGGCAAGAATGCTTTTAAATAATTTCGCACTTCTTTCGGGTCAAGTGAGGACTTCCCGAACTCGGAGTCGTTCCGCAAATAGTAGGCAACAAGTTGCTTATCCTCTCCTTGTTCCTTGGCAACCACGACGCATTCATCAATTCCTGGATATGTTCTGACTTGACCTTCAACTTCACTAAGCTCAATCCGAAAACCGCGAATTTTCACTTGATAATCCATCCGACCCAAATACTCAATAGAGCCGTCAGAAAGCCACTTGCATAAATCTCCAGTTCTATAGAGCTTAGTTCCGGGCTTGAATGGGTTGTCAATAAACTTTTCATCCGTAAGCACCGGCTGATTCAAATAACCTCTGGCCAAGCCACTGCCCGAAATGAAAAGCTCACCCGGAAGTCCAATAGGCACAGGTCTAAGGTGCTGATCCAAAATATAAATCTGAGTGTTGGCAATAGGCTTACCGATCGAAAGCGGCTTGTCGGCGGTAATCGTTTGAATTGTAGACCAAATTGTCGTCTCAGTCGGACCAAACATATTCCATGCGTCACCGTTGTTATGAACAAAATAAGATTTCAATGTTTCTGAAAGTGCTTCTCCGCCACAGAGCATTTTCATGTTCTCTTCGTTCTTCCAGCCAGCTTGAAAGAGCATGGTCCAAGTCACAGGGGTAGCCTGCATTATTGTCGGTTTTATTTTTTGTATCTCCTGCTTGAGTCTTTCGGCATCCTTGGCTTTTTCAGAACTGCAAACATAGCATTGAGCGCCTTTAATCAAAGGCAGGTATAATTCCAGTCCTGCGATGTCAAAGCAATACGTTGTCACTGCGAGCAGTTTGTCCTGCTCTGTTATGCCTGGCTTTTCTGCCATGGAAAGAAGAAAGTTGGTCAACGCTTTGTGCGGGATCATGACCCCTTTGGGTTTCCCTGTACTTCCAGAGGTATATATAACATATGCCAAATGGCT
Source organism: Paenibacillus polymyxa M1 (assembly GCF_000237325.1). Taxonomy (NCBI): domain Bacteria; kingdom Bacillati; phylum Bacillota; class Bacilli; order Caryophanales; family Paenibacillaceae; genus Paenibacillus; species Paenibacillus polymyxa. Next base: position 3,756,626 of record NC_017542.1, read on the forward strand.
AGACTGCACTTCCCGTTTGAGTGTCTTTCTCCCCTTTACACTACTTGTCAGAAGATCCCAATCGTTATCAAGAACAATGCAGTTCACATTGCTCCCTGCCAGCCGAGACACTTTTTCCAACAATCCCGATTGCGTAATGACAAGGGATGCATTGGAATCCTGAAGCATATACTCCAATCGATCCTCCGGATAGTCTGGATCAAGCGGTACATAGGCTCCTCCTGCCAGAAGGATTCCCAACAGCCCAATGACCATTTCTAAAGACCGTTCCATGCAAATTCCTACCAGCGTATCAGGAGTCACGCCCTGATTTTGCAAATATATGGCGAGCAAAGTGCTCTTTTCTTTTAATTCCCGATAGGTAAGCGATTGTTCTTCATACACGACTGCAATAGCCTCAGGCGTTTTTCTTGCCTGTTTTATGAATAATTCGGGAAAGCATTTATCCGGATAACTCACTTCGGTTGCATTCCAGTCATAAAGGATGCTGTTCTTTTCCTCTTGCAATAGTACTGAATAGTCCTGCAGGGCCCCTGTAGGATTGCTCATTAGTGCTTCCGCTAATCCGATATAACGCTCAGCCATCTGTACAATAGTTGATTCATCGAACAAACCGGAACGGTATTTGATATTTAATGTCATCTCTTCTTCCTGCTCCAGCAGCTCCAATACCAGCTCATATTCACCTTCCTGGTGAATTTCTTCTACCAACTCAACGGTAAAGCTATCGCTATACGGCGCACAAAGCTGCTGCAAGCTTGAAGTTTGCAGGTAATTTTGGTAAGAAAAAACGGTTTGAAACACAGGCGAGCTCGCCAGCAGACGCGGCACATTTAATGCTCGAACCAGAGCCGGAAAAGGATAAGGAGCATGATCCATCCCATTGACTACGGTCATTTGCAATTTTTTCATGAAATCCAAGAATGTCTCTGTCTCCGACACTTTGCTGCGTATGGGAAGCATGTTGACAAAATATCCAATTAGTTGGTCAAAACGCTCCTCTGGTCGTACCATAACTGGCATACCAACGATGATATCTTCCTGTCTCGAATACTGGTTGAGCAATATCACATACATACCTAGCAAGACGGTAGACAAGCTCATATATTGCGTACGAGCAAAAGATTTTACCCGATTGACCCAATCAACTGGAAGCCGCTTGGTGTATGTTTGTCCTTCCATGCTCGGAGTCAGAAAACCTGAGCGGCTATATGGAAGCTCTAGAGTCGGTAAAGCACCCGACAACTGTTGCTTCCAATAGGAAAAATGCTTCTCCCCTTCTGCACTGGCCAGCATCGCTTGTTCCCATTCCACAAAATCGTTATAGCTCGCGGCAGGTGGTAAAACGATCGGTCTATTTCCTCGTACCAAGTCTTTATATGCATCTAAAAAACTTTGAATAAAAAGGACGAAAGAACTACCATCAAAAATAATATGATGGATGACCACTAGTATGAAATGTTCTTGCTCGGACCTGGACATCAGATACACACGCATCATAGAGTCCTGTTCCAGCGCGAATGGCTGCTTTGCCTTGCTCCGAATAAAGGGCATGATTTCATCCGCTTTCAAGCTTGAAATATCCTCTACCTGCATATTGAACGGCTGAGCAGGCTCCAGCTTTTGATAAGGTGTCCCGTTTTCTTCTTCAATCACACTATTTAAAATAGGATATTGTTCTAAAACGGTGTGGAAAGCCTGTTTAACGTTCTCTATCTCCACTTTCGTATTAAATCGGAGACATATTGGTACATTGTAAGCATTGATTTCAGGAGACATTTTATGTAATAACCACAGTCCTTTTTGAACTTCAGAAAGTGGATTCCTTTGCAAACCGTGCAGGATTGTCTCGGTCTTGGCCTCTACAACCGGTTTATCTTTTTCAATCTTTTTGGCTAAATAAGCCGATAGTAGTTGAATCGTCGGGTATTCTAGAATTTCTCTTGCATTAACCTTGATCGGATAAGATTTTTCGATACCACGTATGAGCTTCATAACAAGAATGGAATCGATGCCGTAGCCGTGAATATTTTTATTCAAATCCATTGCCTCGGACTCCAGATTCAGTTCCCCATGCAAAAATTGCACCATATATTCCTGAATCTTCAGCTGTATCAACGAAACAGCGTTTATAGTAACATCCGTTTCTCCTATCTCTGAATGCGCTGTTGAGAGGGTACTCCGATATTGATAAAGCGCCCTAAGCTCTTGTTTGATATAGGCATTACGGCAGACCTTTCTTTGAATTTTCCCGCTCCCCGTTTTGGGAATACTACCCTTTGGCAGCAAATATATATCATATATCTCAAGTTGATGTGTCCCAGATACAGCGTTCAGCATGTTTTCAACCAGTCGTTTATATTCCTGCTGATGAAGAGGTGCTTCAATCTCCTGTACGACGATTACCTTTTCCTGACCATTGATTTCAGCGGAAAATACAGCGATAGGCAAGGTCAACTCCGGCATATTCTTTTGGATGGTCCATTCAATATCGACAGCATGATGATTTTTACCATGAATGATGATGACTTCCTTCTCTCTGCCGATGACATAGATATGATTGTCTGCAATAAAACCAAGGTCTCCTGTACGGAAAAAACCGTCTTCTTGTGTATTGGAAAGTACCGCCTCAAAAGTGCTGTCCGTTTCTTCCTTCCTGTTTAGATAGCCCTCTGCCGTCCGATCGGATTTAATCCAAATCTCGCCGATTTCCCCTGGTAGGCATTGCATATGACTTTCAGGATGAACAATCCGTATTTCTGTTGGAGCTTCGATTTCCCCGCAGCTGACAACGGTCTTTGATGGATTCTTCTCATCTGTGTATTGGACTCTTCTTTGCTCCAAGCTAGGAATATCCAAATTAAGAAATCTCATCGACTGGCCCGGTTTTACACTGGTAACAGGACACAGCTCAGACAAGCCCAGAAGAGGACAAAATATATCTTCTTTAAGCCCTAATGCCCGGAAATTATGAATGAAGTTTTCGTAACTCTCCTTCCGAATGGGCTCACCTGCACATATAATAGCTTGGAGATGGTGTAGAGAATATTCCTGTAGTGAAGCTATGTCCAAGGTGGAGCAGCAGTAATCGAATGCAAAGTTTGGCGCAGCCGTATGGGTAGCCTGATACTTGTCAATCATCTGAATCCAGTGCTCCGGATTTTTAGCAAAGCTTTCTGGTGGGAGAAGAATGCTTGAGGCACCATTGAATAGCGGTACCAAAATATTGTTTTGCAGTCCAAAAGCATGGAATTGCGGCATCCAGGACACGATACGGCTATTTTGGTCAATTCTCCATTGCTTAGCCTTAACCTGATTCATCAAACATCTATGGCTGAGAATTACGCCTTTAGGCAGGGATGTAGAGCCTGATGTGTACAGCAAAAGGGCCATATCTTCAGGTGCTGGCATTCTCATCTTCATATCTACGTGGGCGGCGCTCTTCTGAAAAATCTCATCAATATTTAGGATACGAAACGTTCTATACTCTGGTTGTGTTTGGAGAAAGGCTTTGAATGCAGTATTTGTTATGATACATACAGCCTCGGAATCTGTTTGAATAGGCTTTATTTTCTCAAGCATTTTTTCATCTGGCTCTGCTGCTGTAATGGGTGTAGGGATGGCTACGATGTTTGCATAAAAACATGCCAGCATGCTGCTGATATATCCCAGACCCTGTGGAAATACAAGAAGCGCTCTTTCCTGCGCGGCCAGTTCTTTCATTAGAATGTTGCCCAAAGTTTGCACTTGCAGCAAAAGCGTGGTTCCCGTAAGAACTTGAGGATGCTCTCCTTCATTTTCAAAAGTAAACAACTCTGTTTCAGGAAATTGCCGGCAAGTTTCCATAAAAGAAACGATCGGGATATTAAGGTCTGATCTTTGATCATGTTTACGTGTCATTCATCCACCAACTCCTCAAAACACAAAATTTAAATACAACATGAGCTAAATGCTTATCACGATGTCTATTTTGAGCTGCTGTTTCACGTTTGAAGCGTTGCCTAATCGAAAGTAGCAAAGAAAAAACGAGTGATGAGAAAAGCTATGTGCCCCTTTCACACTCGTTTCCAGATTCCCATGAACAACCGTAAAAGGCGTTCAACAAATCTCGATAAATTAATCTATAAAAAATTGTTATTTTCCAAACAGGTTGATAATTCGTTCTTTAACCTCGGCTTGATGAAAGGTCTTCTCATGCATAATCAGCTCTTGTTCTACGATTTTGGGAAGCTGAGCTCGGAGTGGAGCAACCAGATGATCCTTTAACGTGATTAATGAAAATCTGGGTTTTTCGGCAAGCTGTCTAGCAAGGTCCAACCCATAGCTCATCACTTCTTTGCGAGGCAGAACTGGAAACGGCACTCCCCGCTTCTCCAGTTCTGCACCTCGGTAATTCCCCCCATTTAACAGTAATTCTTCTCCCAGGCTGAACCCCAGTTTTTGGGGAATAATGAACGTCGCACCCATTCCCGGTGTGAATCCATATCTCATAAAATTAGTCGTGTACATACTTTCTTTGCCCAGGATTACGAAATCAGAAAATAGCCCCATGACAAAGCCCCCACCAACCGCATGGCCCTGCATGGCAGCTATCACTGGAACTTTGCAGTTCAATGCCAGAGAGTAAATATTTTCATCAGTAAACTTCGATGTCCCTTCATGTATAGCCAATAGTCCTTCTTGCGTCCCACCAGTGGCAAAGTAGTTGTCATACCCTGTTAGAATTACGACTTTGCAGGTCGAGTCATCCTGGATCGTATGGAACGCTTCTCTAAGTCCATGAGTCATTTCAAGTGTAAATGTATTTTTATGAACTCTATCTTGCATTGTTACTTGAATAATCCCTCGCTCGAGTTCAAGTAACTCAACCACAGATTGTGACATGATGATCTACTTCCCCCTAAGCATCCCGTCTTGTGGCAAACGCCCATCAGTCCATCCACGGAAATTGACCTGTTTCGACATAGCGGAAAATGCCCTTAAGATTTTGAGCGTCTGAAAACACCTCTTGATTGGAAGCCAACGCCAGTGGTTTGCACTGACGCAAATCGCTGAGTTCGTCCATAAAGCGCTTGTAGCGTAAAATACCCGTTTTGGACAATCGTCTAAGACGTAATAAATGCTTGCGCAGCACCGTATCGCTCTGTGCATCATACACATCAACTAATCCCCATGAAAGAGCCTGTTGAACCATAATTGGCTGTGTCATTAATGTCAAATAATTCGCTTTTTGAAATCCAATTCTGCGTACTAAAAAGGGCAGAACACAAGCAGGGAAAAGCCCAAATAACAATTCCGACAGACTAAACTGTGCTGTCTGATCTGCTATCACAATGTCGCTGGCAGCAATAAATCCGATACCGCCAGCGTTTGCCTTTCCTCGCACATGAGAAATCGTGATATAGGGCCCCGTCGCCAGTTTTAACCACAGATCATACAGAGGTTCGGGATTCTGTGCATGCTCATGTTCATTTGCCATGTTTTCGTACATTCCTTGAAAATCCGCTCCAAGACAGAACACCTCCGGCAGACCTTCCAAAACGACGATCGTAACCGATTCCTCACACAGTGCAAGCACGTGCATGCATTCCTCAACGAGGATGTTATTAATCGTGTTATTTGCCTCCGGTCGGTAAAACCGTAAATAACAAATCGAATCTTGGAACCGAACCTGAATCGTTTGATAATTCATGATTCCCACCGATATTTGCGGTGGAATTCATAAATTTCTTCCAGATATAACCGCTGTCTCCCTTTCCCGGAATCAATCACTCCCGAAACCAATTGAAAATCCAGTTTGGTGTTGCGGGTTCCAAAGCGTACAGCACCGCTGCCTTTCAGCAAGGATTCATATTCATCCATGGATAATTGATAGCGATCATCCAAATTACGCTCGATCTCAAAACGACGCAGATACTCTTGGCCTTGCGGCATGACCACACCGCTATAAAATTCTGAGCAGCAGCCTGATCCATAGGAAAAGCAGCCAATCCGCTTCGGAGAATCAAATGTGCCCTTATCAATCGTACCTGCCAAGGACAGGTACAAGGTCGCACCCATAATATTGCCGACTCGTTGGCAATACTCCAATCCTGGCTTGACACGTTGTAAATAATCCGCCTCAATCTCATTCGGTTTGGCCTGAGTCATCCTTCGCATCATTGTTCGATGCGCTCCTTTTACCATTCCACCGAATGGGGTATGGAAGGAAAGATACTGGAAGGTATCTTTATAATCCACCCCTTTTACCCGTTTCTGGTATTCCAGAAATGCTTGCTCGCAACAGTCCAGATAGGACATTAAAGACAAGTCCGCATCCCCGGCCTCGCTATCTGGTATCGGCCGGCAAGTATCCATCACCTCATAGCCATAATATCCATTAGCACCCGCATCAACTTGGAATATATGAGGATTTTCACTAATGAGCATAGCCACAGCTCCTGCCCCTCCGCTTGGTTCAGCGTAAGACCAATCCTCACTCAAAACATCCCCGCCTTCAGCGGCAATAAATCGTGAGATATCACTGGCAATGACAAGCGCTTTGGCCCCTGGCGAGACCTGGGATAAAATAAAATTCACCGCCATTTGGAATCCGGCAGTCCCCGAATAACAGGCTTGCTTGAGTTCAAATAGCCTGCAATTCCGATTCAGTCCCAAATAGTGGTGAATATATGTACTGATTGATTTACCAAAATCAATGCCTGATTCTGTACAGGTTATAAGCATTTCGATGCGGTTTTTTTCCGCTTCAGAGAGGGCGTCCACCAGCGGTTTTGCCGCATTGACTCCGAAGGTAACCGGATCTTCATAGGGCAGAGCAACAGCCTTTTCTTTCATTAATAAATTTTCAAATCTCGCAGGGTCCAACTGTCTGTGCTGCGCTAATTGCATGACATCCAGATAGGCTGAGCCCCCAAAAACGTTCATCGCCTCTATTCCTACCAATACCATAACGCTCCCCCTTTCTTAAATACCCGACTCACACTTTTGCATACAAATGGCAGTATTGATTCCGCCAAACCCCATGCTTAGGTTCATAGTATTATGAATAGCTGCTGGAATGGGCTCATTTTTCACCCAGTTGCAATCCACTCCGATAGGCTTCTCCAAATTACGCGTAGGATGAAGTTTCGACTCCTTCATTTGTAAAAGAGTAGCAATAATTTCAACCGTTCCAGCCGCGCTCAGGCCATGACCGATAATGGATTTGGTTGCATTGATGTAAGCGTGCGATAAATTGCAATCCTGTATTGCCTTTATTTCGATCTCGTCCCCAACGACTGAGCCTGTCCCGTGGGGATTAATATAATCAATCTTTTCCGGCTGCAGCTTCGCTTTCTTCAAGGCCCTTTTAATCACCTGAACCTCGCCTTCATAAGAGGGATTGGGATTTCGATTCCGATCCATCCCCATGTCCCAGCCTGTAAGCTTTGCATAGGATTTCCCCTGACGCTTCATTGCAAAATCTGACCGCTCAATGACGATAACTCCGCAAGATTCCCCATATATGAACCCGTCGCGCATCTGATCAAAGGGGCGACAAGCCTTTGCCGGTTCATTAGCGTATCGGTCGCTTCCCATGGCCCCCAAGGATCGCAACGCCTGGCATTCCAAATACGAAATATCCATCAACGCCCCCATCGCAATGCACACATCAACCCGATTTGCTTGAATTGCCTCAATCGCTTGAATGATGGCGACTTGTCCGCTTGCGGAAGCCCCTCCGACAGTATACGCTAACCCTTGAATGCCGAATTGCTCGGTACATAGTCCGCATAAATCAGTATCCATAAAGGAAAGCCCATAGGTTGGAGGTACAAAGTGCATTTTTTCCCGATAAGCCTCATAGGTCTGAAATAATTCCCGTTGCTGAAAATTAGATCCTCCAATCACGAGCCCAATGCGGCTAGGGTCGACGTGATCCAGTTTAGCATCATCCCAGGCTTCTTGAAGGGTAACCATTGCCACCTGTCCTGAAAATGATGCGGTTCGTAACATTCGTTTGGATATGGACTCCGGATAAGATAGAGATGGCAGCTCCGCACCTATAAATGAAGCTTCTCCTTCTCTGCCGGGACGTTGCATAACTCCAAATGCATGTTGCCCTTTGAATAATGCCGAAGCAAAGGCCGTCTTCCCCTGACCAATCGCCGAAGTAACACCAATGCCCGTAATAACTAACTCAGGCTGTTTATAATTTGGCATAGAGCGCATCTGCCAATTCTCCTATATTTTTCACGCCAGATAACTCAACGCGCGGGATATTAAGAGATAATGCTTCCATAGTCTTCATTACAATTTCGGCTCGATCTACCGAATCCGCACCCAAATCTACCAAGCGATCGTCATACTGGAACTGGTGATCATTTAATTCCGGGAGCACTTCACAAATACAACCTTTAACGAGTTCAAACACTTCTTCTTTACGCATGTTTACCCTCCTAAAATTGGATTATCTACAAACAGCTTGGATGAAAAATCGAATTAAATTGCTCATACAATCGAGACATATTCATACTCCATTCCGTCTTCCTTGGCGCTACAATAGTAAAGATGTAGTTACCCAACCGATACGACTGGGCAGCATATTGTGGAAAGTGCGAAAATGTACTCTGAAAGCATCCACTTTTAAATCTGATCTCGTTAATTTCAAGCACTTGCAATGATGCTGCAAAACCGGTGCGCAATATTTTCGAAATCGCCTCCTTTACCGTCCAAGAAACCGTTAATAAAACAGAGTACTCCTCTACTCCCCGAACGGCTACGATTCTTTCCCTTTCTTCCATCGTCAACTGGCTTTCCATGGTCTTATTTCGGTTAGGACTTATCCTCTCAATATCAACCCCCATAGGATGCGCTTCTGGAAAAACAACAGCGGTCCCAATATCATCACAGTGGGCGATGCTCACTTGGTATCCAGGGGCGCCGGTAGTTCGAAGCAAGGGCTGGCCGAAAACACCTGTCTCCACGCTTATGTTGCTCAAGTTCGACTCACTCAACAGCAACGATGCTGCTTGTTTAGCACTTAGCCTGCCGAGCAGAAAGTTGGATTTTCGGCGCTGGAATAGCAGGCTCTCAAAGTAGCTACATTCATCTGAATGAAAAATCTCTGGATCGAGAGAAGCACCGGCATGACAAACTGCATGTACAAAACTTACAGCCGCCTTCATCACAATATCTTCCCGCGTCAATATGAGCTGTTCCGTATACAAGACCACATGCATATCCCCCTATGAACAGGAAAGCCCAAACCAAAAAAAACCTTCAAATCCCTTAAGGGCTCTGAAAGCTTCCACATGGAGAAAAATATTCTCACAATTGTTCTATTTAAACTTTACTAATAATTTCTAAAGCTACGTTCACTAGTCTGATATCACCCATAAATTCTAACTGAATAACCGCCTGTCTTTTATGCCTGTCTATCTTCTTAACTATGCTGCTTCTTCCTTTAAGTGGTCCTTCTATGATACGTATATTGTCTCCTTCAATAATTCCGGTTGAGCATTCTATACAATATCTATCATTGCATAAACTCTCTAAAACTTGTCTCTCGCAATCTCGCATGGAGGCTTCTAACTTCGAATATCTCAATAAACGAATGATATCACTGGAAGTATAAATCATTGAATTTGTACTTGTTACGAACTGCAAGTCAGGTAAGTTGGACTCAATAAATACATAACTGGGGAACAAAGGTGCTAATTCTTTCTTAACTGTTCCTGCTACTTTAAAAAGTCTCTCTTGGATCGGTATAAATGGTTTGTAAACTTCAGAATCAAACCACTTATTAAAAAGTTGTTTAACCCTTTCTTCCCTACCCGTTCGCACAAAAAGCACATACCAATTCACTCCGCTCATCTCCTAACAAAACATACTGCCAAAATCAACTCCTATAATGTCCGCTGCCAGTATATGCATAGCTTCGCCCTTTCACTTATCCTGATAGATAAGCTACAATCTCTCACGATATGTCCCTCATCAGTGGTTAACGTGACCCGCCAGCGATTAACCGCAAACAAGTTCCTTTATTTTTCATATAATCATATAAATGGAATAGTATATTTCCATTATAATCCTCTGCCCAAACAGTGTCAATTGCCATTTTGGCAACACCCCAGTCTATCTTTAGGGGGGTGAATGCCCTATCCCCCTTTAGAACTCACCCTTTTTACCAACTCATTTGAAATTGAATAGACCTTTTTGGTTGGGACGCATTCTGAAATTAATAAACGGTTTCATACTCGTAAATTGAAAATAAATATTTTCATCCATAAGGTGACTGAGTGGGAAACCAGGTGCTTTACCATATGAATGAGCAGGATAAATTTGAATGGAGCTATCAACCTCTCGCTTTATTTTTTGAACGCTATGATATAAGTCCTTCGGATCTCCTCCATTCGGATCACAAAATCCACAACCTTCAATGAAAATGGTATCCCCCGTAAATAAGTGATTGGATAAAAGATAGCACACACTTCCCATGGTATGCCCAGGGGTCAGAAGACTTATAATTTCTGTTTCTCCAAGTTTGATAAAGTCCCCATCTTTAATAGGATGTAAATTTTTACATCTAAAATGGTAATAATCGATTTCTTGTATTGACATGAATACGTGCGGTCTATACTTTTCCAGGAGCGGATTTACCAAATTAACATGATCTAAATGTGAATGGGTTAATAAAATGGCTCTTAGATTACCATTCAACTGTCGAAGATATGACTCTATTTTTAATATATCCCATGACGGATCGACAATGGCAATGTCTCCTGTTTTTTTATCCATTACAATATATACATAGTTAATAAAATTCATAAAACGGACTCTTAACTGTTCCATATGGTATGTCAGACTCATATCAGCTTTACTGAACCCACCTTCCATGGCCAAATCAAAATTTGTGCGTAAAATTCACTGTTCAAATGCGGCTGAATTGATCTGCATCACTACGCGTTTCCTATGCTGCAATCTTTGCTAAGAGTCCCTGAATAACAAGCATTCCTGCGCTTTTCGGGATCATTCTTGTCTCCGATGGTCTCTCTGTAAAAAGTTGCTGTACCAACGATTATAGCAACTTATGCAATAGAAGGGCTTTGACTCTCTGTTACAAGATTTTGCACTATAAAGTCGAAAAAGCTGCACTGAAAAGGCCGCAAGGCCCAGTATTACGTAACCAAAAAAATACCGCTCTACGACGGTATTTTTGGTTTCTCTTAATATGAACACTATTATTCACACTTTCATAAACTACTAATACAAAATACATTTTTTACGGAAAGAGAGTTGTTTAAATGAAACCTAAAAAAGCTGGAAAAAGTACAACTACTGTCCGTAGAGGGATGAATAGATCCCCTATACAATCTCACACATTGAAGAAGAAAAAAATTTTGCCTACCCAGGCTGTTGTTAGAAACGGTGGCTTTGAAGATCAAGATTTGACACCTTGGATTGCAAACGTCAGCAACGTGACAGGTCAAATCTTTATTACCAGAACCAACCCGCACAGTGGCAATCAAGCCGTCAGAATCTCAGCTAACCCGGGGCACAGCGTCTCGCTTAGACAAACGATTTCCGATCTGAGTAGAGGAAGAAGATACCGTGTGACCTTCTGGGTACGTAATTTGATCAGGCCTTTTGGCGGTCGGCTTCAAATTAGTCTAGGAGAGCAAACCTACACAATTCAGCTAAACTCGCTACCTTCATCACAGTATGAGAGAGTCTCCCGTACCTTCTCAATCTCAGGGAATTCGGGGACAGTCTCTAGAGATTTAGTGTTCCGTGTTACAGCGCAGGATGCTTTTGCCACCATTCTTTTGGATGATGTATCAATATCCAGATTAAGATAACAAATCACTTGGTGGCATAATTATTCTTACAAAACACAAAACTAAACTGGATTTTTATAGCATGTAATCTTGCCAAAACAAAAACGCCTCCTCCGTATATTAACGGTGAGGCGCTTCGTCGGTCCTGTGTACCTTCGGATTGCTCCGTTACAGCTACACAGGAACTCGCGTTATTTTCATCCGATTAAACTGATGAGATCGAGATAAAACATGAAATGCCGAGATAATCTATACAAAACACTAGAGTCTGTCCCCAATAAAAAGAGCAGAAGGATTAATTCCTTACTGCTCTTTTTGCCTTCTATTAAATACAAAATCATTATCCGCCGACCACTAGATTAGCGGGTAGTATCTTTTGCCGTATGTGTTGTCCTACCGCATGCCACTATCATTTATTGTACATTTTAATCTGATTTCTATCCTTCAACGCATCCTGGGAAAAAGCCAGTTTATTATGAACCGTGATAATTATTCTGAAATTAAAAAATGATACACCGTATACATTCTTAATGACTCTCTTGGTTCTGAATAAACTTGGTCTATTTTTTTATGAATAGCACCTTAGGCTTAAACTGTTCCATCCGTTCCTGCTCCTCACTATGAATTAACAGGACATGGTTATGAAGAAAAATTCGTGATAATATGTATGTCACAGTAAGTAGATATGAATTAATTGTTTGGAGGGATAATTTTGACTAAAATTCACCAAAAGTTGACAGAGTTAATTGGAAATACTCCTTTGTTAGCACTGTTAAACTATAGCCAAATCCAAAATATTGAGGCAAACGTGGTAGCAAAGTTGGAATATCTCAATCCGGCTGGTAGCGTTAAGGACCGCATTGGATATGCTATGATTAAAGACGCTGAGGAGAAAGGCTTAATCAATAAAGACTCCATTATTATCGAGCCGACAAGTGGCAATACTGGAATCGGACTTGCATTTGCGGCTGCGGCTCTTGGATACAAACTTATAATTACACTTCCTGAAACGTTTAGTATCGAACGTCGCAAGCTTTTGACTGCGTTCGGTGCTGAGCTTGTGTTAACACCGGGAACCGAGGGGATGAGAGGCGCTATCAAGCGTGCTGAGCTCTTGGCTGCCGAAACACCAAACTCCTTCATACCACAGCAGTTTAGCAATCCTGCCAATCCAGAAATTCATCGCAAAACTACAGCTGTGGAAATCTGGGATGATACGGACGGCGGTGTAGATATTTTTATCGCGGGCGTAGGTACAGGTGGAACTATTTCGGGCGTTGGACAAGCATTGAAGGAACGAAAACCTTCTGTAAAAGTGATAGCCGTCGAACCGTTCGATTCACCAGTGCTGTCTGGCGGTACTCCAGGTTCACATCAACTACAAGGACTCGGTGCTGGTTTCATTCCAAATAACTTTAATGAAGAATATGTAGATGAGGTTTTCAAAGTTAAAAACGAAGATGCGTTTGAAACTGCTCGCCTGCTTGCCAAAACAGAAGGGCTGCTTGTTGGTATTTCTTCTGGGGCAGCGGTTTATGCAGCAACACAAATTGCGAAACTTCCAGAAAACAAAGGCAAGATGATCGTGGTCATATTACCTGATACAGGTGAGCGTTATTTGTCCACTCCGCTTTTCTCAGACGTAGAATTATAAAACTCCGAAGGCAGGGATCCCCCTGCCTCTTTTGTTAATTTTCCAACCACATATAGGATTTTTCTTTTTTTTAGTTAATTAGCTAAAACACTAGCATCAAATGCTCCTAGAAAGACTTCAATTTGAATTTTCGTAGGTAAGGCGGATAAAAACATTTCTTGTTTGTTGGATAACGTCAGTAGAATATTTACTCTCCTTAGGTTTTTGCTAGATACTTGCTGAAATGATATCCTCCAACTTAATCCAACTATAATCATCCTCACCACGAAATAGTTTTACTTCTCTGCGAGCAGTATTTATAGACGTGATGACACATGTGAGTTCTTCGTCATCGAACGGGCTAAAAACCACCAATGTTATAGGTTGACATGTGTTGTAGGACTCTATAAGCTTTTGCTCGATCAACTGGATTTCCTGATCGTCAAGTTCCGGCTTGCCTCCCCGCTGACGGTCTTTCATGAGTTTTAAGTACGCTTCCTTGTGTTCTGGTATGATAATCCGACTGCTTTCCCACAAGTCATTACCTTCACTGAACAACGTATACTCTTAATGGCTTAATGCAACAGTGAATAGTTCTATATCCGACTTTAATACTTTATATGTATGGTTCATGATATTCACCTCAGAATAGGCATTTGCTGGATTGGTGTAGTATTCCTTTAACGACAGAAAAATACTCGCCACTTATCCAGCGAGCCTTAATTTTAAGTTTAATGCAACGGAGCCAGATCCCAATCCGTCTGTAAATCGGCGCCAAACTGTCTTATTGCTTCTTTAGTAGCAAAAAGGCAGAAGTCTTGTTGGGAACCGTAAAAATTCAGCTGATATAGAGTACCCGAGTCAAGTTCTTCCCAGCTTAACTCATAAAGGTCTTTCTCGAATGAGGAGTAGAATCCATTCAAACTTTCTACGGGAAATTGCGAGGTTGCTTCAATATAATTTTTAAGTGTGATATTTGTCCACCCAAAATCCAAATCATATACCTTTCTATTTATTTTAAAGTATTTGAAATTGAGCTGACACCCTTCACGTTCACCCGGGATATGATATTTGAATGTAAATTCAACCCATGTTCCTTCTTCATTTTTGTCTTTAAGAATAGCCATTGTTTTCTCCTCTTTATTTAAAATTCCACATAGACTTAAACCAACGCTTTTTCACATTTACTCCGTAATTAATAGTATCCTTACCGTTATCGCTATAAATTGTGATTACAGATTCGCACTATTATCCAAAATGGCTATTACTCTATTATTAGGGTCATAAACAACACGAGCTCTGTTTGGATATCAACATATTTTTCAACTGCTCTCATACCTGATGTTTTACCTTCAAGCAGGTTGTCAATCATAAGAGTAGTAATTCCGTCTTTGATAGCCTCCTCAATGGCATGTTTAGTTAAGTTTGTAATAACATTTCTTGTTGTGGTTTGAACAGCAACAGAACTACCTTTTTTTGAAAAGTTGTTGTATTGTAAACTTAATTATATGACCAATTGATGCTGGTTGAGCTGCAAACGGAGTAATATGATTTTGACTAAATTCAGATTGAATGCCAGACTGATTTTCCTTGTATTCTTCATACACTTTATCCAATTGTCTGTCATATTCTTCAGTAACTTCTTCAGACTGATGAGTGATTTCTTCAGCTGAAGCTGAAGTTGCAGTCAAACCAAAAATATTAAATAATAAAATAACGGATAAAATTGCGGAAAAATACTTAGCTATTCTCTTCAAGTTAGCACTTCTAAGTTTTATTTTTAACAAGTATGGTTGGCCAACCAATATTTACAATAATAGTACAACTTGAATTATTATACAATTATGTTCTTTTTTACACTTTAAATTTTAACATATTTTTGAATTTTATTTATTGAATTTAATTGTAGAAATGCAACAACACCCCACTAGCTTAGCTAGTGGGGTGTTGCCAATGCTTTCGGATTGCACAACAGTGCTTCCTTATGTGTGGTGTGTCCGCATAATTATTCGGATGATTTTGTAAACAAAATATGTTAGTTCATGTTAATCACCTCGATCATTCATTCGGTGAATGGTGTGGATAATTCCTTCAACGACAAAAAAGGCTCATACCGAATAACTGGGTAGATCCTTTTTAGTGGTTTTGAATTAATGATTATACCGCAATGCTCTCTGCCTTTATGCTGATACCTTGCTGTATGATTGAAAATGAGTGGGTTCCGAAGCACGCCGTAATAGAATTAAAGAACGGAACCACTTTGGAATCTCACTGCTCCAAAATCAACAATCACGTTCTGCCGAAAATTGGCCATATGCCTATTGATGAAATTACAATCATGATTTTAGTGAAATTGTTCGCTGATATGAGAAAGCCTGGCGTCCGTGTTGATAAAAAAGATAAAAAGTCTCCTCTTGCATCGCGTACAATCCAGTATGCTTACGATGTAACAAATAGCATATTCCAACGAGCTACAGAATGGCGTGTACTGATCAAAAATCCCCTGGGAGGCGTTAACGTTCACAAATTAGCAAAGAGGATAAAAAGGCCAGGAAAGACCGCAAAAATTACTTTGAAGAAGATGAGGCAGTCGAGGTAATTGATAAGTTACATTATACAGACTCTAAATGGAAACTCTCTTTCTTAGGAGCGATAATGGGAGGATTCCGACGCGGTGAGTTAATTGCTTTAGACGAAGACGATTGCGATTTTGAAAACAGCAGATTGAGGATTGACGAGAGCATTTCAAGTACCAAAAATGGCCAGGCGGACATTACAGATACTAAGAATAAAGCACCTAACGATTATGTAGATATGCCTTAATGGTATATGGAGGAACTGGTCGTCCATGTTAAAAACATGCGTAAACTAAGGTTTGAGGCAAAGGCAAATGGGATATGAAGAAGGCGGGGATCGGAACTTTATTTTTCACTCAGGTACAGGGAAACCTATTACCATAAAACGCCATCCCAGCAGTGGAAAAACAAGTGTGAGGGGCACGACTTCCGTAATGCATCACTTCATGGTCTCCACCATACAAATGCAACGTATTTGCTGGGTCAGGGAACATCCATCAAGGAGCTTCAACATCGATCGCAACATTCCACTCCACATCTCAGGTGACTTCAGATAACTATGCTCACGTCACCAAGAAGCTCCGTCGTAAAACGACAGCACACCTTGACGTCTTCGATCCAAAAGTTCGTCCCCAATCCGTCCCCAAAAGCGAAAAGGCGCTCGCTCCCTGTGATATGAGTGTTATGGTCTCAATTACTAAAAAAGCAAAAAACCCTTGAATATCAAGGGTTTCATGCAACAAAACTGATATGCCGAGGACCGGGATCGAACCGGTACGGTAGTCACCTACCGCAGGATTTTAAGTCCTGTGCGTCTGCCAATTCCGCCACCCCGGCAAGTATTTAGGAACGCTATTTTACACTTACTTGTTCTTGTCTTACAAGTATCTGAGAAGCTTACTTATTAAGAAGTGTTCTCGCTATGTAAATATCGTTCAACCGGGCACCAACTTATAATACGACAATTTTATCAAATTGTAAAGTGTTTTTTTAAAAAAATAATAAAAAATCTCTTTTTGTATAACTTGTGCACATTTGAACTACACTAATAAATGTCTTTCCAAACCACCAGAAGGGGTGTTACGAATGCGTGAAGGTATGATTCCAACTGTTCTTGGGACGGTAGTATCGGCTTCAGGCGCTGTGTTGCTGAGCAGTAAGTACAAACTTGCAGCTACAGGCATTCTCGGTTTCGGACTGGCTCATGTTGTTCTGGGAGCGATTGATTTGATTGAGCATCGCTAGTTGTTTGGAAAGTACCGGGCGGGATTTATCCTTCCCGGTTTATTTTATAAGCGTTTAATATGGAGCATAAGCGTTTATGTAAAGTGTAGAACTGAATCATGCCTAAGAAGGAGCGTGTAATGTGCTATGAAAAAACATAACTCCGAAAAAAAGAATCTTACTGACGATCAAATCGAATATAAACAATCTCTGGATAAGCGTGAACCAGGATTTGATCGGATTCCTGACCCTGATGCCGATTCACCTGCAGCTACCGATATGATTGATGAAGCCGTGGGCCGTGGAATAGATAAGCTACGTAATGACTTTACCAAATAAAGCATGAATTATAGGTCACAGGTTATTAAGTATCACTTGAAGATAAGCATGATCCAGCCAATAATCGAGATCCACAATACAATGCTGATGAAGAATCCACACAAGAGACCAAAAGAGAAATTACCTTCACTCTTCGGCATAACACTGCCAAATTTCAATCTAAGCTTCATTTGATTCCAGTTCATAGAACCCCCTCCTTAAGTTCTATTTCGGAATATGAAGCTTATTTTTGTAGACCTATAGTCATGTTTTTGAAAATAAAAAAGGGGTTTTTGTCCTATCACCCTGAGCGCGGCAACAGAATTACAGCTATACCTACCAAACAAATCAATCCACCAATGAAATCGTACAAGTCAGGTGTCTTTTTATCAATCCACCAGCCCCATGCAATGGAAAGAACAATAAAGACACCTCCGTACGCTGCATATACACGCCCAAAGGAGGAGAAAACCTGAAAGGTAGCAATGACTCCATAGACAGCTAAAATCACTCCGCCGCAAAGTCCGACATACCATGTCTTACCTTCTCGCAGCCATTGCCAGATCAGATATCCACCTCCGATTTCAGCGATGCCTGCCAAAATAAAAAGTAAAGCTGCCTTTAACAACGTATCACGTCCTAAACTTTCTTACTTTTCAGTCATCTCATTATAGTAATCGACCTATAATAATAATCAATGCAATTACGCCAACCAGAATAAGCAGATTACTGACCTGACGCCACAGGCTTGAAGCTCCCTCGGAGTGAAGCTTCCGCTGATTGGCATCAAAGTTTGCTTTGGTTCCCTCAGCATCTACCGGACTAGAAAATGGTCTGTGTTCTTCATTCATATGAAGGCCTCCTTTGCAATCCACTTTAATCATACCAAACTTTTCCGTCGATTTCGCGTTGCAATTATGCCTATAATTCAATGCAACTTCCGAATGAAGCTTCATATGTATGAGTATACAAACCAACATGTCGATATTTCACTGAATATAAAGTATGATGACGAATTAAGGAAGAGTGGGTATTTAGACGCCTTTCATTGCAGGACGGTAGTTATGGTATAATTTAGTCAACTTGTTCAGGATCGTATCAGGGCGCAACTGGTTACTCCATTTATAATGAAACTTACATCCAAGAATCCACATCCGCTTAAAACCTACATATTCTGTTTGTAGATCTAGGAGGAGGATACGGATGTCCCCTATTTTTATAGCTAGTTTAATGATAATGGGTATATTTTTATTTCAGGCAGCCCTTATTCTAGGCATCATACATTGGGTTTCTAAACGTACCAAGCGTCCAGCACAAACCAAAATGTACCTTACAGTGGGTTTGCTTGTCTTTATATCATGCTTCCTTGTGTGGGACAACTGGATACACTTGCAGGAACTCAACGGGTGGACCATGATTAGTCTAGTAGTGATCATGATTAGTGCCTACATACAACTAAGAAAACAAAAAGAAAAATACTAACCCCATTACCAGCATCAAAGGAGGAGCGCCATGAAATCTCACTCAACACGCTTTTGGTTACAGAGGGTGCTACTGCTAATGCTTGTTTTACTCTTTAGCGGCTCTCAACAATCGTTCATTGTTGCTGATGCCGCCCCGCCAATTAATGCTCATGCCTCTGCCAAAGCCAGGCAATTACTTGCCTACCTAACTAATGTGCCGGATGATATGCTAATTTCCGGACAGCACGATTACTTAGAGGCACCGGATGAACAAAATAACAAGCTGCAACAAATCAGCGGACAATACGCGGGACTTCACGGCTATGAGTTTGGAGGGTTGGCTAATCAATCCCGTACTGCCTTACGAGAGCAACGTCAGCGTGTTGTGAATAGCGCTATTCAATGGAGTCGGGACGGCGGAATCGTAGCTATCACCTTTCATCAGGCGTTACCGGGCAAACCAAAAACGTGGAAAAACGTACAAGCAAAAATTACTCAAGCTGAATTTAATCGTTACGTCACGCCGGGTACCCCACAATATAAGCAACTCATCGCTGATTTGGACGAGGCGGCTCTGTCCCTTAAGACCTTACGGGATGCGGATGTGCCAGTTTTATGGAGACCCTATCATGAAATGAATGGTAACTGGTTTTGGTGGGGGAACAAACAAAATTACGCTAAGCTGTGGGATCTAATGTATGATCGGTTCGTACATGTCCATCATTTAGATAACCTGTTGTGGGTCTGGAGTCCCAATGCCCCGAACGCTTATAGCACTCCCTATAGTCTGTCCTTTCCAGGCATTAACCGGGTAGATGTGCTTGCAGCCGATATCTATAATAATGATTACAGGTCCTCCTACTACACTGAATTGCTAAAGCTTGCGCAGGGCAAGCCTATGGGAATCGGAGAAAGTGATATTCTGCCGAGTGCGAAGGTGCTACAGAATCAGCCTGCCTGGGCCTATGCCATGACATGGGGAAAGGAACTTTCGGCAACCAATTCGCAGGCAGCCATCAGACATTTTATGAACCAAAATAATATTATCACACGCGATCTTCTCCATGAGTCCCTCCGCTGAAAGAAAAAAGCTTGCACTTTGCTCCTAGAGCGAAGTGCAAGCTTCTTTATACCCAATCCAAATGAAGCTCCCTAACTATTTCTAATTACCTCTTCAAGATCAAGATCCGCATAGGCCTCTTCACCAAGATGTACAGATACAATGGTGTAGATCCGCTTGGTTAATCTAGACATCAACCGATCACCTGGTGCTACGGAATATTCTTCCCGAAAATCCCCGATCTTGTGAAAACCACTGGACATATGGATGTACAAGTTGCCCCTACGCGTTTTACCATGTACCAACATCAAATCTCCTCCTGCTGTGTGACCAACCTATTTTCCCTGTTACATCTATATCGGTCAGAACAAGATAGGATATAAGTCCCTGATCCCCTTCTTTTCTTTCACAAGATCGTGCACGTAAACGAAACGGGTCTGTCAGTGAAATGACAGACCCGTCTTTGTAAATCCATTTTTCTAGCTAGAAAGAAACTATTCTTGATAGGATTCTGCAATCGCATTTGCTGCGATGATTGCGTTATACACATCATCAGGACTAACTGGGAACGGCATGTTGACCATTGTATCATTTGCTGCACAAGCATCTTCAGCCACCTGACGCCATTCAGCCTCAACAAATTCCTCTACACCCAGATCACGAAGCGTTAATGGAAGACCTACATCCTTAACCAGCTTAATCACGGTCTCTAGCTCTTCTTTTGGTGCGTTTTCCAGCACCAGCTGAGTTAACAAGCCGAATGTAACTTTCTCACCATGCTGTGCTTTGTGAAGTGAAGGAACAGCCGTCATGCCATTATGAATAGCATGTGCTGCTGCCAATCCGCCTGATTCTGCTCCGACACCGCTCAGATAAATGGTTGCTTCAATCGTATCCTCAACTGCACGAGTATATACTTTACGATCCACTGCACGTTTTGCCTTCACGGCATTTTCCAGCAATGTATCATAACAAAGGCGAGCAAGTCCCAGACCTGTAGTGGAAGGCTTGTTCAGCACCAGATTGTCCCCATTGGCCTGATAGCAGGCACGAGCTTCAAAATAAGTTGCCAGTGCATCACCAATACCAGCTGCAAAGAAACGTGCAGGCGCCGCTGCCAAAATACCTGTATCTGCAAGTACTACATCTGGATTCGTAGGCAGGAACAAATATTCATCAAAGGAGCCATCCTTCTTGTAAATAACCGCAAGCGCGGTACAAGGAGCATCTGTAGAAGCAATGGTTGGAAAAATAACGACAGGCAACTTTTCATAATATGCTGTTGCCTTGGCGGTATCCAGCGTTTTTCCCCCGCCAATCCCTATAATGATGTTCGAACCATGTTTGCGTACTAATTCACGGTTACGATCAATCTCTTCTTTTGTACATTCATATTGGAATTTCTCGAAGACCACCTGGTTACCAGCTGCTTCAATCGAAGCCCCTGCCTCCTTTTGGGCTCTTTCAAGGATAAACTCATCGCAAATAACATAGGCCTTATCGCCATAATCCTTAATGTAGTCATTTAACGACGAGAGCAGATTTTGTCCAGAAATAAATTTCTTGGGTGAAGTAACGGACCTTACAACGTTTGCCATGTAAATTCCTCCTCAGCTTTGACTCATACTCAAATTAATAATGATTTGGGCATGTGACCCCTTAACTATAAACCTCTTTTCACATTATTAAAAGGCTTATTATGGAATATATTATGAACAAATTGTGTATCTATTACATTTAAAGAGACGAGCTCCATTCAGAGTACAGAATGCCCATCATGATGCGATCATAGCTGTTGCCATCACGGAGAACAGCGGAACGAACTCTCCCCTCAAGCTGGAACCCTGCCTTCTCATAGGTACGGATCGCTTGTGTATTGTACTCAATCACATCCAAGCCGACCCGATTTAAATTCAGCTCATAAAACGCATAACGAAGAATGAGACGTATAGCTTCCGCTCCAAAACCCTTGCCACGGTAGTCCGTATTACCTATACCTACTGCCAGCTGCCCGCAGCGATTATTCCACTCAATCCCATGAATAGCAACAAATCCGATCAGGACATCGTCTGCCAATGTTCTTAAGCGAAAATAGACCTCGTTAGAGCTAGGAGATCCTTCTGATTCCATCTGTTTCAACGTGTAGGGGAGTGCCAGATCCGTATCTACATTGCGCAAATACTTCGCATCCTCACCCCATTTGAACATCAGTTCAGCATCTTCTTCCCTAACAGCGGCCAGTTTTATTCGTTCCCCGTAAAATAAATTTTCGATTTTAATGACTCTTCAGCTCCTATTATGAATTGTGTACGAAGTTTTCGTCATCATTGTCATGTTATCCAACGTCCGCAATATAAGCTCTCCCTAATGAATTCATTGTTTAAATTTTACAAAATAATCATACCTAACACAACCAAATCATTACAAATATCATGGTGGGATATACAAAAAGACCTTGCAGCTGCAAGGTCTTCGTATTCCTAATATTTAAACAACATAGCAACCAGTTGATATCCAGCTCCAATCGTCCAAAATAGCACATAATCGCCGCGCCGGATACGACCCGATTCGATACCTTCATATAGAGCAATGAACGGGCTGCTGGTACCTGTATAACCATAACGATCACCCACATAAATCATTTGATCATTCTCTAGCTCCAAATGATCCTGGATCTTCAACACATTGGCCAATGAAAACTGCGACAGACAATAAGCCCGTACATCCTGAGGTGTAAGCCCATTCTTTTTTATAATGCGTTCAAGCAGTTCAAATGTTGGAGGCAAGGCCATATTGGCGTCGAACGGAAGCCACTGAATAAATTTGCCGGGTGCGTTCCTTTGGAGGGTCGCCGCTAACCCCCGGGCCGGGTACAATATTTTATCTATATTGATGGGGTCCGTATAATACAGGGAATCTATAAATCCAGTGTCCTCTTCTGTACGCTCCAAAATAGCTGCACATGCAGCATCGCCATAGTTCGCATACGTAATCTCATCCGCGGGATCGGAAATGAGCGAATTATAATCTGAGCCGATAATAAGCGCTGTCCGCACATCGGGATTAGACATCATCGACCGACTGGCTTGATCGACAGCTACTGTCATCCCTGCGCAATTTGCATTGGAATCCATCACTGCCACATCATGTCTGGCCCCAATCGCCTGGTGTACAAACAAGGCATTCATCGGAAACAGCGACTCAGGAACTTGAGTGGAGAACACGATCATATCCACATCACGACCTGTCATACCGGCTTGCTCCAGAGCTTTTTGCGCAGCTGCTATTCCCATGGTTAGACCGTTTTCGTTCGGATCATCAATGATATAACGCTGTTTTCTACCCATATGCTCCATGAAGCGTCGAATATCCTTTCCCCGCTCGTCAAAATGGCGAACATAATATTCGTTATCCAACGAATGGGACGGATGGTGCACTCCCAGTGCTTTTATTCTGATATGGCTCATCAGGTTTCCCCCTTACACATACGTCAGCGCATTATTGTACTACAATATCTACGTTGTTTAATCCTGCTTCACGTGCTACACGACCAAGCTGCATTTTAATAATCGTTTGCTGGAGGCTGATGACAAAAATTATTTTGGCAAATCCAGTTTCTTTATAACGTGCAAAAGAACCCTTCAGTTTCTCTACTTCACCTGGTCCCAAAAGTGCCATTTGGGTGCAATCTACCCTGAGTGTAAAGTTCGATGCCTGAATAGATGAAGTTTTGGCTATATAATCCTTTACAAAGCTGTCATACTCCTCTTGGCTAAAAACTCCATTCACTGCCATATGTACCGTTTTAATGACTTGATCCACTTCGATGGTATAAGGATGTTGACTCATTTTAGAAAGACTCCTTTGATTTCATTTTTTGTCTATTAAGAGTATCGGAATAATAGGTAGAATTTTTAATATGAAACGAGATACATCATCCCTAACATATTACAAGTTTGTGAATACACAAAAAACCGTCACCGCTTCTAGAAGAAGCTACTGACGGCTGAAAAAAATACAAATGCTCATATGGAATTAATTCGTAAATGTATGACGACCAAGCGAAATGACAGCCGGACGGCTTTTACTCCATTTGGCTGTGGCAATGGCTGGGTTGTAATAAAACAAAGACCCATTGGTCGGGTCAGCACCATTAAGTGCCTGTCTGGCTGCTCGGTACGCAGTCTTGTTGGGTTTCAAGCGGTATTGACCATCCCGTACAGCGGTGAATTGACCCGGCTGTAAAATAACGTCCGGAATTGAGCTTGGAAACTCGCCGGACTGTACACGGTTTAATACGACAGCGCCGACAGCTACTTGTCCTTCAAACGATTCTCCGCGCGCCTCGGAATAAATGATCCGTGCCAGTTGATCCAATGCGGTTACGCGGACCTTTCCGAACGAATCGAGCTTGGCCTGTGTTGCCGCTCCGGCAATACCGTCAGGCGCCAGACCGTGATCCCTCTGAAAACGAGCCACCGCTTTGCTGGTCAAAGAGCCATAGTATCCCGTAAAACCAGCTTTGAAGTAACCGAGTGAATGAAGCTGCTGTTGAAGCTCCAGCACTCGTTCGCTTTGAATCCCTTTCTTTAAAGCTGACGATTGTGCCTGTGCTTGTCCTGGTGCGACTGATAATACAGTACCTAACATGCATGCGCAGGACAGGATTAAAATAGATAATTTTTTCATATTCCAGACAACCTCCTCTTTCATGTTCTGTCCGGTGCAACCATTCCGGCCTGTACAACTCAGGGACGTTTATCCGATGATGCTTCTTGTGCCATAACTTATGACTAGCTGCGGAAATGACGCGTGGCTACATATGGCATCGGACATTGATGCGTTCACACGTCCGTTGCAGTATACCACAAGCCGCATTTACGTATCATCCGGCTCTAGTCCTAAGAATACCCAAATCAATAAAACACTATCCAGCAAGGGATGACGTGTATGAGAAGCAATGGATCACATTTTGACTACACTTGAATACGTGACTTTTTTCGCTATTTTTCGATTCAATCTACCCAGGACCTGAACCTGACATTTGCTTTTTTAAACCACATTTTTGTGCACATATATATGGGCAAATGCATAGAGTAGCGTACGATCATTCATTTCGAGTAACAGAAAGGCAGGAAAGAACACGTGAATTCATATATGGATTACACCTCTCCCACTGTACAGTTCACCTATGATTTAAGCGACAATATTTTGTTTCAGAAAGATGCTCAGAACTCAATCAACGAGCTGTCGATCCAGCAGCTGAATACATTAGCAAATGTATCGCTACTGGATATCCGTCTCAGCACTGCTAATGTTGTAGAGCCTCACTACCATCAAAATGCCACAGAACTAATATACTGTATCTCTGGAGCAGTGACCGTGTCACTGATTAATCCTTTTACCCGCGAGTTACGACATTTTCCGATTACACCTGGACAGGTGGCTAACGTCCCTCAGGGATGGTGGCACTATCTAGTCGCCACGGTGGACAACACTCACTTGTTGGCGATTTTTAACGCTCCAGTCCCTGAATTCATTTTGGGCTCCGATGTTTTGCGGCTCACGCCAAGTAACATTATGGCTCATACTTACTGTCTGGATGAGAAAAAGGTCCAGGAAGCGCTCGCCCCTATAAAAAAACCTATCATCATCGGTCCTTCCAATGACTGCAAACAGCAGCCACCTCGAAAACCAGGGATTCACGTAAGGCTAACCGATACTTCATCACATCGTCAGGTCGCCCCCCAAAGAGGCTACATCTATACCCATGGATATCCTGGCTTTTCCTTTAATCCCTATCAAGAGTAAGATTAACCCTAGTCAGACCTTAAGTACGACGGAATCCCCCTTCCCTGTATGTTCGCCGTTACCATAAGGCTTTCTCTCTCATAAAATGCCAATGTGTATAAGAGGGGGTGATTGAATGGACGCTTACTACAACTGTTTGAACTGTATGAATAAAAGGGTGCGTATTCTCACCATTGATGGAAAACAGTACGAAGGAACCATTACAGATGTGGATCGTAATAATGTGTACTTAAAAACTGAACGGAATGGACGTGTACAAACGTCTGCCTTTTATCCTTACGGGTACGGTAATCAAATCTTAACTTTAAGCCTGTTCACCCTGTTGGCGATTGCTTTAATTTAGTCCTCAATCCATTGCCCGTTCCTGTCTATAGATGCCAAAGCACCTCATGTGACAGCTGCCCAGCCCGGCACAGTTTGTGTAGGGCTTGTACGCTGTTATTTGGGGTGTTTTATCATACGATCCATTCTCTAAAACACTTAACCCCCCATCGGTTATATCCCAATGGGGGGTTAAGCTAACTCAATTCAATTTAGACCCACAAAGACTTTGTAATGATAACGAGCAGAATGAACAGCACCAGAATAGCTCCTGTCGATGTCCAAACGCCTGGGTAGCCCCCTACTGAACCGCCACCGCAACCTCTTTCACATTCACTCATGGATCATTGCCTCCTTCAATTCAAGGTACAACATAGCTTATGTATTGAGCTTTCCTATGGACCGGGCTTTTTGGCAATGTTATGAATATTCTCGCTGATGGGCATTAGCCTACACCTTTTCTAGGCAGGAGCATAGGATATCACAACTAATTCTGAAGGAGTGAAGCAATTGAATTCAAATCAAATGTTCAATTATAACGTTAACCAACCTTTTCCTCACCATCCTACCTCCCACCATGTCGTGGTACACCCCGTAGATCCGTATGTCGTAGAAACATTAAAATCGATGATCGGCAAGTACGTTGTACTTGAAACAACACGTGGCAGAATTGATGGATGTGTAGTAGATAGTAAGCCTGACCATGTCATCTTGGATGTATACGGTAAAAAATTCTTTGTTCGAATCAGCGAAATCGTATGGATCATGCCTGGCTAACCAAATCAGACATTAAAAATCCTCGCAGATCCTAATTCGGATTCGCGAGGATTAATCATGACATGAACCTGCTAATCAAGCGAGCCTGCCAATGAAGCACGAAGTTCATCTATCGTTCCATTGTACTCATCTAGATCGACTTGGCCGCTAATACCTGGAACACTGCCTGTACTACTGTACTGCCAAGCCCACCAGCTATTCCAAGCTGGAACTGCGGTCGGCTTTTGCGTAGTGCTGTATCGCGCTACCCACAATTTATACATAGAAAACGTAGGATCAAACTTGGAAGCAAAGACGTTTCCCGTGTATACGATCGGCTCACGCCCGGTAAGCTTCTCCATTTCATCCAAAAATGCATGAGCCACTTCACTGATCTGTGCGGAAGTAAGACCTTTGGGATTATTTTCATAATCCATCACAGGGGGCAGATCTAGCCTTCCTCCTGCTGAATCTATAGCCCTAGCAAAATTAGCTGCTTCCTGACGAGCTCCATCCACGGTAGTTGCGTTCAAAAAGTGGTAAGCGCCAACCAGGATGTTAGCATCTCTGGCCCCCTGAACATTTGCTAAAAATTGATTATCTTGATACTTGGTGCCCTCTGTAGCTTTAATAAAAGCAAATGTCTTGCCTGCCGCCGCCACTTGCTGCCAATCAATATTGCCATTATGGTGCGAGACGTCAATCCCCTGCGCATGTCCGTCAGAAGAAATCGTAGGCTCAACAGGTATAGTAGATATAACAGTATCGGTAGATGCTGACTCCTCCGTTGCCTGATCCAACGCTACGATCACTTTACCATCATCTGCATTAATAAGATGAAAGGGTGTGCTGTGATCAAGATCAACTACAATACGTACCGAGGCTGGGTTTGTACTAAACATGGAGTATCTTACCTTGGAAACATCTAGATCTTCTGTGACTGGAAAGCTTCCTTGTCCACCATTGTTAAATGATTGTGAGGCTGGAAATTCCTCACCAAACTTCGAATCAGGTATATCTACAACAATACGATCTGGTTGAGTTAACTTGGTGACTTTGGGGCTTACTTTTCCATCCACCGTTATCGTCAATTGGTGATTGTTGAAGCGAATTTGGTTTACAGCCGTACGCTCACTCTCTATAGCATCGCTTGCAGCTTGAGTAGCAGAGTGATCACGGGTGGTCACGCTATTTCCGCTTGAAGCAGGCGGAGTCGTCAAGAATACGGTTTTAAGTTCGTTGTTCCAGACCACTTCCACTCCTGTCTGTTCAGATACAAAGCGAAGCGGAACATAAGTCGTTCCCCCGTTAAGCAAAGGAGCTACAGCCAACCCCATCGGTTGATCATTGACCGAGGCAATGGGATTGTTGACCTGAAGGCTCAGGTTAAGATTTTCTTTATGTATAGTTATAGTCCCTGTCTTGGACTCCCAATTCACACTATAACCCAATTCTTCTACAATAAGACGAAGTGGAACCAGCACATTGCCCTTTACTTCCTGGATCTGCACCCCCTTGCTGACACTTATATCTTTACCATCCAGCTGAATATGTGAATTTGAAGACGCAGCGTGACTTTCTCTTGGAAATGCTAATAGAAACAGAAACAAAAAAGCAAATAAACAAATTTTCTTCATATGTACCCTACCAATCTCTAATTTTTCACTATGTAAATTTTACATTCTATGCCCCTCTAAAGCCTCCATTTTGATAGACGCGACTCCTATGTAAAAAGTTACGATTCATTCATTATATATTTCAGCCTTATAATACGAAAGCACTAAAAAGCTCTGCCAGCTATACGCAAGCAGAGCTTATTCCAGTTATTCATACGGTTACAAATGTTAGTCCTACAAGAATAATCGAAGTAACAGATAGTACCAGTAAGGGCAGCATTGCTTTCTCTCGCAAAGTCTTAAAGCTCACATTTAGCCCCATGCCTACCATAGCCATCGTTAACATAAAGGTAGTAAGCTGAGAAAGTTCGTTCATTAGACTAGGTGAAACTACAATATATTTTCCAAAAACATAACTTCCCAAAATACTTGCCGCAATAAAGCCCATGAGGAACCAGGGGAACTCTACTTTAGTACCTGTACGAATCTTTCCGGTTCGTTTCATCCAATACATTAAAATAAAGCTAAGCGGTATGAGTAAGAAGACACGCCCCAATTTGGCTAATAAACCCATGGCAAGAGCATCCTGTCCAGCAGGTGCTGCCGCTAAGGCCACATGTGCAATTTCATGTAAACTGATGCCTGACCAGATTCCATACTGTATATCTGTCAGAGGAAGCCAAGGTCGAAGCACTGTAAACAAAATAGCAAATACCGTTCCAACCAAGGCAATAAGTCCAACTCCTATGGCTGTGTCCTCATCGTCGGACTTCAACAAGGGAGAAACAGCTGCAATGGCTGCTGCACCGCAAACTCCTGTTCCAATCCCAAGAAGAAGCGAAAGCGAAGCATCTGCCTTGAATCGTTTTGCCAGCCAAACCGTAAAAAAAATGGCAAATACCACAGTGCCTACATCCCGTAAAAGCAAACCCAGCCCATGATGAATAACAACATCCATATTTAGCTTCAGCCCATATAACACAATAGCTCCGCGCAGTATTTTCTTGGCTGAAAATTCAATTCCTGAGCGTACAGCTTCAGGGTACCCCCACAACTGTCGGTATAGTATAGCGAGAAACATTGCACATGCCAATGGACCTACATAATGAAAGCCCGGCACTTCGTTCAGGACGTATCCTGCCAGTGCAAAGATCATCGTTAGCACAATGCCAAATAAAAACTGAAATAATCGACCCCTGTTCAATAAAAATTTGACGTGTTGAATATGACTCTTCATGCTGATTCCCTCCAATTCTACATGCATACAGCTTAATATGTATTTTGTCATAAGAAAAATAAATCATTATAATAATGATGATAAGTAAATATGCATGATAAATTTGGAGGAATAGACTTTGGATCAATCTTTAATCGTCTTTGTTAGGGTTGCGGAGAAACAAAACTTCACACGAGCTGCTGAGGCACTACATATGACCCAGCCTGCGGTAAGTCAATATATTCAAACACTGGAACGCAGTGTAGGAACCCGGCTCCTGGAGCGAAGTAATAAATATGTGCGCTTAACTAAAGCAGGTGAAATTGTGTATCATCATGCCCAGGAGATTATCCGACTCCATACACGTATGCAGTACTTGGTGGACGAACTAATGCATACGGCAAAGGGTAACCTGTCTATTGGTGCAAGCTACACGTATGGTGAATATGTACTACCCCATGTAATTGCGCAAATGAGAATCCAGTACCCGCTCATTCAGCCCTCTATTACCATCGGCAATACATTGGAAATTGAAAAGCTCGTAATTCATAATCAACTGGATGTGGGCATTATCGAAGGAGAATTTCAGCATGACCATTTACACATTGAATCCTTCGCCGATGATGAAATGGTTATTGTCGTTCCGCAAAATCATCGTTTGGCCGGTACATCTCAAGTGGATATAAATGAGCTGCATGATGACATCTGGATTCTGCGGGAAGAAGGCTCTGGAACCCGGGAGGCGGCTGAAAAGATGTTTGCACAGCTTCGATTTTATCCTTCTCATATGATGAATTTTGGCAGTACACAGATCATCAAAGAGTCTGTAGAAGCAGGCTTGGGGATTTCTTTGCTGTCCCAATGGGTAATTCAAAAGGAACTTGCTTTGGGAACATTAGAAGTATTGGATATTCTCAATCTCCCGTTCATTCGGAAATTCTCCTTTCTGACCCCTTCTGCGGTATTTGAGACGAAAGCAACCACTGCTTTTTTGGAGATTTTGCGAGATTATAATGTAAAAAGGTAACCTGTAAAAGAAAAAAGCACCGATTAAGGTGCTTGCAATATAGTCAGTATTATATTTTTTATGAGGAGAGATGGTCCTTACCATAGTATAAGAAATGGGAAAAGTCAGCGTAGCTCCCTTGGAATTGTTGCATATCATGAGCAGCAATACCTACAAAATTCCCTGTAAATCCTCCCGACAAAAAGCTGATATCCTGTATTTCAAAAAGTCGCTTCCAGGAAGGCTCATCTCCGACTCCATAATAAAATTGTGCATAGGAGGCATGGACCTCTACAGCCAAATGTACAGGAAGATCATTCTGAAGTGCAATCACTTGCGGAACTAACGTAAATGAATTAGCTTCACAGCGCATCATGCGCAGCACTTTTCCCACTCCCTCTTCATAGCTGACATACGTATACAAATAGTCCTCTTCATTGAGATACAGCAAAAGTCCCGCCATTTGCAAATAGCTTGTTGGCTGATACTCCAGTGCTGTTTCTACCCGAAAATGATGATCCGTTTGCCGAATGGCAAGCATGTGGTGCTTGAATAGACTTTGTATGGATTCTCCAGCATGAATTCGAAGGTAGCCTGGGCGCTGACTTAATGAACACCAGCTATCGTCCGCCAGGATACGCAATGTGTTCCACGATTTATCAATTGTGGGGCCCTCGAAAAAGTCTTCGAAAATATACTCCTGCTGCTCTTGCTTAATCGAAACTGTCCCTTGAGGCGCAGGCACCTCCAATTGAGGTGTATGGCCCCCGGCGGTTAATCGCAGCCAGCCTTCATCATTCCAATAGACTTGTTGCAACGCTGTCTCGCGCCCTAAAATGGCGTATTTCCCCTCCACTGGACGTGTGCATAAATGGGCCATATACCATTCTCCGTCAGGTGTTTGCACAAGACTGCCATGTCCTGCGCATTGTAACGGGAAATTCAGCTGATCACGAGATGTAAGCATCGGATTATGCGGGTCCACTTCATACGGGCCGGATATTTGCTTGGAGCGTGCTACGGTAACTGCATGCCCCGTACCTGTTCCACCTTCCGCTGTAATAAGATAGTAATAACCGTTCTGCCTGTAGATGTGGGGCGCTTCTGTCTTCTTCAATGGAGTGCAATCAAAAATTTTAACAGGCTCGCCAACAAGCCGCTGTTGACTGCTGTCATACTCCTGCATGACGATACCTGAAGACTTATTGCTTTCCAACATGCGGTAATCCCATAAGGCGTTCAATAGCCATTTGCGTCCATCCTCATCATGAAATAAAGACGGATCAAATCCACTACTATTCAGATAAACGGGTTCCGACCACGGCCCGTGAATCGTAGGCGCTGTTATCACAAAATTATGAACGTCCTTGAACGGACGCTTGGTGCTTTTCACATCCGTATAGAGTAGATAAAATAGGTTATCCGCGTAGCTCAATTGCGGTGCCCAAATGCTGCAATTTTTTGGGTTCCCCCTCAAGTCAACCTGGTCAGTCAAAATATCCGTGCAGTGCTCCCAATGAGCCAAATCTTTGGACTGGTACACCCGTACTCCAGGCAGCCACTCAAACGATGACACTACAATATAGTAAGTATCCTCGACTCGCGTAATACACGGATCGGGATTAAAGCCTTTTAATATAGGGTTTTGGATCATCATGAGACATCACTTCTCCTTGCTTTCCAAAATGCGACTCCCTCAAAAACCTGTTCCTTGCTCCATGCTTCTGTCCTCGCTTCAAAACAATCCGCCCACGGAACACGCTGCTGACGTAATGAAGCTATTTCATCAGATCCGCCATATTCCTGATAGCATACGGTTTTCTCGTTCGCTACAGTGTCCCAATTGTCCCAGCCACGCGGATCGATATGGTCGCCCATTTTACAATTGACAAATACGGTTTTGGCATATTCCCGCCATGGACGACCCAAAAAAACAGGGGTAATATCAGGCTCTGCGGTTAAATAGCAATGATCAAATACATAGCCGTACGTTTGTCCTTGCGGTGTAGAGGCGGCTGTAACGTAGCTTGTATGGTTCTTATGATGACGCAAACTACGAATCTCGCAATCTTCAAAGTAAGCGGTAGCCCCGCCAAAAATGAAGTCTATCGTACCCTCGATGTAACAATGCTGATAAAGCTGGCGATAGTATGCGTGATGTTCTTTCAAAGGAATTCCACCAAACTTTAATCGTTCTTTGGGTGCAGGAGGCAGAGGGCCTGTAAATAACGTGTCCTGGTACCCTTTAAAGGTGCAGTTTCTAAAGATGGTTTGATCACAATGAGCGTATACCGCAACGGCCTGCCCAATGTGTTCTCCCTGTCCGGCCGTGTTGGAAATGATGAGATTTTCCAAGATCAAATGGCTGCCGCCTACAAATAAAGTGGGTGTTGCAAAGGTTCCTATTTCCTCACCTGATTCATTCCGCTCCCTGGCGTACCGATTCATTCGAATTTCTACCTGTCCGATGCCTATGATATGTAGATTTGAACGGTAAATCCGCACCTCTTCCTCATAGGTACCCGATAAAATAGTTAGCGTTTCCATTTCGTTGGAAGGCGATTGCTCCAATACATTAATCGCCTCCTGAATGGTGTGGAAATCACAAAAGGATTCTTTTCCGACTAGCATGGTTACCCCAATCCTTTCATTTGATTTACAAGTGTTCAGCTAAAAATGACTGCCAAGCCGTTCGCATTTCCAATGTCTCCATATGACCACCGCTCGCAATCACAGGCTGCCAATGCTCAGGGTGACCTGCTTTCTGATAAGCTTCCAACAACCCGTTTGCCAAATGCTCGACTCCTTCTATAGGACACATGCGATCATTTTGACCTGTTATACTCATCCGTGGGCGAGGTACGATCCGCTTTTGAATATCCAACGTGGTGAAATGCTTCAACAAGCCGGGAACATAGGAATAGAACCCATGATGATCCAATCCCCTTTTGGCGATCAGCGTATGGGCATCTACCTGTCCGCAGATATCAACCGTGATCTGTATTCGTTCATCTAAAGCAGCCATCCACCATGCCATAAGTCCACCCATCGACATGCCGATCGATGCGATGCGGGAAGCATCAATGTCCTCACGCTGGCACATATAATCTACCAAACGACGGTTATCATACAGCATCATGCCCCACAGCACCTGGCCCTGCCAGAGCATTTCTTTTACCAGCTCGCTCTCGGTTTTGCCCCCACGTTCATTGAAGCACCACATGTCGATACAGCACACGCAATATCCCATATCTGTCAGAACTGTAGCAAAAGAGGGCTGCTGTAGGTAAGGACTGCTATGGAGCAACTCCTTACGTCCATTCGTATAGTTGCCCCCGTGCGAATGGTTAAAAACGACCAATGGGAACGGGCCGTTCCCTTGTAAGGGTGTAGCTACATAAGCGGGCACAGACTCGATTCCGTTCAAGTCCAATAGGAGACACTCCAGTCGATATCCCTCCCGCTCTTCTTGATTCAGCAGAGTTGCCGTTATAGGGCGATCTGCCGGAAGGTCGCCCAGCAATGCTTGCAACTTATCCACGTTTTATTCTCCTTTCATCCCTCCTAGTTCAGCACATTCTGTTCAGAAGGTTGTACCGTTACTTGTTCTATCAGCTTTTCAGGCTGAGCTGTATTCTTCGAATGGCAACGATTGATTTCAACGTTTTCCCCATTTTCAATATAAAAGGCAGGACCTTCATGATTCTCAATCGTAACCTGTTGAAAACGAATATCCTTCACGTTACCCAGATAAAAACCACGGTTATTCATATCTTCAATCCCTGTCATCATGGCCGGACGACCGGGAATCGCATTTTTAGCCATAGAAATATCAATATTGGAAAATGTGATTTCAGCGATATATTGCTCTGCAAGTCCGTACAAGAAGCCAGCCGCCGCATGAACCTGTCTTGCCGTAATATCAGAAAAATGGATTCTTCTAAAGCACGGAGTTTCATCAGTAATCGGATAGGGATTTTTATCCCAAACATATTTGTCTTTGCCCCGAGGTCCGCAGAAATAATACAGGTTTAGAATAAATGGACAAATGACCTCCTCCATCACAATGTTGCTGATGCGAATATCCTCGATGATTCCACCGCGTCCCCGTCTTGATTTCAGACGTATACCCCGATCCGTTTGCTTGAACACGCAATTGCTAATCGTAACATTACGAATATCTCCGCTCATTTCGCTTCCCAGCACGACAGCACCATGACCATGTACCATTGTACAGTTGGTAATCGTAATATTTTCACAAGGAATCCGTTCTTGCGTATCTTCGGTTCCTGCTTTGATCGCAATACAATCATCGCCTACATCTATATTGCAGTTGCTAATACGAACATTGGAACAGGATTCGGGATTAATACCATCCGTATTGGGAGAGTCCGCCGGGTTAAGAATGGACAAATTATCAATCGTAACGTTATAGCAAGCAATGGGGTTTACAGTCCAACTGGGGGAATTTTTTAACATAACATCTTTAATGGTAACCCGCTGACAACGGTCAAAGCTGATTAATTTGGGTCTCGGATACTGTAACTCCTCTGGATGATTCCGATGCTTTTCCCACCACGGCTGACCATTTCCATCCAGCGTTCCGCTGCCTGTAATCGAAATATTCTCAAGGTTCTCTCCATAAATACACGATGCATGTACTTCCCGCTGAACGCCCTCCCATCTGGATTCTACTACAGGGTAATCAGCCAGTTCCGTACTGAAGGAAAGAATAGCGCCAGGGCTTACATGCAGCTCAATGTTGCTTTTCAGAAAAATAGCGCCCGTTAGGTACGTTCCAGCCGGAACAAAAACGGTGCCTCCACCAGCATTACTTGCCGCTTCAATAGCAGCCGCAATCGCCTCTGTTGCCATCTTCGTACCATCCTGAACTGCTCCATAATCTACAATGTTGTACAATTGCATTTCGTTCTCTCCTGTCTTTATTTTTTGTGAATACGAAAATGATTTATAGACTGGGCTGGAAAACACACTGGAAAACGGAGTAGGCGGAATGGTGCTGGACAAGTGTCAGCAATGATAAGCACCATCCGCCTGCGTAGTGACAATTCATGTACACTAATATTCAACCTATATATTTATTTTTTCGATTTCTTATACGCTTCTTCATACTCAGTGGTAATTCGTGCTCCGCCTGATTGTTTCCAATTTTCTACAGCTGCCTTAAATCCGGCTTCATCAATTTCACCCATAATAAATTTGAAGGAGGCGTCGGTAATGATTTTCTCCAGCTCTGTCCCTTGTTCATTAGCGGTAGCTGAATCCAGTGGCACTGTCGGGTCTAGAACAGCAAATTTATTATTTTCTCGCACTAATTCGTTAGCCAGTTCCTTTTCCGGATTGGCATCCTTTAAGTTATAAGTCACTTCACTTGGTCTAGAGCTTGAAAACGGCTGAACATCTGCTTGCCACAAATCTGTATTCGTAATTTTGAAGGAACCATCCTTTTCAATTTTATAATGAGTACCTTCAAGACCACCGGTCATATACATGTATACATCTTTGTCAATTAAGTCATCTACAAATTGCAGCAGTCTCTTCAACTCAGCTTCTGTCTTTACTTCAGATTTCGGAAATGCCAGCAAGCCTCCTACCCCGCTTCCCTCAGACCATACGTGGTATTGTCCATCTCCATTCGAAATCTTGTTGACAGGTACCAGCTTTAGCCCTTTTTGTAAGCCTTGAGACAAGGTTCTGAGGTTAGAAATATCGATCATGCCTGTATAAATCCCTGCTTTACCTTGTGCAAATTGTTGTTGCTGGTCCGTTTTAGCGGTTACAGCAAAGTCTTTGGAGAGATACCCGTTTTTGTATAATTTATTGGAATACTTTAAGGTCTCCAAATATTGAGGAGTATCAAATTCCGGCGTAAACTTTCCGTTTTCATCTACTTTCCAGCCATTAGGTGTACCAAAATAGGAACTTAACGTTTTGAAACTGCTGTAGCGCAGATCCGATCTGTCAACAAACCCAGTCGTATCATTTTTTCCATTGCCATCCGGATCATCTTCTGTAAACGCTCTCGCAACTTCATACAACTCATCCAGTGTGGTCGGCACCTTCAGTCCTAAGCGATCGAGCCAATCCTGACGAATGACCAAACCCGCCCGAGCCAGATTCTTCTGGAACGGAACACCATATAGCACCCCTTCAATAGAAGCGGCTTCTCGCACTTCAGGTGGGATCTTTTTCAAATTTTCGTAATCATCCAAGTATTTGCCTACATCCCAGAATAGTCCTGATTTCAATGAACTACGTACTGAGGAATTTGTCATCATCGTCAAAGTCACCATATCTGCCAATTCACCAGAAGCCAGTGCGGTGGTAATTCTCTCTTCCTTGGAAGCATCCGGTACCCAGTTAAACGTAATTTTGGAATTGGTGTATTCTTCGATTTTACTTTTAATCGTTTCTGTAGGCGGAGAGGCTGTATGCAATACGTTTAGCCAGGTAAACTCCAGTTTGGATTTAGGATCATAGGTTTGACTGCCTTGATCTTCAGTTCCCTTGTCACCACAAGCAGCTAGAAAAACACTCATGACCATAAGTGCGGCAAGAAGACCTGACACTCCCTTTTTCATCTTGATTCCTTTTTTCATCGTGTTTGCTCCTTTTTGGTTTGTATATTCATACCATATCTTCCTCTTTCACCAGAACCTCTCGCTCTATTTTGCTGAATACCTGATGCGTCATCCACATCACGAGATAACCGATGATGCTCGCTCCGGCAAAAGTTAGAATTCCTGGGTACAAGCCTAGAATCAATGCATAAAGCACGACAATGGCTACAAAAAGAACAAGTGTATATTGTAAATACGAAAAACCAATCACGATCGACATCTTGATCTTCAGCTTGATGCCTTTCCAATCATAGTGAGCCAGCAACGGAAAAATGTATGCCAAAGAGATAAGATACAAAAAGGCACCCATCAGCGTCACCACACGAATATACCAGGATGAGACGTTGACGATATCCACGTAGAGCACGTAACCCACAAGGCTGTAAAGCCCGCCAATGATGGCTGCTTCTTTAAAGCTTTCTTTAAAGTAACGTACAAACGTCGAGAAAATGGCGACTTCCTCATTGCCCCGAATCCACTGCCTAAAAATGCTAAGCATAGCAACGGTTGCAGGCCCAACACCTATAAAACCCAAGCCCAGGATCGTCGCAATCGTCCACAGCAAGTTAAGGTAGACCAGGCGTAGCAGGCGCATGCACCATTTGTTCATGTTTTCTACAAACCGTACCATTTTGCATCCTTCCCGTCGTCATTAGTAAACGCCGTCTTCACCAAATTTCTTAGCGAGTCGATTGGAGAGCATAATCAGAATTAAACCTACTACACCTTTAAAAAGTCCTACTGTCGTACTGAAACTTAATTGTCCATTCTTTAAACCCGCAGTATAAATATAGGTGTCAAAGATTTCAGCAACCTCGCGGTTTAATGAATTCAATAGCAGATACATATGCTCAAAGCCCAAATCCAGCGTGCTACCAATTTTCAAAATTAACAATGTAATAATAACCGGGCGGATCGCTGGCAACGTCACGTGCCATGTCTTTCGCAAACGTCCAGCGCCGTCCATTTCTGCTGCCTCATACAATTGCGTATCCACCACTGTAATTGCAGATAAATAAATGATGGTAGACCAGCCGAGTTCCTTCCAAATCACTTGCCCGATATATACCGTTCGCAGCCACTGCGGAGATGTTAAGAAGCTGATCTTCTCACCGCCCAGCGCGGCAATCATTTCATTCAGTACACCGCCGTCCACTGTCAGGAATACATAAGAAATCGAAACAATGATAACCCATGACATAAAGTGCGGAATGTAGATAATGGTTTGAATAATGTTTTTGAAAAACATCTTCCTAACCTCATTCAGCATGAGCGCCAATATGATGGGCAACGGAAAAAAGATTACAATATTCAGTGCAAATAAAATCAGCGTATTGCGAAGCAGCATAAAAAACGTAGGCTCAGTAAACAAACGAATAAAATGCTTCATTCCTACCCATGGACTGCCTGTGATTCCCTGAAATGCTTGATAATCCTGAAATGCAATTACCAATCCCCCCATAGGGAAGTACTTGAAGATAATGAAGTACACCAATCCGGGTAAAACCATCAGATAGAGCAGCTTGTGTTTCTGCATTCGTAAAAGGCTTTCCGTCGTTCTTTTGTTCTTCTTCATTTTCATCTTCATGTTTGGTGCGGGGACACTTGAAACTTTCATTAGTTCGACCTCCTTCAAACGTTCCTGTATACGCTTTCAAGAGTACGTTATTTTCGGCATTCCGCATATAATCATCAAATGATAGCGTTTACAAAAGTAGGCCAACAGCCTACTTTATAGCCTCTTCACCTTAGCTAATGATTACTACACAACTTAATGATCATCCTCTTTATTCCACGCTTAGAGAACACCTCAAGATTTGATTATATACGGAATTCTTTCCTCTTGATAAGGTTTACATGTAAACGATTACAAGGAGGTCAACCACATTGGAACAACCATTACTCAAACCAAAATTACGAAAAAAAGAATCACTGGGCAGTCGTATTTTCAACATTGTAAACAGTACACTTTTGATTCTCATTGCCCTCACTTGTCTCTTGCCTTTTTTGAATATCATCGCCAGCTCATTTGCCTCAACTGAGGAAGTAGTGGCCAAGAAGTTTATTTTATTCCCTGTTACTTTTTCTCTGGATGCTTATCGCTATATCCTATCCACTCCAACGATTTTTAGAGGACTTGGGGTTTCGGTCGGAGTAACGATCGTGGGTACAGTTGTAAGTATGATTTTTACCGCTTTTATGGCTTATGGATTATCCCGGAAATATCTGCTTGGCCGCAATACGATTAACTTCATTGTCGTGTTCTCTATGTTGTTTAGCGGGGGGATGATTCCGACATTCCTCGTTGTCAAAAGCATGGGGCTGATCAATTCGTATTGGTCCTTGATTTTGCCCGTAGCCATTAATGCATTTAACCTGATTATCATGCGTAACTTTTTTCAGGCGTTGCCGGATGATTTGGAGGAATCGGCCAAGATGGACGGGTGCAACGATTTTGGTATCTTCTTTAAAATTATGTTGCCATTAGCCCTGCCTTCTATTGCAACTATTTCTTTATTCTACGCTGTTGCCTACTGGAATACGTATATGCACGCTATTCTCTATATCAATGACTCTGCCAAATGGCCAATTCAAGTCTTACTTCGCCAAATTGTTATCGTCTCCAGTGGTATGCAGGCAGAAGGAACCGCGGTAGATGTCATCCCGCCTGCGCAGACGATTAAGATGGCGGTCATTGTTATAGCGACCGTTCCAATGTTAATCGTGTATCCATTTGTGCAAAAGCACTTTGTCAAAGGAGCTTTGCTGGGGGCGGTTAAAGGTTAATTGGCTTGCTTCATCTTTCGATAAGCCCCTGGTGTAACCTGTTCTTTTTTCCGAAAAGAGCGGATGAAGTTTTGCGAATTATGATATTGCAATCGCTCGGCGATTTCTTTAATTGTCATATCTGTCTCAACGAGCCACTTTTTGCTCATTTGCAGGCGATAGCCCATCAAATATTCACTAAACGTCGTTCCGTATTCTTTTTTGAAAATGCTGCTTAAATAATTCGGATTGTAATGCAGTCGATCTCCAATGAGTTCTAATGATAATTCCTGGTCATATTCAGCACGGATAATCGCGGCAATTTTCTCTGAGAGACAGCGGAATTGCTGGTTGGTCTTCTCCTTCATGCTTTTTACCATGGGGAAAATAACCTGTTCTAACAGCATGCGTTCTATCTCCTCCGGGTTACGGATATCCAGCAAACGGTGATACAAGGCATGATTGTCTTGCGTCAGCAGCACTTCAATCCCTAATAGCTGCTCTAATTGGATGAGGTTATTCACAAATCGTACCAATAGCACTTCAAAGTTCATGGAATGATTGTTCTTCGTCATCATTTCTGCCAATAAAGAGTGCACGGTATGATATACCTGCTCTTCATCCCCTATGCGAATGGCATCAAACAGTTTCGATTCCAATTCCGCAGGATAATGAAGCAGTACCGGACCTGAAATGACCATGGAAATATCCTCATAAAAAATAATCGACTCTTTACCTAGATTTAAACGGTGATGTAATGCTTGCTTGCTCATCTCACAAGCTTCTTTGCTTTCTAACAAGTTATCATACGCTGTGCTAATACCGATGCTGATGGATACATTCAAATACTCTTTTACATGCTGAATCAAAAGGGCCGCTCGATCCAGCACTTGCTTTCTCATTTCCTGTGCACTCTTACCTGCCAAAATTAAAATGGTAGCCTGGGTGTTATCGTTTAAAATGATCGGAAGCATACGCTGCTGCTCTGGAATCGTTTCTTCTACGATTTTGTTAATAGCCAGCAGTAAAATATCTTTATCCGAAGGTTCTCGATCTCCCAGATTATCCAGTTGAACTAACAAGGTAATATACATTTGATTCTCGATCTGCGGGTAGCCCAGACGTGGCATTTTTCGTGCCAATTCCTCTGCGGAAATACGTTTGCGAAACAGGTTGAGAATCAATTGCGTTTCCAACTGTGGCATTTCGGACTGAATGAGACTTTCCAAGCTTTCCTTCTCAGTTACAATGTTGTCGATGGAATTAATAATCCACTCAATTTCATTTTTAGAAGGTTCATTTTTGAATGCGAAATTAGGATTTTTCGGCAAGCTGCGTTTTATTTGCTGAAATGGCTTGGTAAAGTAAATGGCAATGATGTAGGCCACCACCACTATTAAAAGCGTTAATACAAGGCCCATCATGATAATCCCAAATTTGGTCGTTTGAAACGCGTTTGCAATCTCTTTTTTATCTAATACCGTTAAGTAAGTCCAATTGTTGTAAGCAGATTTAGCATAAATGATTTGCCGTGCTGGCTGATGCTCCGTTTTCTCCAACGTTAGCATGCCTGTATTGTCTGATTTAGCAGTTACTTCTGAAATGTGCTGAAGCTGCTGAGTAGACAATAAGGGAGTAGCAGGCTCCGTTTCGTACATTAAGTCGCCTTTGTTATTCAAAATAATCACAGGCATATGATCCTCTGTTTGAATGGTATGACTTAACGTCTGCGACGAAATATCAGACAGCGCAATGGCCTGCTTCTTTTTGGAAAACACAGGCAAGGTATTCACAAAACGGATTCCTTTATCTGTTTTAATCCAGAATAGTCCCTTATCCTGGTGGTCTATATAGGTGCTGATCAGCCTTTCTCGTTCCGTTTTCGTCAAATAAGACAGGCTTCCATTGGAGATTCTCCAATTCTGATTTAGGCTGATCAGTGAATACTCGGTTCCTTCTAATCCCATCGTAGCAATATAATTGAGCTGGGTATTCACATTCCGATATGCTACAAAATCTTTTTCTGTAATGGGATTTTTGACAACTTCATTAAAGGAACTGGTCGTGCTATACGTATTAAAAGCGTATTCAATCGTTTGAATCTTCTGCTCCAGGCTATTTCTAATCTGTGCCATGTAGCTTTGCTTGGTATTGGAAACTCTCTCCACAACGGAGCTAATTGTTGTAAAATAGATGTAGCTGCCGAAGCTGGCCACCAATCCTATTCCCAAAACCAGAATCGTAATAAAAATAGTGTAGAACATTCTTCCTTTTTTCATTGCGCTCCCCCTTTGGTTCTTGGTATCACACCAAATTATAGCGCTTTCATAACAAGGTTTAAATCATTTTTTTCACGTGTGCATTATTTTTTACATCCGTATCATTCCAATTTAAGTTGATTTAGTTTGGTTTGCGGCAGATAAAAAGAAATTTGGAGGTCTCTTATGTTACATGTCGTTAGTTCTAAAGAACAGATTGTAAAAGAAGAATTTCCGTTAGACACTTCCTTTCTCTCCCTCTATCCTGTAGCGGTCCGTGAAGCTCGTCCTTTTGTATTGGTGTTACCTGGCGGTGGCTACGAGCATTTGGCTTCACATGAAGGAAAGCCGATCGCCCGATGGTTAAATGATTTAGGTATTCACGCGGGTGTGCTGGAGTATCAGGTCGGCGATTTCGAGGTTACCTCCTTG
The DNA here is from genome assembly GCF_000237325.1 of Paenibacillus polymyxa M1. Lineage (NCBI taxonomy): Bacteria > Bacillati > Bacillota > Bacilli > Caryophanales > Paenibacillaceae > Paenibacillus > Paenibacillus polymyxa. Next base: position 3,799,545 of record NC_017542.1, read on the forward strand.
CTGGAAGATGTAGAACATGCGTTGCAATGGATTCGCCAAACATCGCATGACTGGCAAGTGATCCCTGATCAAGTGGGTCTCATCGGTTTCTCAGCAGGCGGTCACCTGGCCTCCATTGTGTCCACGATTGGAGCGGAAAAACCAAATCTTCTGATGTTGGGATACCCTGTAATATCATTCCATGAGCCTTATACGCATTTGGGAAGCCGTACGCACTTTTTAGGCGAACAGCCGAACTCGGAGCAGCTTCAAGCCTTTTCATCCGATCGGCAAGTGACTGCACAGACACCCCCAACTTTTATGTGGACAACGGCCAATGATGGCGCTGTACCGGTAGAAAATAGCCTGTTGTTCGCTTTCTCGTTATCCAGAGAGCGTATTCCGTTTGAACTGCATGTATTTGAAGAAGGGCGGCACGGATTGGGACTGTCTGAGGACAACCGTGAATGCCGACAATGGCTCGACCTGGCGGAAAAATGGCTTCAAAAACATGGATATGCGCAGACAAGACAGCGGATGACAACTCGACTGTTTATCGCAGGAGACTCTACTGCAGCCCAAAAAGGAGCAACCGAAAAACCGATGACAGGCTGGGGCGAACATTTGCAGACTTATTTGGACCCAGCTGTGCATGTGGACAATCGTGCCGTCAATGGGCGAAGCACCAAATCCTTTATAGCAGAAGGGCGATTAGCTGATATTGAAAAAGATATTCAAGCTGGCGATTATCTGTTTATCCAATTTGGACATAACGATGAGAAAAAAGAAGACCCCACGCGCTACACCGATCCTGAGGGAGAGTACCGTCTAAACTTAATTCAATTCATTCAGTCCGCTCGGGAGCGTGGCGGGATTCCTGTGCTATTGACCTCGGTCAGCCGCCGCCGCTTTACCGCAGACGGTGAACCTGATCCGCTGGCCGTAGGAGCCTATCCCGCTGCCATGAGAAAAGTAGCCGAGGAAACCCAAACACCGTTGCTCGATATTTTCGAAGCATCACAGCAGCTTTATCGTTCCATGGGTGAAAAAGAGTCCCAACTTCTATTTATGCATTTGCCTGAAAAAATGCACCCTAATTACCCAGCCGGGGTAGCAGATAATACCCATTTTTCTGACGAAGGAGCAAGGAAAATTGCCCAACTTGTAGCAGAAGCAATTTGTCAAAGTACGGAGCTATCTGCATTAAAGCAATGCATGATCGATAGAAATCTAAATATCAGTGAGTCGGTTGCACACCAACTTGTCAACTGATATCAAGTGCCAGGTATGTTAATACGAAAACGGACTTC